>JACTUC010000008.1 GCA_015660995.1 Candidatus Methanomethylicaceae archaeon | reverse complement strand
ACTCACCGAGAAGCCAGGTTACAGTATGCGAGAGAATATAGGTCAAGCCATAAAGATCAGATAAATAAATATCATAGGAAATGGCGTGAAAATCAAAGAAAGAAACAAAACAATACTTAGGGTGTATGTGTTTGGGTTTGGGGTTGGGTTTGGGGGTTAAAATTTAACCCCCACACACACAGTCAAGGTTAAAATGATAGAAAACCATAGGTTGTAAATCATGCGCTCTCTCTGCGAATTATCTCAGTGGAGCGCAACGGGCTGCGCAGGTTGGGTGTCAGGCTCCACAACCACCGCGGTCCCATAGGCGAGAACCTCCGTCACCGCTGCTCCTATCTCCGATGTGTCAAAGCCTACAGAAACGACCGCATTTGCCCCAAGGTCCTTTGCATGTTCAGCGAGTCGCTGGACGGCCTGAGAGCGCACCTGTTCGAGGAGATGCGTGTACACCAAGATCTCCCCGCCACCCCAAGACCGGAAGAAGGCCCATATGTTCTGCCCCAATCCGCGGGACCTTACGATTAGCCCAAACGTAATACCGATGACTCGTGTCACGTGGTAACCTGATACGAATGGTGTCGTCACAACGATTATGTCTGGCGGAGGCGTGAACGGGCTCGACATATTGGGGGACTCCATTCTGCGATTATCGATTCTTCTATGAACCACTAATAAACGCATCTATGGGAAGACTTGGGATTCATCTTGAAGAGAACACGGGGGAAGTTAATTTAACCCACACACACAATGGATGGCTCCCGATTGTTACTGCATTTTCGTCAAGAGTTCTCTTGTCCAGTTCCTGATCCTGTCTAAGTCTCGTGTGTCGTACACGCCCGGTTGAGTTTCTTTGTATGCTGCAGCAAGCTTGGGGCGTTCCCCTTCCATTCCCTTTCTCATAATCCACGACATTGTGTTGAAGTTATAGATAGCTCCAAAGAAGCCCAATGCTACCGGCGCAAGGTTACACTTGGCAGCCTTCTCTTCAAGGTACCTTCTTCTGGCATTGGTAGCGACCTCCGGCTTGCCTTCATTCATTGCCTCGACAGCGGATCCGCAGTTCACATACAGCGCCACCTTCTTCCCAGCCAGTTCTTTCTGGAATTTCTTGAGGAACGACTCGGGCTCGCCAGTCCAGCGACCCATCTGGATGCCACTGCCGACAATTATCAGGTCGTATTCAGCTATGAATTCGATCTTCTCTTTTTTTGCATCCACAACTTTGGTTTCTACGCCTTGGTTTTGAAGTTCACGAGCAATGTCCTGCGCAGTGATAGCGGCTGTTCCAGTTCTTGTGCCGTAAACAATTAACGCTTTAGACATCGTTATCCATTAATTCAAATTGTATTTATCTTATTAGTTTTGTTCCAAAAATTTGTGCGTGTGGGGTTAATTTTTAACACACACATTTAGCGCACGCCAAGCAATGGAATGCCACTCTGTAATTAGGCAAAGTTTCGAATAAAGAACAACCTCAGTGTATCCTCTACGAAACTGAGTTTCTCGCCCGCAACCATCGCTTCTACATCAATTTGATGATCCCGGAGGGAAGATTAGGCGAAAGTGACACAGTGGATAGCATGAGCTACGTGCCACCGCGCGAATCGACCGAGGAAGAGATGCGGAAGGACGGGATCCAGCGCCCAAAGGGAAACATCTACTGCAAGCGGTGCGGCTATTATTACGACAGCGGGGGGGAGTTCTTCGAGCACCACAAGGCTAGGCATCCCTGGGAGGATCCAGAAGTGCTGAAAGCAGCCATAGCCGAGGCTAATAAATACATCAATTGGTGGCAGGAGCTGATAGGGATTAAAATTCAATCCCCATGCATACACTGATAAAAATTATGTCAGAAAAGCCAGAAACGCTAGAAAAGAATTGGACTAAAATTGGGGTAATGATAGCGCTTCTCAGTTTTATAGTTGCTACCATACTTGGTGTAGCAGCATTGTCAAATTTTGATATTTCTTTGAAATATTTTACGATAAATATCGTTCTGTTGTTTGGCGTATTTGTTTATTTTGAATACCTTAAGGATTATCGAAAGAAGTGACTTGGATTTTTTTATTAAGATTTAACCCCACACACACCAAGGTAGCTACTTCTGACATTATTTTTTTATGGGAAAATCAAGGCCCGCGCCGACAGTAGACACAATTCGGACTTGATGTGATAAGGAGTCAGTAATTGGTCCCGAAGTGGTAACTACAGTCGTGGTGGTACCTGGACCGAATTGTGCTCCGCCTGTAAAAGTAACTGATGCATTATCAATGTAAACGCTGCCGATCGTAAGCGGACCGGCATTTCCTGTATTGTTTACAACGATAGTTACGTAACCTGATGGGCTGAATGAATAATTGACAAGAGACATAGCATAAGTACCCCGTGTGGGCAAGATCATTGAAGCACTAATAAAGCCTGAAACGAAGGCGTAAGCAACAATGACTACTGCTACCACAGTGACAATCAACGCAATAGCAATAACGACATTCCGAGTTCTATGACTTGTAGGCAGAGGTAATTCTTCTGGCATTGGTTGAGGAGGCGATTCAGGAGCAGGTTGTGAAGTGGGAACAGGCTTAGTTTCTTGAGAAGGTTGTTTTTTAGGTAATGTTTGGCCACAATAATAACAATATTCGGCTTCTGCATCAACTTCTTTTCCACACTTAGGGCAGAAGGGCATCTTGAAAACCAACCAATGACGCTACCTGTTCTGTTGCAAGTTCGATATAATCGATTCTGAGGTCGAAGATCCAAAATCGTTTTTCGCTATGGTAAACAGAACAAAGAGATCGCTGATTTTTTACAGAATCGGCAGATGATTAAGAGAATTCTGAGACGATCGATAGCCAAGATAACTCTTTAGGGTACTTTCTTCCATAACTCAAGACTAGTTAAGGTATTATTATGCAAAAAAGCAAAATGGATATTGAGCCACCAGAACAAGTAACAACAACAAATACAGAGAATAAACCTGCAAATAATAATGTTAGCTACATGTTATTTGCTCTCGGAGCGATATTGATAGTTGTAGGAATATACCTGTGCACCTACTCAGCGGCCGAAATGCAGACTATGACTGTGCTTGGTTATCAAGTAAATATTCCTACAGGAAGGATGATTCAGCCTTATCTACCAGAAGGTGTGATTGCAATACTTCTTGCTGTAGTCTTAATTGGGGTAGCTTTGTTCAATGCTAGAAAAGCAGTCTAAGAAAAGTTATTTTGAGAAAGGCAGACCATTGAGACTCTAATTAATGAAGAGGCATTGCTGTTCGCCAAGTATCTAAGAAATGAGAATGAACGATGGATTCCTAGAATTGTTAGGATGTGATGACGTTGTCCGATTCTGATAATAAAAAAAAGATATTAAGATTATGGGTTCACTGTTGCTGTTAATTGACAACCATTCCCAGCCGATGTTGGAGTGAAACTAATTATATATGTTAGCACCTGACCGCCGTTCATTACGGGTATATTGGCAAGCCCACTACCATCCATACTTACACCACCTTCAGCTTGACCATCCAAGGTTACACTGACCAAGCCGAAAGAAGCCGTAGCAGGCGGCAATGACATCTGTAAATGCCCACCGCCCCCGTAATTACCATTTGCAATAAGAGTTATGTTGCACTGTCCCGTATCACCAACATACATCGTGTTGATGTCTTGTGGACCACCAAGAAGAGTAAATTGCGATTGAAGCACATTAAAGCTATTGCTATGCCAAACAAGTGCGGCGGCGACTGTTCCAACGAGCAACAATAGTGGTATTAACAAAAGCAACTTTTGTTTCCTTTGCGTTTCATTCACCTCTTGGGTTGCTATTTACACGATAAACTCTGTATTCCCTGATCTATTTCTTCAGGTATAACTCTAGGTTATACAAAAGAGTGATCACGAAAGGTTAATAATGTGCCAACAATCCATATGAAAAGTCATAGGTGTCGTTATGGTCAGGGAAGGCACAGGAAGCATATTCAAACGGAAGGACGGCAAATTCTTCATCTACCTCCCCCAGAGCGTGGTCGGGGACACAGCATTCCCGTTCACTGCCCACTCCTCCACTAAAGTGAAGGTAAGGTTCACAGACGACGGGAAGATCGTCATCGAGCCTCTGGATGAATGATTCCTTTTTTTATTTTTTACCGTTGCCTTGGCTTTTCAATATGCGCGTGTTGTGTGTGTGTGTGGGTTAAATTTTACCCCTAACCCTTGGAATCCTTCCAAAACCACCACAGTATGATTGCAGCCAATAAAAAGACTGCACCAGCCACCAAAAGGACTTCAACCAGCCAGTTAGGGCCCGATAGGAATGCCGCTCGTATAAACGCCACCAACCAGATCAGTAGTCCAATCACGCCTAGCCCGCGCAAGACCCTATTCCTATGGCTCGTCATCCGCTCATATCAAACTCCTTTATACACATAATCAATTGTATCCCTTGTACTACTAATCCTTGTAGCTTAAGAGTGGCGTCTGGGGAGCGCCATAAGAAGTACGCTTCATATACCCAAGAAATGAGACGATAAGGGACTAGGTGGAAAAAATATGGCAAATAAAGTCTATGACTCCTATCTGAAAACGTGGTTTTACGTACTTGACGACGGAAAGAGAACATTCGAACCACCGTTGGAAGAAAAGTCGGAAACGTCTAAGGTCGAAGCACCAAAGAAGAAATGGTTTGAGTTCTGGAAATAGTTTGGATTTGGGGTTAAATTTCTACTCGCCAAGCTCTGGTTGGGCACTGTCATAGGCGTAGAAATTCTTGTTCCAGCCTCGAAGCATTATAACTCTGCCATGGGAAAGCACAGTCCCGCTCAATGGTAACAGGCGGAACTGGTTGTTATCATGTTCCACTATGCGGCAATTTTGGAATATCTCGAGGGTGCTGAAATCTTCGTTGGCCCCAATGAAGAAGACAATGTATCTGCCGAGGGGTGAATTCAAATTGTGCACAATTTGGAAATACCTCCCATAGGTGAGGTCCTGGGTTGGCTCAATCCACCCGCTGTCATACATGATATGGTCCTGTTGGAGTGATGGTCGTGCCATTGACCCTGGAGGTCCAGCATCACCCTTAGGTCCCGGAGGGCCTTCTAAGCCAGTATCGCCTTTAGGTCCCTGTGGACCCGGTTCCCCAGCTGGTCCAGGCAGACCAGGTATCCCCATTGGGCCTGGAATGCCTTGTTCTCCTTTGGGCCCTGCATCCCCCTTCTCTCCTTGTGGGCCAGAGGGACCTGGCGCGCCTGGCAGACCTGGGGGACCTTGATCGCCCTGTAGACCGGGCTCTCCCCGGGGTCCTTGCTGCCCATCCGCCCCATCTTTTCCAGCCAGTCCGGGGAGACCATCCTTTCCGGGTTGGCCGTCAATGCCATCTCTTCCTGGCAATCCGAGTAACCCCTCGGGGCCTGGCAAACCCTGGTCACCTTTCTCTCCTTCCGCCCCCTGAGGACCTGCTTCGCCTTGAGGACCAACATCCCCCTTTTCACCAGGAATACCAGGGGGACCTTGATCACCATCCTTGCCAGGCAACCCATCTAGGCCATCCTTGCCTGATGGTCCTTCCAGACCCTCCTTGCCCGGTGGGCCTTGTTCACCAGAAGGTCCTGGGGGTCCCGGAACGCTGCTTGGATCGCCTTTCTCACCCTTAGACCCAACATCTCCCTTTTCACCAGGGTACCCTTGGGGACCTTGGCGACCTATGGGGCCCTGTTTGCCCTGTCGGCCCTGAGGACCCACTGCACCTTGCTTCCCCTGGGGACCCAGCGATCCCTTGGAGCCCACTGGGCCCTGCTTGCCCTGTCGGCCTTGGGGGCCCACAGGTCCTTCCTTGCCTCGTAGCCCTTCTGGGCCCTGGAGGCCCGCTGGGCCTTGGGGACCGGGTTGGCATTCAGCACACTTTAAAGTAATGTTTTCTCCGTCCTGGTCAACTATGAAAAGATCAGAGCCGCATTTCTTGCAGATCAGCTTCATAGTAACCAATATTACTTTTTTGGTATATGAAGGTAATAGTCACGCGGAAAGGAGCCCCCAATAGAAATGAGGGCGCATGCCGCTGCGTTCAACGACATGGATCAATGAGAGTGTGAGATCATCGCCAGGGACAAACAATATTTTAAATTTGAGTTAAAATTTAACCCACACACACACCCCAAATTCTTACTCTTACTTACTCTGTCTCTCTCCCTTTCTGCACTGTATCACGTGTAGCATATGGCGTGTATCACGCAATGAATAATAAAAAAAGAAGATTAGGCTCTTTTGAGAGCCCGATTTATCTGCAGCGATAAAGCCCCTGCAATGACAATAATTGTTAGCAAGATGAACGCACTGCTGGCAACCATCATCAGGACTGGTGACAGCGCAATCTCAGCAATGGCGATTAGGGCAATGCTGACGAGCCATGGCATGACTAAGTACTTCAAAGAAGTCATCTTAGGCAGATTCCAATTCTTCTTCAATCTTGTAGTGGTAAACAGACCTAGGGTGGCTATGGGGAAGACATAGACAAGGCCCAGAAGCGCAGCGGTCACAAAGCCAGCCATGAATATGGCAAACTCACTATTGAAAGTGAATGAGGAGTAGGTATAGGTTGCAACCTGGAGTATGTTGAGGACTGGTTGGAGCACAACCTGCATCACCCCCCTGAGGGGTGCCGATGGCGCTATCTGAGCTGCTACGGGTGGGCTCCAGGAATAGTACCAGGCGTTGAAGACGGTCATGAAGCTGGACCCGGCAAAAGTATTCAGTGCGATGTTCTCGCGGAAGTCCCTCAGGGCTTGGACCTGGGGGGCCATGGCTGATCCGTAGGTTGCGGTGGCAATGACGCAGCCTTTACTTGTTGGCTGCTCAGCCCCCACAGTGAAGGTGGCCGTAGGACTGGACGCGGCACTGTACTGGGTGTCGCCGGCGAAGGATGCTGTCACGCTCCAGGTACCATTGGACTGGGGTTGGTACATGTCCTGGTAATGCCCTTGGCTATCGGTAGTCACTGTCCTTGCGATCGGGCTGCCACTGGGCGGTGTATAGGTCAAGGTGATTGTCTCGCCCGAGGCCGCAGGTGTCATGGAACCGGTTATGGTCATGGTGCTTCCAGCCACCAGCGAGGATGAGGCTGGGGTGCAGGTGAGTGTCGGGGTTGTCGGTTGAGTGACCCCAACTGCTACAGTAACTATCGAAGATTGCGATGGGTTGTACTGAGAGTCGCCTGGCCAGACTGCATAGAACTGGTAGGTACCGACATCCGTAGTGAAGTGCACATTGCTGTATGCACCATTTGACAGGGAAGCCTGGTAGGAATCGAGAGCTCCCCAGGCTGAGCCATTTATGGACTCGTAAATGGTTACGGTCCCCGACTGGGCCGGAGTAATCGTGCCTGAAATGGTAAGCTTGTATTCAGGAGGGTTGGTGATATGTTTCGAAGATGCGTCTATGCTGAGCGTTGCGTTCTGTAGAGCTTGTGTGCTCTTGAAGGCGTATACCTTCTGATCATCGGAACCGATGTAGAGGACTCCGTTGACGATGGCCGGGGAGGAGGATACTGCGCCGCCAGTCTGGTAATGCCACAGCGAAGCACCTGTCTGCGCGTTTAGGCAGTAAACGTTGTTGTCTTCGGAGCCAACATAGACATAGCCGTTGGCTGTGACAGCCGGCGAGGATTCAACAGGAGCGCTTAATCCGGCCACCCATACTTGGGCACCGGTCTGGGCGTTGAGGCAGTAGAGGTCGCTGTTAAGTACAGGTACGTAGACGTTTCCGTTGGCGACAGCCACATCCCCGAATTCACCTGTCGGTATAACAAAGTTCCAAACAAAGGCGCCGGTCAGGGCGTTGAGGCAGGTGACGTTATAGTGGCCAGTGAAGGGACCCCCGGAGCCGAAGTAGACATTGCCGTTGTAAACAACTGGAGCGTCCTGTACCCCACCGTTTGTGGTGTAGTTCCATACGGGTGTGCCTGTCAAGGCATTGAGGCAGTAGACGGTGCCTGAACTGCAGCCGACGTAGACATAGCCGCCGGAGACGGATGGGTTATAGGCTGCTGCACCAGAGGCGGCAAAATCCCAAACCAGCACGCCGGTAGTTGCGTTAATGCATAGGAGCCCCCCGAAAGAAGTGCCTACATAGACATAGCCGTTGGTGACTATTGGCGCGTATACATCGTCATAGGAGCCGGCGCTATAATTCCATACTTGGATGCCGGTGGTGGCGTTGAGGCAGTAGAGGTGGTTATCATATGAGCCAAGGTATACGTAGCCATTGGCAACAGCTGGAGTGAAACAGTAACCGCCAGGCGTGAAATTCCACACAAGGGCGCCGGTCTGGGCATTGAGGCAGTAGACCATAACATTGCTTGTATAATAAAAGATGTCACCGCAGGAGACGTATACATAGCCGTTCGCGACAGCAGCTGAGGATTCTACCTTATTAATGGTTTTGAAGGTCCACAGGGTGCTATTGGTAAGGGGACCATTGGATGTAGTGTAGCCGGTGTGGTCTGCATCATGGTGGGCCATAGGCCAGTCGTCGGCTGCGACAGCGTTTACAAAAACAGAGACGGTCAAAATACACAGCAATAGAATTACTATTTTGTTCTGCATTTTAGAATATCAACTCCCTTTTTTTCCATGTTGTATTCTGAAATGTATAACGTTTTCGATAGATTTCTGTTGTGGTCTGCTGTCATATTTGAAGATCTTGCAAAGTTTAAATCAGCGTTTTCTTGTGTGTGTGTGGGGTCAAAATTTAATCCCCCCCAGGACAGAACTATTTTTGGCTTGAACATGAATAGTGGTAAATAGGTTAACAAACACATATGACATCGAGCGCATATGCCAGCAAAACAAAAAGGCAAAAAGCAAAAAAGTGTCCCGAGAGGGAAACCGGGCAGATAGCATTTTAAGCCGTTATCCATTACCGGTTGGCATTAATTGTAGGCTATTGTAAATTGGGTTTGGGGTTAAATTTTAGTCTCCACACATACAAATGGCGCAGAGGTTCGCTCACCTAGGAGCTTCCTGCCTAACTCCTTCGCTTCTTGCCGCTCGTCATGCCTGACCATGAGCCAACCAGTCAGGAAGCAGGACCCTATGGTCACAATTGCAACTATTAGGAAATAGGTAAGGTAGTTCACTCAGCTATACCCTCTACGACCGACTCCCCAATTTCTGCGCCCTCTCCCCAATGCGTTTTACTCTGGCTACGAACGGGGCCACCTTGTCAGGGGGGGAGTCCTCCAAGTACGTGAGGTTGTTCTCCAGCTCCTCGACAGCCCTCTCCACCGAGTGTTGCCCCTGGTGCGGCATCCCCCAGCCAGAGATCTCTTCGATTCCCCTCTGCGTGATGGCATACCTGCCGTCGTCCCTCTTCACGATGAAGCTCTCCTCCACCAGGGAGTTGAGCATCGGGTAGATCGAGCCAGGGGAGGGTCTCCACCATCCCATGCTCATGTTCTCAGTCTTCTCCATTATCTCTACGCCATTCAGGGGGGTATCCCTCAGCTGGTAAAGGATCATGTACCTCAGACCGCCCCAACGCCTCATCCTTCCGAATCCTGGCATCATATCGATTCACCAATATCGAATTAACGATATCGAAAGACCGATATAAACCTTCTCCCTGAATGGAAGCCCAAGGGGTTAAGATTCAACCCACACATACTGGCTGTGCAATTGACCATTCCTTTGGACCGTAGTAGATCTAATAAAGAACATGAAATAGAAAAAAGAAAAAGTTGAAGTGCAATGAGTGCTGAGAAAAAAAAGATACTGCTGATTGATGATGACGAGAATATTCTCAGTACGCTTAAATCATATCTATTGCGAATTGGCTATGCAGTAGAGACTGCAAAGAACGGTAAAGAGGCCCTCGAAGCATCTGCGAATCAATACTTTAATGTAGCCGTTGTTGATCTCGTCTTGCCCGATATACCGGGAACCCAATTGCTCGTCAGAATGCACAGTGGTACGCCTAGGATGCGGAAGATCATACTTACCGGTCATGCTACTATGGACAATGCCATAGAGACGTTAAACCTTGGCGCCGATACTTATCTCATGAAGCCAGTGAATCCAAAAGAACTGCTTAGGGTTATCGAAGAACAATTAGCTAAACAACAGGAAGACACAACTGTTACTGAGGAAAAGATGTCAGATTTCATCGACACAAAAATTAAATTGCGAGATCAGGAACGAACCGTTTAAGGCAGCATTGGCATACCTTAAACAGCTTCCAAATTTCTGAATTGTCTTGTTGCGTACCAAGCTACAAGTACTGAGAGAGAAGCTAACGCAAAAAGTACTGCTTCAAAGATAGGTAGTCCCAAGTCTTGTGCAAAGGGAACTAAGAAATCGACAAAGCCCATGGACAGGGCAATTAGGAATAGCCGTTTTTTGTGGAGGTAAGCGGCTACAAAGCAGAGGTAACCCCAAGCGGAATGGAATAAGATCGAAGACACTCTTTCAAGAGTGCCATAGGCTACTGATCCCAATGCTTGTGAGGCAGGTGCAAAGTATCCAGGTGCGCTTTTGTACAGTTGGTCATAGAGTGTTTGTGCCAGCGATGTGTTAGTTGAGAGAATGCTATAGTAGGCAACTAGGTTGATTAGGGAAATTATGCCCAGCAAGACGGCGTTTTCCCAGAAAGCTAGTCCTGCGCCATAAGCTTCTGCATCTTTTCTCTCAAGTTTGCCGTGTGAAATCGCATACCATGCGACCAAATAAGCGAGGCCTACCTCGAGGATTACTGTTTGAAGCCCATAATAGATGCCTAATCCTACGTTGTTCAGTACTATGTCAAAGGGTAGACTTTGTACTGCGTATTTGAGTGCAATAGCTACGGCATAGGCCACAAGCGAATATACAAGCACAGTGAGGTGAAAGCGGCGCTTAGAATGCCAATAGACTAAGAGCGTTGAAGCGATAATGATTACAATTACTGGTTGAAGGATAAAAATGGGGTCGATGTTCTGCATAGTTGCCATTAACTAACTGGTTTTAAAAAATCTTTCTCGCGTCAGGCTTTTTTCAGGCATGAGCATACATCTTTTAGAAAGAGCCCCTAACCCCAAAGATTGCCCTTCAAGTCTAATCTTAATTACCATTTCTCATTTTTTCTTTTTTGCTTCTTCAGCGCTTTGGTTTTCTTCGTTCGACTTCTTGCCATCCTTGCTCACCTCAGACATAATTCCTATGCTAATTTAGCGGACTTTTCGCTTGTTAATTTCCAGAAGCATTTCCAATAAAGAATATGTTTCCTCAACAGCTATTTCTGCATTGTAAGGCGTAACCTTCGTTTCATCATAATCATGGCTACCTTTTTCCGAAAGAAAACTATAAACACCATTTATGAGTTTTTGCTCGGCTTCATCAATGACACTTTTTTTATTTAATGCGATTAAGTCATTTGTAAATCGTTTTTCAGATTCCTCACCCAATTTTACTTTTCTAAGGGTAGCACAAAACAATTCAATGGAGTCTCTACACCGACTGATGACATCTTTCCAATGTTTCACGCTTATGTTGGTGTCTACTTCCTCAAGTTTTCGTTCAACGCCATCAAATCCCTCTAGACTTAATTGACTTTTTAATTCAATCTTCTTTGCTATAGGATATGCGAAAACCAATGCAAGAAATCTCAATTCTTCTTCAAATTCGATTATATCGACATGCGCTTCCTCGAATTGATCATGTGCATGAATCCAATAATTTTTGGCTGTTAAGTTGTCATTAGCTAACACATTTTTTAACGAACTTTTCAATTCGTAAATAATATTTCCTGTTTTTTTACCTAGATCATCCGTTATTCTATTGCCTATTTCTACTAACCTGTCATAGACTTTCGGTTCCTTCATTTTTCTCGATTGTGAATCTATGCCCACAGGGGGACCAAGCAAGCCTTCATGAAGATAAGTTGGCTTGTTTGGCATATGCTTATCCTTTGAATCGACAACTCGCATAGCTTCGCTCACAGTGTACTCAACATTTCTTTGAAAACGCATCAATGAACGTATTGCTTCTTCAAGATCAGGCTTGATCATTTCTTTACGAAATTCGGATTGGTTCCACCTATTGAGAGGGATTTTTGTTTTTAATAATGAAAGGTTTTGTTGATATTCTTCTTCGGTTGGTGAAATCATTGATTGGATACTTGCCAATGAGTGCCCCTGCTTTTCAAACATCTGTTCAATAGGTCATTCTTCGTAGTATTTAGCAATATTCTTTCATGCATGGGTTTGGGGGATTAGATTTTAACCCCCACACACAATCGGGTTGGACTAAACGTGGCTTATCCATTTTCTAGCCTATGTGCTTCTTTACCTGGGCAACGAGATCTGTCAGTACCTGTTTTGCATCGCCAAAGACCATCATCGTATTCGGAAGGTAAAAGAGGTCATTGTCCACCCCAGCAAAACCGGGGCGTGTGGAGCGCTTGATGAAGACTATGGTCTTCGCTTTGTCTACATCGAGGATCGGCATGCCATAGAGAGGGGAGCTGGTCCTGTTGCGGGCTGCGGGGTTTGTCACGTCATTGGCGCCCACGACGATGGCCACGTCGGCTTGAGGGAAGAGAGGGTTGATTTTTTCCATCTCCCAGAGCTGGTCGTAGGGGACGTTGGCCTCGGCCAAGAGAACGTTCATGTGACCTGGCATCCTCCCAGCTACTGGATGGATCGCAAATTTTACGTCTGCCCCGGCTGTCTGGAGCAAGTCGGCCAGTTCCTTTACGACGAACTGGGCTTGGGCCACTCCCATCCCATAGCCGGGCACAATTATCACAAACCTGGCCCCGTCTAGGACAGTCGCCACGTCTTCGACGGTATATTGCTGGATTACCCGTCCAGCCTGGGCTGACTGTTGTCCCTCGACCGCTTTCCCAACACTACCGAAGAGAATGTTTGTGAAGGAGCGATTCATGGCCTGGCTCATGATGACCGCCAGGATGAAACCTGAGGAGCCGTCTAGGGCGCCAGCCACAATCAGAACCTGGTTGTTAAGGATAAAGCCGAGCGCGGCTGCTGACATGCCGGCGAAAGAGTTGAGGATCGCAATGGCGGTCGGCATGTCGGCTCCGCCGATGCCCATGATTAGGTTGAACCCGAAGAGAAGGGCCAGGGGTATCATGACTAGGAGGGCCATCTGCTGGGACGGGTCGATGGCAAGGTAGACGGCGAGAGCGATGGCTGAGCCAAGGATTGCGATGCTGACCAAGTTCCTGCCCCTGTAGATGTAGGGCTTGCCTGGAATGAGGCCTTGGAGCTTCGAGAAGGCGATGCAACTCCCTGTGAAGGTGAGAAAACCTAGAACCATCTCCCCCCCGAGGACAGCCATGGTGAATATGTCGATGCTGGGGACGTGGTTGTAGTACTCTGCCACGCCGACCAGGGCAACGGCCAGGGACCCGAAGGCGTGCGACATCGCAGTTCTTTGGGGAACTGCGGTCATTGGGACCTTAAGCCCAATTGGGGTACCAATCACGGCCCCAACCAAGACCCCCAGGGCCACGAGGTCGATCCGCTGAATCTGATAGGCGGCCAGCGTTGCGCCTACGGCAACGAGCATGCCGACCACTGCTGCCAGGTTGCCGAACCGGGAGGTCCTGACCTCGCTCATCCATTTCAAGGAGAGGGCGAAGCAGGCGACGGAGAGGATGTACAGGTACTCGACATATTCCACGGGAATGGAGATCATTTCTTCGCCTCCTTCCGCTTGAACATCCTCAGGATACGCTCCGTTATCATGAAGCCACTCACGATGTTGGTGGCTGCCAGGGCCACTGCGATGATTGCAATGGCAAGAATCAGATCGTTCTTTGGATCAACCAATACGATCAGAGCGGCTACGAATGAAATCGATGATATGGCATTGGTCAGGGACATCAATGGGGTATGAAGAAGACGTGAGACGTGCCGGACCAGTTCGAGGCCAAGGAAGGTCGCAAGTACAAAGATGAGCAGGTTAATTGCCAGGTCCGTTTGAATTAGACCCACCATCAGCCCATCGCCTCCAGGGCTGTTCTTGTGGCCTTGTGCAGGACTTCACCGTTACGAGTCACGAGCATACCCCGGACCAGCTCATCGTTCAGGTCTATGTTGAGGGTGCCACCCTTGATGAGAACCTGGAGTAGGGAGGTCACATTCCTTGAATACATCGCGCTAGCCTGAGGCGCCATGGAGGATGGGAGGTTCAAAGGACCGTGGATGATAACACCATTCCTGGTGACAGTCTTGCCGGGCTCGGTCAGCGCGCAGTTGCCTCCCTGCTCGGCTGCCAGATCGACTATAACCGATCCGGGTCCCATGCCGAGGACTGCTTCTTTCGAGATAAGGACTGGAGCCCTCTGGCCAGGAACCAGCGCCGTAGCGATTACCACATCAGAAGCCCTCGTTCGCTCTGTGAGGAGCTGCTGCTGCTTCGAGTAGAACTCCTGGGTTTGCGCCTTCGCATAACCACCGGCGTCCTGCGCATCCTTGGCCTCAACGACCAGCTCAACGAACTTCGCGCCGAGGCTTTCCACCTGTTCCTTCACGGTCGGGCGGATGTCATAGGCCTCCACGATGGCTCCCAGCCTCCTAGCTGTTGCGATCGCTTGAAGGCCCGCGACTCCCGCGCCAAGGACCAGGACTCGCGCTGGGGGGATCGTGCCAGCAGCTGTCATGAGCATGGGGAAGAGTTTCGGGAGCAAGTCAGCTGCAAGCAGCACTGCTTTATAGCCAGCTATGGTTGCTTGAGAGGAAAGGGCATCAATAGGCTGCGCCCGGCTGATTCTTGGAACGAGGTCCATGGCAAATGCACTCACCTGCCTTAGAGCCAATATGCGCACAACTTCTAGGTTGGTAACAGGATAGAGAAATGAGACAAGCGCAGCGCCTTCCCTGAGCATCTTAGCCTCGTCGACGGTCGGTGGCTGCACTTTGACCAAAATATCGGCATTAGCATACACAGCCTGCCTACTGTTGGCGATCCTCACACCTTTCTGGGCATACGCCTCATCGGAGTACAAGGCACCTTCGCCGGCACCTTTCTCCAAGATAACCTGGATGCCAGGAAGCCTGGAAGTTGCATCTGGAACCAGAGAGACCCGCCTTTCATCAGCTGCGGATTCCTTGGGCACGCCAACAATCAAAGTATTGACCGTGTTTCCCATAATGGGTATTGTTATTGAAGTTTCACTATTAATTTCTACCCTGCTAATTAATCAAAAATAATAGCGATACTGCTATGCGTGATGCAGTGTCGATGTTTGGGTTTTGAGTTTAGGGATTATTTTAATTCTTTTTATGGGTTTGGGGGTACCCAATTTAGATTTTTTTATGCCATTGTTAGCAATCTGGATCTTGATATTAAGGTCATTCAACGAATATGGCATTGTCTGACCAATCTTCTTTGATTTTCCCCATGACCATATTGACCATGAAAATGTAATTGTGGAATATTCTGATGGGATCACCCAATCGTATAGTTTTCACATTCGTTATTGCACCCTCACCATGGTTCTTCTTCAACGAGGGTATTATCTTTGAGTTGAAGGCTTCGTTTACTTCCTCATCATTGCGCCCCTCCACGAGCATAATCAGCGCCATATGACCGTCTATCTCAGCAATGTGGGATTCGTAGATATGATCGGTAAAGATTGTCCTGACATTGGGCTCCTCCTTTATCTCATTGACTAGCCTGGACTGCGGGAAACCAAGCCTGAACTCAATTAGGTACAAGTACCTTAACAAAATGAACAGGACGCTGTTACGCTTAGTTTTCCATAACTATCATAGTCATGGTCGATCGTACGTTATCCATCTGCCGGATCTTTTTTGTTACCATCTCCCGAAGCTTATCAAGCGTGCCCGATTCCAACATGATGACTATATCATAGACTCCATAGACCACGTAAGAGGCTTTGACTTCGGGGATCTTCTTTAGGCTCTCCAGAACTTCCTTCTCCGCACCGGTCTCGACATTTAACAATATAAAAGCCAGAGGCATAATACCACCCTATGGGCATTGCGAATTTTGCCTTATAACTTCTCTGTCGAAAAGTTTTCAGGTGGCTCTTGATAAGACTCGGAATCTCATGAGTAACGTGTGTGCGCTTCAATGCATTTAGAGGAAAGGTCAGATACATGACCCAAGACCTTTATCGCATAGTTGACTGCCAAATTGATTAATTCCCAAATCCACTTTCCCTTTTTCCTGCTTCTCTCTATTCTTCAATTCTTATTGAGAAAAACAAAAAAAATTAGAATTTAACCACACACACGTTTCTGTTCGTCAGAGGTGGATGGCGAATTTGCACTCTTTGGCTCCGGAAATTGCTGATTGCAGCAGGTCAATCTCAACTGGTTTCTGAAGGACGGCTTCCCAATATTTCTCAACGAATCCTCTTGAGCAGTTGCAGTAGGTGAGTGAAACGATGTCTTCAGTTGGAAGTCCCCTGAATAAACCGCAGTAGCACCTCATTGGCTTCGTGAACGCTTGCGGCGTATAAAACTGGTATAGCACATCCCCTTCACGTGCAAGTCTTGTGCCCTTCATTGGGTTTTGCTGCTCAGCCGTTAGAAAATCGTCAATGTTCGCGTATTTCTTTCTCCTTTCCACTGCTCTTTCTATGATTTTGTGATTTTCCTTGGCACAGTTGTAGCCACATTCTTGCATGACCTGCACTCTGGTTTTTTCGTCGACAGAAGCATCAAGTCGTTCCATGGCGCCTTTAACCCATTGGGCGATTTTCTTATCAGTTTTTTCTGTTATTTGTTCGCTGCCTTCCATAACTTTTGCTGCAACAGATTTTCCTGCAACTTTTTCTAGGCAGTTCTCCATTGCGATTAATGCTCCATGTTTTGTCATGCCCTTCTACTCCCTTCGCTCCAGAGAAAAGAGAATACGTGCCTGGGAATTAAAATTTGACCCCTCATCTTCTTGGTTTGGAACTAGGAGTTAACTTAGCAGTAACCTATCGATAAGGTTTATTTAATTCGCTATTCCATCTTCCAATGTTAAAGAGGTTTTAAACATTGTCTGAGTTACCATCATCTTCGGAATCTCCATCATATTCGCTGCAAAAGCAGAGTCCAAGAATGCTTATCAATTTAGGATTAATCAGTGCAATTATCAGTTTATGGATAATACCTGAGATATTTGGTTCAGCGGCCATACTTCTCGGAGCTTTTGCTTGGAAAAGAGAAGGACCTAATTCACGCCTTGGGCTTTTCGTAATAATTGCAGGCATCATATGTATGCTCATGGGATTATATTATACATCTTTTTTTGGACTGTATGATATCCTTCCATAATAGCCTCTTGTGACTCTCCCCATGGTTTTGAATCAAATCCAGTTAGACTGTTTTAGGGAAAAAGGTGTGTGTGGGGGGATTAAAATTTAATCCCAAACCCAAACCCAAACAATAAGCAAGACTGACCTGTAACTTAGGAAGGAAAAAATTTGAATGATGTAGAATAAAAAAAGGGATGTGGTTAGGAAGGATGAGGTCCACGCCCACTTTCAAATGCTCACTTTATTCCAGCTCTGTCAGTCAGCTTCACAATCAGGAAGATCACTAGAGCCACAATGATGAAGGTAATCACTGCTACTGTGAAGTCTCCGATTCCGAATACCTGATTGAATACGGTGACGGTTAGAGTTGCGAGATTCTCTATGCCGGGTATTACCAAACCAATTGCGGGCATAATCAGATCCTTCACGAGTGCCTGCACAAGAATGCCAAGGTATAAACCAAGTATGAAGGCAACAGCCAACCCCATGACCTTGTACTCTGAGATGAAATGTTTGAATTCATTCATAAGGCCTTTTGGGGGTGGCGGTGGTGGTGGCGCTGGCTTCGGCGTGAGCAGTTCCTTGATTGCCTTGAGTTCGTTCACTATATCATCGTCTTTTGGCAAATTTATTCACCGATTTAGTTGATATTAGCCCCCGATATGTATATTATTTTAATTCGTGTGTGTATGGGATTAATTTTTAATCCCAAACCCAAACCCAATAACTAACTTGCCTTGACCTACTCACTCTCATACATATACTCTCTCTACACAAAAAAAAACACACACAATTAGAATTTAACCTCTCTCTGCTTGCCAGAACCAACGCTTTTTCTTGATGTGAAGCGATGAATGGTCACTTCTGCTCATAACAAACAAATTGCTCCTTCTGAAATTGCTCTTGTTTCCATCTTTGTGGTGAACAACTCTCCCCCTTCCTATCGAGCCACCAACCATATTCAGCATGCTGCCCTTCATGCGCTTCACCTAGAAGTGATTCATGATGAAATCTCTGGCACCCCTATGGTTAGCCAAACGCGCAACGATCCATTTTGTGGCTTTGACTATTTGCACATCAAATAATCTTGTTATGACCAGCGTAAACACAAATAAAAATATGTCCAAGAATAAAACCCCGTAAAAGTCGATTGTGCCAAGGTACAATACGACCGCGAAAAAGATGATACTACCTAACCGCCCCATGATGAAGGACCTTATGATGAAATAAAGTCTCTCCAGCCACGTAGTTTGCAATAGAGCTTTGATCACCGCTCCTTTTTCAATGTCACATTCAACTAGTGGGCTCGAGCGAGCTGAAACAGTATCTATCTGTTGCAATATCGTATTTGCATAATTAACCTCTGATAAACGTGATATCGTTTTAGCATAACGCTCGTCCAATAATTCTTTGTAACTTGCGTTTTCAAGCTTTGACAAAACCCTATGAACTATTTCGTCTATTTCGCTATCTGTAACAGATGTCATTATCTCACCCGAATGGCCAACTGAGCATGCGTTTTTATATTTTCAAAACTGAGCAATAAATTCGTTTGTGTGTGGATTAAAATTTAATCCCAAATCCCTCTATGATTCTCTCAAAATCCTTCCAAACAGCAAGATTCCTACGATCAGTATGGCCACGCTTGAAACCACAAGGATTGCAATGTCCAGAAGTATTGTCGGGCTAGTCATTGGGGCGCCTCTAAGCAGCAGTGAGGTGAGCGCATCTGTAACATAGAAGCTTGGCACGAACCTGCTCGCAGACTGTGCAGCTCCGGAGAGCGAGGCACCGACGAATGTACCAAGGAAGAGCTGCGGCAGCAAAAACAGGAAGGCTATCCCGGTTGCTGCCCCCGAGGATTTGGCAATGGTAGCGGTGATCAACCCGAAGCCAACGTTGCAGAGTGAAAATACTAGCACAAGACCGAAGGACAACACTATGGTTATGGAGCTGACCAGCGGTCTGAACCCCATCAAGTAGACTAGCCCAAAGACTATTGCTGCTTGGATGAACGCCGTGACCATATTCGAAAGCACCTGGCTCATCATGAACTCAGATGGGGATGTAGGCGTCATCCTGATCCTCTTCAGGAGACCATTTTCCTTGTCAAGGGCGAAAGACTGTGCCACTATCATTATCATGAAGATTGAGGCGAAGGCGAACATGCCAGGCGCCATGTAGTCGAATGCCGATGTCTTCTGTACGTTCACCAGAGAGGGAGTGCTCAAGCTTATTGGCTTCGCCACCGTCTGCTGTCCGCCATCCAACAGAGTTCCCAGCACTTGTTGGAAAATTGGGGAGATCGCCTGGGTCGCGAAGAGAGAGCCGCTGTCAAAGTAGAGTAGAACGGTTGTGTTGACCCATTTGGAAGCGTCTCCGGGGGAAGCTAAGAAGGATGAACAACTGGCCCCAAAGCCGGAGGGGATTATCATTACTGCCTGGATCTTCCCCTGGGCAAGGTCCATTTGGGCTGTCTCGTTGTCTGGATAGGCTTGCACGTTGAGGATCTTTGTTGCTGAGAGGGAGTTCACAAAGAGAGAAGACCATTGCTGGCCAGTTGCAACCCCCGTCGAAATATTATCTAGGTTGACAACGCCAACGCCATAGGTTGGTGATGAACTGCCCCCTATCCCCCCGAATGCTCCTCCAAAAGCTATCACGAATACTATGGGGAAGAGGAAGATCATGAATAGGGCCGCTGGCTCCCTCGCAGTCCGCTTGAGGTCTCTCTTGGCTATAGCGATAATGCGTCTCGTTTTCATCTAAAGCTCCTCCCTGATATTGCGGCCCGTGAGCTGCAGGAACACGTCCTCAAGGTGCTTGGCCGAGTACTTCTCAATCAACTCTGCTGGAGTCCCAAGGGCGATCAGCTTCCCGTGATCAATGATCCCGACGCGGTCACAGAGCTCCTGGGCTTCCTCCATATAATGAGTGGTGAGAATCACTGTCTTACCATCCTTGGTTAAGTCCCTGATGAAGCCCCACACTGCATGGCGCGACTGCGGATCCATGGCTACCGTCGGCTCATCCAGAAAGGCGATCTCTGGCTCGTGGACCAGCGCACATATGAGACTGAGCCGCCTTTTCATACCACCCGAGTATTTGCCCACACGCCTGTTGGCATCCTCAAGCAGCCCTATGCCTGCTAGCAGCTCTTGGGAACGCTTCTTAAGAGCGTCCTTTGGCATCAGGTACAGGCTACCGAAGAGATCCAAGTTCTCCCTCCCACTCAGGTAGGGGAAGAGCGCTGTCTCTTGGGGGCAGACGCCAATCTGGTCTTTGACCTTGTCAATCTCCTTGATAATGTCATAGCCTCCCACTTTCGCGGTCCCAACTGTTGGTTTTGTGAGCCCGCAGAGCATGTTGATGAGTGTGGTCTTGCCAGCACCGTTTGGTCCGAGCAGACCGAAAAGCTCCCCCTCCATAACATCGAGGGTCAATCCGTCGACCGCCACGACATCGAACTTCTTGGATAGGTTCTCGATCTCTATGGCTGCCCTTCTCTCTCCCAGGGGCAGCATCTGATTCATGGCCTCAGGATCAGGCACCTGGGGTGACCCGGCTGGGCTCATTACTTTTTCTGCTTCAACTTTCATTACATTTGCCTCCGATTGGCAGGTTTGATGTTGGTGCCAGCACATATATTCCTAAGTGAATGGCCTGTGGGACAAAATGCAATGGCTCAAAGCCACAGGTGGGCAGTCTATGAAGGTAGCGGTTGACAATATGGACTTTAGGCTATTTGCAAGTCTTTTCCGCAGTTTGTAGGGGCATTCTCAGCTATAACCTAGGCAGAGCCTGCCCCTGCCATCTCCAAGACCAGCTTGTCCCGCCAGGTAGGGAAGATCAACCCATTGAAGAGAATATTGACGGTGACCTGCTTCAGGTCCGGGTCAGTCTGGAGTTCGTCCCTCAGCTTCTGTACCTCTTTCATAGAGTTTGTCCAAGAGAAGGCGACAAGGAGTTGGGGGAGGTTGCTGAATTCGAAGAAGAAGAGGAGGTTCGGCCAGTATTTGGCCAGGAGCCTCTGGGCAACGGCTTTCCGGTCCGATGTAGTCTTGAGGCTGAGGTGAATGAGCGGCATTATGTCATTGGACTTGTCCGGGTACCATTCACAGGAAAACTCGATAATGGACTCCTGCTTCAGCCGATCGAGCCTCCTGTAGATGGTCTTGGCCGACAGGCGCAGCTCCTTCGCGATCTCCGAGATCTGCTTGCGAGAGTTTCTGCTTAGGGCATGGATTATCCTCCAGTCCATGGGCGTCAGCTCCTTCACTTTGGCCTTGGCGGACGGCCCTGGCATCAGTCCGACGGTGGGATTGGTCATGCCTAGCTCTTTCCCCAGGAAGCTGGTGAACGCCCCCAACTCCGAGATGTTCCTCAGGTAGGCCCCCACATAGATGTAGTTGGCGCCAGCGAATGCAAGCCAGTAGATCAAGTCGTTTGCCTTTGCCCTGGCGACCAGATCGTCTATCGAGTCGAGGCCGGTTGGGCCGAAGCCAGTCACCTGGGAGGCTCCCAGGTAGTGGAGGGTTAGTCCGGTCGTGAAGGTTCTTAGGACCCCCGACTGGATCAGGAGCTGGACCCTCTTGTGGACTGCGTTGACCGAGAGGTTCAGCTTGGCAGCCAGGGCGCGGTAGGGCATCCTGGAGTTGTTAAGAAGCTGCATGCAGAGTAGGAGATCGGTCTTGTCCATACGATTTAAAATCTCGCTCTGAACTTAGATAAGGACTTCGTCAGACCATGCCTTAGAGAGCTATTTAGCGCAAAACCCGCATTTAGAACCTGTTAGTCTTTTTTTGCGACTGACGGCTCGTTTTAAGGGTCTGGGGTTTAAATCTTATTTTTTCTTAATTTCTATCGTGGCGATGACCACTACCACTGCCATGTCCGTGCCCCATTCTGATTTCGCCTCAACAGCAACAAAGTCATAGTTTAAGTTGGTATTCAACTATTCAACTCGACTTCTTAGGCGATATCCTTTCCACCTTTACAATTGCTCTGCTGAGACCAGCAAGAGGAGGCAACAGATGTGATATTGTTTGTTCGGCTGTGCATCGTCTGACTATTCCCTTAGAACTGGTCTCAAACCAGCCATCTCTGTCTCTTTGAAAAGATTGCATCACTCTTCCGTCTTTATTAAGAAATTTTATTATGCATTCGTCGTTCCTCATGAACTCACCATCTGAACTCCTTCATTTAGCTCGCACGCATGTCTGATCATAATACCATAAGAGAATTAAACTCATAACTCGAAAGATAAACCATCTGGTAATTATGCTTCGCCGCCGAAGCCCTCAGTGGAAATTCGATGAATTTGCAAGGGTGCGAAACAGTCTCACCCGGCATACCTCTGCAATCCGTCGGACATTGGGCTTTCTTCGTTCTCACCCCATTCTCTGCCTGTTCTTTCTTACGCCGGGGATTCCCGAATACATATCGGGATCAAGCCCCGTGAATGCGATTCTTCTAAACCCCTTCCTATTTGTTTTCCAAATCGTGGCAAATGCAGCTCTTTACCTGCCAGGCGCGCTACTGGTTCGGGAGGCGATGATTCGCTGGAAAAAGGGCTGGGTCTCCGTCCTTCTCCTGGGAGCCGCCTACGGAATTCTTGAGGAGGGGATCGCGCTTAGCACCCTTTTCAATCCGAACGCGAGCCCAGTCGGGGCTTTTGGAACATATGGTCACTGGCTCGGTGTCAATTGGGTTTGGGTTGCGGGAATCATTCCGGTGCATATGATTTTCAGCATCTCGCTTCCGATACTATTGCTTGGGCTTGCTCTACCTGGCACGAAGGGAAAGAGCTTTCTTGTCTCTCACAAAGCCATGACTGCAACTTTCTCTCTACTGGCGATTGATGTATTTGCCCTTCTCCTGGTTGTTTTCTATGGAGAACACTTCTGGATGGGATGGCCAATTTTTGTCGCAAGCATCGTTGCTATCGGCACACTTGTCCTTCTTGCCCGAATAGTGCCGGCGAAAGCATTCCACGCAAAAACCGAAAACCCAAAGATAACGCCCCTTGCCAGCGGGATCTTGGGAGTGCTGGTTTATCCGTCCGTTCTACTTACTGAGTTTGGAGGAATGAGTGCCAAACTCCCTGCAGGCATCACGACCCTTTTCGTGGTCGCAGTTCAATCATTCTATCTGATTTTGGTTTTGAGGGTGTTGGGGCAGAAGGACAATGAGAGGCAGCTAATTACCTTCGCCCAGGGCTTAATTCTGCCGCTTGTTGCATTCGGAGTTCTGAGTCAGATCGAGCTGCCTTTGGTTCTGGTGGTCGATGTCATCATGGTACTTTTCTTCTGGAAACTCTGGCGGAAATATGGGGATGGCTCGATCCGCAGGCAATATGCTCCAGGCGGTTCTGCAACGTTGTCGTCGGTTTTGAATAGCCTTTTATTGCCAGAGATTGGATACAAGCTGTGACCATGGGGGTATTGGGATGACTATTAAGAGTGGTGCCATAGCAGCGGTCGTGGGAGCCCTGGTGTCCCTGGCGATCACCTGGATTTTAGGAACACTCTTCGCCGGCCAGGGAGGAACGGTAATGTGGTGGCTATTGTTCATAATCTTCTTTTACCCAATATCCATACTGATCTACGTCCTGCTGGGGAAGCGCGAGGATAAAAGCTTCGGCAAAACCTTCTCGAGCGGCGGGGCTCCGGATAAATAAAAAAAAGAAAGGGATCAGCACCAGCTGAGCCGTCAGGGGTTAAATTCTTACCCCCCACAATCTTACTACTTACTCTGTCTTCCCTCGATACATTGAAGTGCGCGCCAGCCCATTTAAGATAGAAGAACAACTAATAAGCGAGAAAAAGCTTCTAATCCCTAAGAACGTCAAAAACTAGAGGGAAAAAAGGTGACTTTGGAATCAAATAAGACCTTAGGCGGCATAGGCGCAATATTGCTGTTCATCGGGCTTATACCGTTTGGTGAACCGTATACAGGAATAATTGCGCTTGCAGGCTTGATACTCGTTCTGGTTGCTCTATATGGTTTTGCACACATTTACAAGGAAATAGGAATATTCCACAATTTCATATTCGGCATAATTGCAGGCATAGTGGGCATAGCAATTGCAGGCATAGTGGTTGTAGTTTCAGTCTTGACCACGCTAACAAATTTCCTATATCAAGTCTACCCAGGCTGGAATGGCGACTGGACAAACCTTTCAGGATTGACACCCAACACTTCGAACCTATCCATGAGTGCTATCTTGCCATTTCTAGAAGGACTGCTTTTAGTATTTTTGGTCCTGTGGATTTTCACAATAATTGCAGCTTTCTTTGCCAGACGATCACTGAATAGTCTTTCAGCAAAAACAGGCGTAGGTTTATTCTCAACTGCAGCACTGCTGTTACTCATTGGTGCAATTCTGACAATAATTCTCATAGGTCTGCTTCTCATTTGGATCGCTGTATTATTAATTGCAATTGCCTTCTTCCGAATAAGAACCCACCCAGAACAACCTGTGACATCAATGGCGCCTCCACCATCACCGCCGACACCAGTATAGAAGCCAACAAACAACTCCTTTTTTTTATTTTGCATTTTTGCAGCTCAACAAAAACAGCTGTTAGTCAACTATATGATATCGGGACTGTAATTGAGGTAATTGCAAGATTTTTAGTTGGCTAATTCCTATTCAAGACTGCATTTCTTTCCAAGTGTGACCGCATTTTGTGCACTTGTAAAATTCGTTTGAAGGTTCAGGTGCATTTTCTTTTGACCTGCCAGATCTCCAGAAGTAGGCTTTCTTATTTCCGCATTTAGAACATTGCTTTTTTGTAGTAGGGAGATGGGATTTTATGACTAACGTTTGCTTGGGTTTCAAAATTCTTTCAGTATAGAGTTTCGTTTCCGCAAAGGGTTGTTCATATCCGCAAATTCTGCATGTCAATTTATGTTTTGTAGGATCAGGAAACAACACACTCTTACACCGAGGACAAAACTCCAAGATCATCGACTCCGCTCAACATTTGGAACTATTTATGTTAATCGTCTTGCAATGATAAATGTTAGGTGAGAAACGCGCTGAGCTGCATCGACAAAGCCAATCCTATGCTGCACCAACGAAGTAATAGCATAATAATAGGAAATTAACCTAATAGCTTGGTGATATCATTGCCAATTGACCCACTAAATGAAGACATGGGTAGATCAGGAAATGAGGATCGTAAGTATTGGTCGACATCCAGGGAAGCTTGGGCAATCGTATGCAAAAGCAGCAACTTAAGAAACACGATAACGATAGCCCTTATAGTTGGAACTGTCCTCTTTATCATAAATCAGTTGGACGTCGTATTAGGGGGAGGAGCCACGTGGTTTGTCTGGCTCAAAGTATTTCTTACCTATCTTGTGCCTTTTGTGGTTTCTAATATCGGTATCCTCTCTGTTACGAGACGAGCAAAACCAAGCGTGATCACCAGACATCTCAAATAAAAAAGGATTCACCGTTAGGTCATCAATAAGAATTCATATTTACTACTTCGATTCAACTAATTCGAGAAGGTTACTTAATGATCGACGCCGAAAATCTCACAAAGAAATTTGGCAACCTTACTGCAGTTGAGGATCTGACCTTCCATGTTGATGAGGGAGAAATTTTCGGTTTCCTTGGGCCGAACGGAGCGGGGAAGACCACTACAGTGAGAATGCTCTGCTGCCTCATATCAAAGACCAGCGGCACGGCCAAGATAGCAGATTATGAAATAGGTAACGATGCGGATTCTATGAAGATAAGGAAGATTATCGGATTGGTTCCTGATAATGTCGGTCTCTATGATGGTTTAAGCGCCTATGACAACCTAGACTTTTACGGGAAGCTGTACGACTGTACGGAGACGCAAAGGAAGGAAAACATCGAGAAGTTTCTCAAGATGCTTGGGCTTTGGGATAAAAGGGATGTCTCGGCTGGAACCTTCTCCAAAGGGATGAAACAAAAACTTGCCATAGCCCGCGCCCTTATTCATGAACCGGAAATATTGTTCTTGGACGAGCCAACAGTGAACCTGGACCCAGAATCAGCAAAGACGGTCAGGGACTTCATCCTTGAGCTGAAAAAGGAGAAGAAGACCATTTTTCTGAACACCCATAACCTCGATGAAGCTCAAAGGATCTGCGACAAGATTGGAATATTGAATACCAAGCTCATGGCAATAGGCACTCCGAAAGAGCTCGAGGGGTCCATTGGGGGCAGGAAGACCGTAATTCAGTTGGACCAAGTAAATGACACGATTCTGAACGCATTAAAGAAACTATCGCTTGGTAACATAACGAGCGATAACAACAAACTAACGATTGACCTAGAGAATCCTGAAAAGGAGAATTGGGCTATTGTGAACGCAATAGTCGGTGCTGGCGGCCACATTCAGACCGTTACTGTGCTTGGTTCAACATTAGAAGATGCCTATCTGAAACTAGTGAGGGAGACAAAATGAGACTACGGAAATCGTGGATTATTGCAGCCAAGGACCTCAAGGTAATCATACGGAAAAGGACGGTTCTCTATACGGTCGTCATGCTTCCCCTCATCATCTCGATTCTTTTTCCAGTGGTAATCGAGCTCTCCGGACAGAAGTCCGGGGGAATCCCCGCTGCGTATCTCCCCGTACTACTAAGTGCATTTGCATTCTTCTACGTTATCATCCCAGCGATCATTCCTACACCAATAGCCTCTTACAGTATAGTCGGCGAGAAGGTTGAGAAGAGCCTAGAGCCACTTCTGGCCACTCCCATCACCGATGGAGAGATCCTTCTAGGAAAAAGCATAGCTGCATTCATTCCTTCCATCGCCGCTACCTATGCAGGTGCTGCAATCTTCATGGTGCTCATGGATAGTTTGACTTACAGCAAGCTGGGCTATCTTTATTATCCAAATTGGGGCATGGGCATCATCCTTCTGCTTCTCGCCCCTCTTGCAGCAACATTAAGCATCGAGATGAATGTGATCGCGTCATCGAGAGTCAGTGATGTACGGACTGCATCGCAACTCGGAGCGCTCATGTTTATCCCCTTTGTGGGTATCTACGTCGCGGGCGAGATAGGCATCATAACACTCGACACCAACACTCTTCTCATCATCGCCGCCATAATGGCAGCCCTTGTTTTGGTTCTATTTTATATCAGTACGGCCACATTCCGCAGGGAGGAGATACTTACAAAATGGAAGTAAATAGTGGGTAAGGGTTCACAATTCAACAGCTAACTATGCGATAAATGTCTTTTTCATATCTTTGCCAGAGCATATGGGCAGAAACTTAATATCCAAAAAGGAACCCACTCCTTCTTTATGATAGCATATTCTGTACATTACAAATTCAGCCAACACTTCAACTTCCCAGCTCAAGATGCTTACCGATGGTGCACCGACTACCAAACCGATGACATCGTGCTGATGGGCTCGAAAGGCAAGCGGCAGATCCAGCGAATCAACGATGATACGCTTGTCCTAACGGACACTCTTTTCGGGAAAGAAAGAAAGACAGTAAAGAAAAGGCTTGTGAGGCTCTATCCTGAATGCCTCTTCTGGACTAACACTCGATTAAGTGCTGATGGAAGACATTCCCAGTTCCTTTACCAGATAGTTCCAGATGGTGAAAAAGGCTCACGTCTGGATTTTACCGGCTCCCAGGTCTACTACAACAGCAAAAAACCCACACCGGTTAGAATCGCTTTGATGGCTAATGAATTAGCGAAGGAAGATTCGTTGGGGTGGAAATCATTAGCGAAAGCGATGGAGAAAGACCTCAGTCGATAGAAATTCAATTTGGCAGTCAACTATACGATAAAGGTCTTTGCCGTATTTTTGCCCGAGATTTATCACTCGGACATCTACAACATAAAGGAATTTACCGAAGCAACGCACATTATATCATAGACAAAAATGAAAAGAAACTCAAAATTCGCATTAGCAGTGGTAATATTAGCAGTAGTTGTAATCGTATCTGTTGCCTATTTTCTCCCCTACCTTGCGCCGGAAAGTATCCAGGTGACACCGCAAAAAGGATTTGTGGATTCCTATCCATCTATTGGTTTCAACGTAACAGGTCATCTTTACTCAAGGGATGCAGACTTGCCAATGAATTATACGATATTTATAAACGGAAATTTCCTTACTGGAGGATATAACTGGTATGCTGCAACAGATTTTTTTGGTAATTTTAAATTTACTACTGGCCAAACAGCTATGACAGCCACTCCGTTCCAGACTGGGGACACCATCGAAATGAAAATAATAGTGAATGAGAATGGGAAAACAATTACGCAAGATTTCAACATGACCTATTGAGATCTTCTGGAACAACTCCGCAACTTTATGGCATTAAGCCAAAATGTCGTTAGGGGCATTATCATCGACCGAAGACTTGACAGTACCCTTCTTACAGACAACAATCAAGTCATCACTCTCATCTGTATCATATTTTTTGAATTGAAAATCTTCATAGAGATTCATCCCCCTAAAGCCAACCTTCCTGAGGAGTTTAATCAAATTGTCTTTTCTTAGCGGATTGTACTCTGTAGAATATACTTTGAATGCCTTGGCTTTGGTCTCTAGGTCTACGACGTTGAAAACAATCTTTTTTGGAAAGTAATCTAGAACATAGAAAAAGACCTCATCTTCTCTCATCGAGACCGGAAAAAATCGCATTTGTGTTTTTACCAATCTATCGTAATTCCTTTGTTGCAGAACTAGTATACCATTATTATTCAGGAGCCTGTACATCTCTCTCAATGCTTTGGTCAAATCCTTATCAGATAATAGGTGGGGGAGAGAATTTCCAACACAAATAATCGCGTCGAATTTCTCATCAAAGTTGCGAGTCAAATCCCTGAAATCGGATATTATGAATTCAGGATTGACGCCATGTGCCTTTGAGTTAATTTTAGCTTTCCTCAGCATCGCTGGAGACAAATCCGATCCTTTGGCTTTGTATCCCATCTGGTTGAACATTATCACATGTTGCCCTGTTCCGCAGGCACAATCGAGAACAGTTCTCACCTTGTTTTCGGAAAACAACTTCTGATAGAATCCAGATTCTCTTTTGAAACGGTTCTCCCACGAAACCAGTCTATCGTATTTTTCTGCAAATTCCTCATAGAATCTCATAATCATACCAGACCATCGTTGCTTTGGGGTTGTTAGCTTGTCCGGCTTCTGACAGTATCCAAATTCTCTTAGGCTTATATTGGTTAGCTCATTGCTGTTAACCCAAGATTTGAGGGAACACTCATGCGTACAAGAAAAGCTTTAGTTTTAACGCACTACATCGTATACTTGGTGAGCGAATGAGCAGCGCAAATTCTCTCTTTGAGACCAATGATCTGGTGTTAACAAAGAAGATCCTGTCTGTGCGTGAGCATTATGACATGGAGGATAGGACGGGGACGAAATTGGGAGAGGCTGATGGCAATCTATTTCAGCTCCCCGCCAAGTTTGTCGTGATCGATGCCTCTGGTTCAGAGCGGATGCACCTCGAAGGGAAGGTATTGTCGTTTCGAAATCAGTTCACTTTCTATGATGATGCCAGAGCAGAACTCGGAACCATAAAGAAGAAGATAGTCAAGTTGATTGGTGAAGAGTACTGGGTAGAAAGAGACGGAGTTGAGTATATGCGCATCTACGGTAATTTCACAGAGCACGACTATCAGATGGAGGTCAATGGGGTTCAGGTCGCTTCCATACACAAGAAGTGGGTCTCGGTAAGAGATCAGTTTGGAATTTCGATAACAGGAGAAGTGGATCACCGATTTGTTATCGGAGCGATGATCGTAATCGAGCACACAGAAGTCACAGAGAGGCAAAGCCACCAGTAAATTGTAATGAAACTCAACGTTGATTTAGTCAATTCGAAGGATTTCTGGACTCAAGAAGAAACGACGCTGGTGGCTTGATCAGGTTTTTTCCTGTATTCCGTTAAGACAAGTCCGTGTATGTTCTCTCTTTATCATATAGTCAGGCATTGCCTTCAGCTTTAAGGTCTTAATTTGGACAATTGTAAATCATTCCCCTTCCTCTGCAATTCTCACAAGGCCAAGGGCTGACTCCTGCAACCCAGATCCTGCCTCGTCCGCCACACATGCAGCATTTCACTGATTCCACTTCTTCCCACCGTACCTCAGATCCCACAAGGTCAGGGGCTTAGGTTCTGGCTTGGGTTTAATGGGGTGCGCGATATGCCTCTTGCTGTAGTGGATCCTGAATCCATGCCAGGACCGGCACCACTTGCCGCATTTCAGGCACTTGTAGCCGCCGTTAAAAAAAACGTCGTTGGAAAGGACAGGGTCTTCAGCTAAGGTCATTCTCGCACCCGATCCTAATACTATCACTTTCGCCTAATTTTCGCTCCGGGATCATCAAATTGATGTGAAAGCGATGGTCATTAGTTAGAGAAGTTCAGTTTCGGGAGAGAGAGACTAAAGACTGGCGATTCTATTGCTTCGCGAAACATAAGTGATTTACGCGCATAGGTGTGCCTGTGATGCATGAACCGCCTCAGATGAGGTGAAGGTATAATATCAATAATAACTGGAGAACCAGGAAGATCGGGACCAGAAGGAACTTGACCTTGCGGGTCTTGTGCCTAAAAATTAACATGCCAACGTAGGCCCCGAACGGTCCAAAGAATGCAACCAGCAGAAGCCTCGATTCCGGAACCCTCCAGCCTCCCGTCATGCTCCTCCATTTGTCCACCCCGAAAAACACAAGTGATACAGTATTAACGATCGCGAGGAGAATCAGCAGAGGGGGAACTTGCAACATGTTCGTCATGCCAGCCAAGGATTGTTGCGAAGGTTCAACGTTATCGCATCACCTAGAGTTTGTGGTATTAAAATTTAATCCCACACACACCTAGAAAGCATAGAATGTTACATTGTAGAGAATGCAGGAAGAAAGATGCTATCTCCATTAGCATTTGTATTTATAACTTTACAACCATCCCTGATGTATTCCCATTGCTATTAGTATTACTATTATTGTTAGTACGACTATGATTACTATTCTAGTTGTCCATTTCGTATCTATACCTCCTCATGAATGATGTTCTTCCTTTCGGATAGTAGTTTCCAATCAGCCATTCTTATATCATTATCCAAAGATGTATGCGGTTGAATTAAAAAAAAGTTAAATTTTAATCCCACAAACACCTGGCAACGGCACTATGCAATCTTCTTGCCAGCGTTCGGTCCGAACTGGTCCAAGACTTCCAAAGGCTCAAGGATCCACACGCCGCGCATTTCCATCCCTCTTTTTTTAAGGTTCTCATTCATCACTTCGAAGAGGGGACCAGAGGTCACGAATGCCTTCACGCGACATCTTACCTGATACGCCTGCGGCGGTCCTCCTGGTCCAGTCTTTACTGCCAAGGTGGAAATTTTCGCTCCAGTCTCGGCTGCAACACGAAGGTTCTCGTGGGCCTCCCGCATGTGTATCGAGGCGCAGACTATGGTGTTGGCATCCATTACCCTGAGTGAGCCCAAGGGTATCACATGAAGGTCGTCTCCGGATCTTGTGGCGAGCACCTTTATGGCTGCAGGATCATTGTACACATCCTGAACTTCTTTAGGTATAGGCACGAAATCACCGATTTCATCTTTGTTTCCATAGCATATATAATCTAATCCCAAACCCAAACACACATGCGAAATTATAAAAAAAATGAAATTCAATCTCACTGGGTTTTTGCATAATTTCTATTATCCAGTGTGTGTGGGGGGTTAAATTTTTACCACACACACTACTGACTGACGACTAACTACTAACTATGGTTACTAGTGAGTAACCATTTCTCTCTTGGCTGGTGTTACGTGTAGCGTATATCACACTTCCCATAATAGAATGTAGTGAGTGAAAAAATGAAGGGCGCCCCTCGTGATAGATTGCATTTCGGATTATGGGAGGGAGGAAGCCGCGGAAGATGGTCGTTAGTAGGAGGTGAGTGATACGTCTGAGAAGAATGTTGAGACGCTTATACGCAATTTTCATGATGCATACATGAAGCTGGATGTGGATGGCACACTTTCCTTTTTTACAGAAGACACTGTCTGGCAAGTTCCCGAGGGAATGTTCAAAGGCAAGGCGGAAGTGAAGCGCTATTTGACTTGGGCTTTCAAGATGAATCGTCAGGTAAAGTTTAAGGATGCTGGAATAGGACTTGTGGTAAATGGCAATAAGGCTGTTTACGAGTACATGCTAGAGGCAGTTTCCTATCAAGGCATGAAATATGAAACGCTTGGGATCTGTATCTATGAAATTGATGATGGCAAAATTAAGCAACACACGATTCTCCACGATAGGTTATCAGTTGCGAAACAGGCAGCCAAGGGAGTAGTTCAAAAACGGGTAGTAAACTCTCTGGTAAATACTATGGAGAAAGGATTACGATAGCTAGATCGAACAGCGTGTGTGGGGGATTAAAATTTACCCCACACACACAATAACTTACTTTCTATTTTCCATATCCAACTCAATGATAAGAAAGTAGACTTTAATACAGATTGTATCCGAGTTTTCATCATGGACACCTGGAAATATTATGACATCACGCATCGACACCATTTGATATGCAATCCACTTCTCCGAGAAAAGTTTGATCGGATGTGCAGACTGCTAAGCCCAGGGGGGAGGGTACTGGATATGGGATGCGGCAAGGGTGAGACTCTCATCAGGCTAGAAGAGCTTTATAATATTGCTGGCATGGGCGTGGACATATCCCCCTACTCCATCGAAGAATGTCTTGAAAAGCAGAGAAAGAGGGTACCTGGGTCGGGCCTAAAGTTCCTCCTCATGGATGGCTCTCAATATAAGCCTGAAGCTCCGTTCGACATCGCAATATGCCTTGGCGCCAGTTTTATCTACGGAGGCTATGCAAGAACGCTGAAGGCACTGCTGAGCATGGTCGTCCCTTGGGGACTCATAGTGACAGGCGAACCATTTTGGTCGAAAGAGCCCGATCCGGAGTATCTCAGACTGACCTCACAAAAAAAGGAAGACTACGCCAGTGGATTTGGCGGGAATATCGCTATCGGGGAGGAGCATAGTCTCAACTGTGTCTATGCCATGGAGAGCAGCCTCGACGACTGGGACAATTACGAGACGCTCCAGTGGAATGCCGTGAACGAATACTCCAAAGCAAAACCTGACGATCCCGACCTTGCAGAGCTGATGGAGAGGAAGGGGAGGGAGAAGGAATACTATCTTCGGTGGGAGAGGGGTGTCTTGGGCTGGGGGGTCTACATCTTCCGCCTTCCTAAATGAAGCCGTTTGGGTTTGGGGGGTTAAAGATTAATGAATTGTTGTGTCAACCGTAATCACGAGTGTTCCATTGAAAGCTTGGCTCGGAGCTTTGATCCTGAGCTGAAGAGATATTGCTTGACCTATGTTTGGCTCTGAAGCTGGTAACGAAGTGTTAGAAGAAACTAAAGAGAATCCTTGCGTTAAGGAGATGCTATTAATTGTAAATTCCCTTCCCCCCCATAAACTAAATGTATAATTGAAAACATCATTAGTATATATTGTTGGTAAAGGGTTTGAGGCGGAGGAATAAACGTCGTAGGGATTGTTTGTGTTTAGCTCAAAATTTGTGATTATCACTCGTTGGCCTGGCATCAATAGAGGGGATCCAAAAAACACAATGGCTGCTACTATAACGATGACAGCAACACCCGCAACAATGTAGATGTTTTTCTTCATGGCAATAAATAGACTTCAAGTTGTTAATAACTCTGCATTTCCCATCTCTCTTTTTGATGACAAGCAGAGTTCTCTTAGTTCAACTAAGAGCGTTCTATTGATGGTGGCTCTCTTGAAGCTGATGGAGTTTCATTTCCCTATCTTACCAGTAGAATAGTAGTTAGTGGGTTTGGGGCTAAAATTTAATGAGCACGAAGGATAGCATACGGAAGACTAAGATTAGGGTGAAACGAATACTTGAACCAGACCGGCCAGAGGAGATGAAGATTTGAACAGCAAGCTTACTGACATGGAGAGATCCAAGATTCTCGCTCTCGCCGAGTTATTGGTCAAGAAAGAGGAGATCTATTCCCTCTGCGCCTATGGCTCAAGAGTTGCGGGGTATGCAAGAAAAGATTCTGACTATGACATGATAATAGTCGCGAAGAACGTCAATGCGAGTGTAGCAGAGAGGCATGAACAAGAGCCTACCAAGTCACCACCACTCATCATAGAAGAGACGGCCCTAATGAAGGACGCAAAGCAACCTTCGGTTGGAGAGTTCGTAATAGGCAGGTTACTGAACATCTATGAACCCATTGTTAACGCGGAGTTCCTGGGGAGCGTCGAGGTTGAATACAAGAAGAGAATCATAGCAGAAAAGTTGATTGAGATCCAGTCAGACTACGGCGACTTTTCTTCAAACTTGATCATTCCTCACGAATACTTTCTCTTTGATAAGCTGCACAAGAGGGCTCTTGCCTACCCAGAAGCGATGTTCAGCTACGCCCGCACCTACGCGTCTGATCAGAGGAAAGAGAACATAGAGTTCACGCTTCGAGGATTTCGAGAAGCGGCAGAATCGCTTGCTTCAAACGGAATAATAGAGAGTATCGGTGACTCTGTTAGGATCTTCAGGGGGAGAAAGAAGCGTATTTATGCACTCACTGAGCTTCACAAAATGTTTCCGTTGGAGAGCAGGGGCGCCATTCGATACGTGGTTCACGGGTTTGCTAATAGGTTGGGATATGGGTTCAAGACTAGGCCTCTCGCCAAGCTGAAAATGATGGGGAAGGTTGAATCCATGGTCGAGCTCGATCGGCCGAACAAACTTCTTCGACTTGAGGAAGGGGTAATCTTTGACGATGCAACCAAGATGATCGAAGAGCTTGCGCAAATAGGAGGCTTCGGCGAAACTTACGAATACGAACAGAAGAAAAAGGGAGATTTCATCAACTCTACTCAACAGCTGGAAATCTGGGACGATGAAAGACGAGTCAAGTATGTCCTCAAGCACTTCCCCGAACTGAAGTCAATAAAGTGGGCATTTCTCAATCTTTGGTCACTCGTCGCCAAGAGATTCAACCAGAGCCCTCTCTCAAGACTGAACAGAGAGGTCGAAGGTGTCAGACGGCTGAATGAACTCGGAATCAAAACTCACGATATAATCGGCATTGTTCTAGACGAAAGGACCCTGGTAACAGAGTATGTCAATGGCACCCCGCTCTCAAAATTCGTCGAGGAGATAATCAGTGGGAAAAGTACAGACACGAGCAACATCGCAAAATATGGCAAGATATTGGGTAAACTGCACAAGGCTGGCTTGGTGTACGGAGATACGAAGCCAGGGAACGCGCTCGTGGGTAAGGATGGAATAGATCTTCTAGACCTTGAGCAGGCTGTGGAGAACGGCGATAGGGCTTGGGACCTCGCCGAATTTCTCTATTTTTCTGCAACGCGCCTGGAGAAGAAAGGAGAGAAGAAGGATAACAAAACGAGGGAGGAAGGCATAAAGCTTGTCGCTGAAGCCTTCCTCACCGGCTATCGTAGTGAGAATAGTGGCGAAGTTGTTGCAAAAGCGAAGAACATTAGATATCTGATACCATTCTTACCATTCCTAACTTCGAAGATGATTCATATTGTTAGACATACACTTGAAAAGTACTCGTCAGCTGATGCTGATAATCCTTGAGTCATTGGGCCGGATTATTACTTGGAAAATAGTGGGGCCGATGTGGTTCGGTTTTTGTGTGCGTGGGGGATTAATTTAATCATATAAACCCGCGTGTGTGGAGTCAGTCACTCTGTCACTTTGCCAGTCAACTGTGCACACGACACAAAATATATGGAAAAAAGAAGAAAATGGATGAGTCTATAAAAGAAGACTCATTATGGGCGCTTGTAGTAAAGCCTTAAGAAAGCAATGACCAGCAGCACGACACCTATCACAACTAAGCCAGTGCCTATACCTGAGCCTCGCCCAGGCATACCAGGAATAGCAATTATTGCTGCTCCAATGATCGCGAAGAGTATTCCTAGTACGCCCAGAATGGTTACATGCATGCTGCGGTTGTCAGTAGTTTTTCCTTTTTCTGCCATTTCAAAGAACTCCATCATTAGTAAAGCTTCATTGTATATAAATTCGCGCGTGCGTTGTGTGCGCACTTAGTAGGAGAGAGTAAGAAGAAGCGAGTTGTTGAGTCCTACTCTTTCTCTTTCTCTCCTGGGCAAACATGTGCCTGCTTAGCTTTTCGATGGAGTCGTCTTGTCAGAGCTTCTTCCGATCTTGGATGGCCACCAGTTGAACCTCTCGGCCAGGGCCATCAAGGACGGCACGAAGAAGAGGATGACCACCGAGACGTCGATCAGCACGGCCGCCCCAACCGCCAGGCCGATCTCCTCGAGCACGGGGATTCCAGTCACCAGAAGGGAGGCGAAGATGCTCGCAAGTATAAGTCCTAGGCCGAAGATGGTTACCCAGACTTTGGTTGTGGCAGTCTTGATCGCTTCGTCGTCGGTCTTCCCGTTCAGGATCTCCTCTCGTATTCTCGTAACATAGAAGATGTCGTAGTCAATGCCGACGCCCAGCATGGTCACTATCACGAAGAGTGCCACGAAGTTGAGCACGGGCAGCTTCAGTATGTAAGTAAAGGTGAAGTCAAGCAGGGCCAGAGAGAAGGCCGCGCTGCAGAGGATGGTGAAGATAAGCCTGAGGGGCGTAAAGGCGGACCTTAGTTGGAAGAACAGGATCAGGTAGACCGCTATGGAGAGGATGATCAAGATCTCCGGTATCAGCCCATTTATGAACTGCTCATTATCCTTCGTCTGGGAAGCCTCTCCGCCATAATGCACAACGACCCCATTAATGAGGGATGTGGACTTCACTTGGGACTCTAATTTATCCAGTGAAGCGACGGACTGGGCGCTCATCATGGGAGAATTGAATCCGACGGATATGAGCGCTGTGGTGTTGTCCTTTCCTATGTAGGAGAGCATGCCGTCTAGGTACTGGGAGAGGATGGGCTCAGGCATCTCCCCTATGGACGAGAAATTGAATGAAGATCCATAGGGCCTGGTGGGGCCCGTTACGCTAACCACGCCTGAGGAGCCAGCTACCTTGGACGATATGAGCTCGATCTGGTTCAGTAGCGTCTGGTTAAACTGGTTGTCTCCGTAGACTATGGCGGAGGGCATTGTGACCAGAATCGATGTGGGGGAGATGGTTCCACCGCCCAGGCTGTTCGTCATGACCGTCAGGCCCTGGTTGCTCTGGGTGTTCGGGATGAGCTTCAGAATGTCGAGCCCCGTGGGGGTGCTGGCCACAGCTGCGACCGCGCAGACAGCGAAGAGCGATATCACCACCGTGACTGCCACCTTTCTCTTGAGGGTAGCATCGGATACCCTTGCTAGGCGGCCAGGCTTTGATTCGTGACTGTTAACCTTTAGGCGAGGCCAGAAGAGGCGGTCCCCAAGTAGCAGCTCAAGGGACGGAAGCAGCGTCACCGACGCCAGAAGAAGGATGGAGACCCCCAGGGCTATGGCTACGCCGACGTCGTTGAATATGGGCACGTTCACCACCGCCAGGATGACGTAGGCTACGACGACGGTAATCCCTGCAGTAAGCACGGCCTGGCCGGACCATCTGACCGATGTGGCCACGCTCTCCTCCTTTGACTTTCCCTTGGCCCTCTCCTCCTTCATCCTTCGGAGCTGAAGGACAGAGTAGTCAACGGCTAGGCCCAGCATGATGAGCGTAGCCAGTGTAGGTGTGAGGAAGGTTATCTTGCCGCTTCCGGCTACCACCACGCCAAGGTAGATGGCTGCGTAGCCGATAACTATGGAGATGCCCCCGAGAAGCAGCGGAAGGATGGCCGCAAGGGGTGCCCCGAAGAGGATTATGGCGATAATTATGGAGGCAACGATTCCGACGCTCGAGATCGCTCCAATGACGGGGCTGAAGGCGTCTTCAAAATCATGGCTGATCACAGCCCCGCCGGTGACGTAGGTCGTCGCCATTGATGAGAGGTCTGAGCTCTTCACGTCCTGCTGGAACCCTGCGAGGGTGTCGGGACTAAGAGTTGAAGAGTAACTAAACACGACAATCATGGTGTCATTCTCTGTCCCCACGAAGTTCTGAGTCAGGGACCTTGAGAGTACAAGGGGATAGTTGGAGAAGCTCTCATTATATACTACGGCGTCTATTGCGCTCGCTAGCTGGGCAGCAGAGCTGGAGGGACTGAGGCCCGAGAGGAGGCCACTGAGGGAGGTCGCATTGACCGTAAAGAGGGGCGATGCCTCAAGGGCGCTCGCCGTCGTATTTGAGAAGAACTCTGCCGCCAGGTTCCAAACAGCGCTCTGGCTGGGCGAAGGCCCAAGGGAGGAGGAGGCTGCGACCAAGTCAGTGATCGAGAAACCAGCTATGGGCGCGGAGGAGCCGCCGAAGGCGTTCGCGATGAGGGGGATGGTAAGGTTGGTGAGGGCCGCGACTGACGGAGAAGGACCTAGGCTGTAGAGGCTGGCCACGAGGTCGCTGGGCGTAACGCCAAGGGACGAGGTTAGGCTGCTCGGCACCTGAGATGCGAATGTTTCTACCGTAAGGTTACCTAGGGCGCTGGCCTGGTTCCAGCTGGTTACGTTGAGCCCGTTGGCCACGCTTAGGATCAGGACCTTTGTTGCATTGTCCAGGTAGGGGCTGGAGGTTAGCTGGGTGACTGCTCCGCTGATGGCAGCTGCCTCCCTCTGGAGCGGCGTGAGGGTGGGGGCTGTCTGGAAGCTCGCGCTCCAATAGGCGAAGAAGGCGGTATAGTATCCCACTGACTGCTGGTCGCCACCGAAGTTGCCCGTCTGGGCGAAGATGGTCGCGTTGGCCTCCTGGTTGGCGATGGTCATGTTCGTCTCTCCAGCGCCTACTATTCCACCCCAGATCCCAACGAAGGCAGTGGGTATGCCGTAGACCAGCTGAGATGTCTGGCTTATCCCCTGCGCCAGCTGGAAGAGGCCGGAGCTGAGGGCCGAAAGGTTCTGCTCCAAGGAGAAGACGGCCTGGTTGACCGCGGTGATGTTGGAGTCCATGGACGCCACGCCCTGGATGAAACCAGGCAGCGAGGAGTTCAGAAGATCGCTCTCGGTCGAATAGATGCTCGATGCACCTGTATAGTTGACCTGGCTGGGATCGGATCCTACGGTGCGTTCGAGCTGGAGGACAGCGTTCTTCACGGCATCCGAGTATAGGCCGGGGGTCGGGTTCTGGATAACCAGTATGATGCTATTGTCTCCGCTACCGTTAGAGGAGGGAAACTGTGCGTCCAATATGTTCTGGGCGATCTGAGACTCTGTGTTCTGGGGGGCTCCTGAGCTGGCCAGGGTAGTGATGTTATAGGAGACGCCAGAGAAGAAGCTAGGTATCACCGCAGCCGAGAACACAAGCGCCACGACCCAGACAATTATTATCTGCCGATGGAAGCGTCTGATGAATGAGTTGAATGAGTCAAATTTGGAACGAGACACCAGTTGCAATCCTCCATTTATATCAGGAGGAGGTCATTTCGAGGCTTATATTAATTATGACTGATCCTCCCTATTCTTATGTTGAAAAATTTCAAAAGCGCCACCGACGATAGTCGGCGCTATTCTCTGTCAAAGGTGATGAGGAGCGTGGTAACCGCCAATAGGATAATTGCAATAACAGCAATTATGTCCGTGAGCAAAACGAACGGGTACATCTCAATCGAGTTGATAAGCACTTCTAGGGTTATTAAAATTTTGCCCTCGGGGATAGATGCAGAGCAATTGCACAGGAGAGAGTAGGAGTAAGAATTGTTGAATTAGAGATAGTGTGTGGATTTAGGTTTTAGATTATCTTCATAAGAAGAGGCAAAATTCTTCGGACAGATAAGATCGATATAAATTCGAAGATAGAAATGCCAAAATACAAGGATTTTCAATATCTGGTTGACAACTCAAGGAGGAACTGATGGAATGACATCAAATGCTGATACTATAGAGATGTGCTTCATAGTGAGATCTGGCGTAATGATCATAATCAATGGTCTGATCTTTGTAATTACTGTATTCTTTCTTGGGTCTATCAATGCGCTTCAGGTGATAGCTTTAGGGATTTTGATCTACTTTGTCTCCCTCGCCCTGTCAAAGATACTTGATACAGAAATAATGTGGGTGACAAATCTAATTATAAAAATATTAAATAAACATGAGCAATTCAAGAATATACTGCTTAACTTTCTCTAGTCTACTCAGTTCTCCCATGACCAAAATTAGAGCCCCAGATGGATTACTTCCTCGGTGACATTGGTCGGGGTCTTTACCTGTTGCTCTATTTATTTTCCTTGATCTATTCGACAGACAACGGTGAATTTTCTGGTGGCAGGGATGAACGTCAAAATTATTGGGTTTGATAGTCAAAATTTAACCACTATTTTTCTAATAAAAATCCTAGTACTCCAAGCATGAGAAACCCAAATAGCGGCAAAAACGAGAGTAATGATGGATCCCAGCCCTGCGGTTGAAAACGATTAGGCAAGGAAAAAAACGTGATTAATACAAATAATGCGAGGGAGATCATTCCGATGAAGTATATTGGGAGGATAATGATTTTTCTCCCGGCCAAGGCTGGAATCTTGAGGCGAAATTTGTCAAAGCCTTTCAGTTTCATAATGAAGGATATAAGGGGTATTTTTAAAAAATTTTTGTGTTTGTGGGGGAAATATTTAATTCGAACGCATGTAAGCAGAATGTATGCCTTACAAGTTCAGTTTTGATCTCTCCAGTATCCCAAAATCATTTTTCATTGAGCTTGCTAAAGTTGCCGGCGAGAATAAGCTTCGAAGAAGATTTGATATGAAAACGCAACGCCTAGCCCATAACCTTACCAAGATCACCGGTTTGGATGAGCCCGAGACGCTCCAATTGGTTGAGGACTTGGTAGATGTATATTCACAGAATCTTTCAGAGCGGAAACGCTTTGAGGGGACAAAAAATAGGGCGCTATTACTGCCGCACTGCTCAAGAAAGTATATGGACAGCAGGTGCAAGTCCACCTTCAACCCAGATATACCATCCTATATCTGTGGCCAGTGTTCAGAAGACTGCCTCATAAACAGGGCAACCAAAATGGGCAAGAAGAATGGGTACAATGTTTACGTATTGCCGGGTAGCTCTTGCATCCTCAATATCTTGAAGAAAGACAAATATGATGGAATAGTTGGTGTCGCCTGTGGGCAGGAGGTGCAGCTTGGGGCAGAAGGCCTTAGGCAGATGGGCTTTGCAGGACAGGCCATCCCATTGATAAGAAATGGCTGCACCAACACAAGTTTCAACCTAGAAACCCTTGAAAAAACCCTATAATCATGGCAAATCGTGCACAAAACAATAGAATTCTAGGGCAAAAGAAGTTCGACCAAAATACGCACTATTACCTTTTCATTTTTTCATGAAAACGTCCAGAGTTCCCCCAGCTTTCCCCTTATGCTTGGTCTTGTCTTTGATATTTTCGGAGGAAACTCTGTATGACTCGATCTTTTCTTTTGCGTCCCTCTGGGCATCACCCGCTACCCCTAGCATTTCCATCACCTGCAAACAGTTCTCAACTGCATAACCATGGAAATGGTTGTTGAAGTAGCCGTAGACCTCCTTCACTTTTCCGGTAACCTCCTTCACCTTTAGCACCCACGGCTCCAACTCTTCCTTGCTGTAGCTGTAGTCGAACCAGACATTCTTCCCATGCCCGTGCCACCTGAAGTAGGCAAAGTCAGCTGTTATGTGCACCTCAGGAGGGAGCAGGGGCTCGTCCACATTGACATAGGCCACGTTGTATCCCTTAAGGAGCTCCCACGTCTCATCTCTCATCCATGATTTGTTGCGGAACTCTGCGGCGAACCTGACCCCCTTGGGCATAACCTTGAAGAAGGCTTCCAGCCTGCCGGGGTCATAGCTGAAGCTTGGCGGGAGCTGTATCAGAAGGCACCCAAGCTTATTAGCCCCGGCAAGAGGCGCCATCAGATCAACGAACCTCATCAGGTCCTGATCCGCACCCTGCGAGAGATCAAGCATCTTCTCATGCGTTATGACCTTTGGGAGCTTTGCCGTAAAAAGAAACTTTTCGGGCGTATTCATCTTCCAACCCATGACAAGACCCTTTGCAGGGTAGGCGTAGAATGTGGAATCGATCTCTGCCGTCCCGAAGACTTCGGTGTAGGCTCTGAGCTTACTCTCCTCGTCATTCTCATAGAATGGGCCCACCCACTCTTTGTAGCTCCAGCCGGACGTGCCCAAAAGGATCCTGCCAGTCAGACTGCCCCGCCTCCCTGATAATGTAGTTCTTGCAAGAGGTCATTTACATTGCCATAAGTCCTGTCTGGCAGCTTACTCAGCGGCTCCTCGGCCCTGACCCTCACTTCCTCCGATGCGTCATAGAGCTTCCATCCCTGCCTCTTTATCAGCTCGTCCTTAGTCGCTGGGAACTTGGCGTCCTCTTCCAAGACAGAAGTCAGCGAATTCAGCCCTGTGCACTTGGTTACCATGGGGAATTTGCCGGTCTTGCCAAATGTGATCAGCCTTGCAGCGTCTGAGTACATTTTAGCGCTGTGGGAGGCCACGTATGCTTTCGTGTACATGGAAGCAGTCATATGTACCGCCTTGAGCTCACCATCATCGGGTTGGTATATGTTGTGATCACCCTTGCCGAAGGTTCTGGTGTAGAGTGTGTCGGCGGCATATGCCGGCGCTTCGCCTTTCAGTAGGTCGACGCAGTGGATAATATAATTGTCCTGCATTGCCTTTACTAGGCTATGGGGAAGATCCCCGCCTGAAGCGCCCCTCACCTCCAGTGCCAAGAGCATGCTGCCCGCATTCAGTGTACTGAAGAAATCGCCTATCCGCTTTGCTTCGATATCGCCAATCCTGAATGATTGGGGGGTCTGGAAGTGGAGCACGTCTGCCTTTAGCGCTTGGCATACCTCCAAAGTAGCCTGCAGTGCGTCTTCAGATTCCGGCGAAGGCGCGAATGGATCGTTGTGGGTTATCGCCTTATTGGCCCTCACTGCGAACCTGAATGACTGCGGCACTGCCCTCCTCCAAGCGTCTGCAGCACCGGGTTGAGGGATTTCGTAAAAAGTCGAGTTCACTTCTACGAAGTTGAAAGTCTTCGAGTAGGCCTTTAAAGGGCTCTCATCTGGAACTATGAAGTAAGCCCATCCCCCTGCGCCGACGTACAACTCCACCAAAATATACAACTTCCTTTTTTATGGAGGATATATCCTTCAAACATATTTAATGTGGGGCCCCGTGTGCAAGTAAAAAAAACAAAAGTTTAACCCCCACAGACACTCCCTTTGTCCAGCTTCTGTCTAGGTCAGGTCCAGGACCATCGCGAGCTGGCTCCTGGGAACTAAGATGCTCAAGGAGAAATGCTAATTAGGAAACCGAGATCAAGAACCACCATGGAGAAGGTCGACGTAGTTATCCTGACCAGGGATAGCGACGGCATTTTCAGAGACTGCCTCAGCTCTATATATGAGAATGTCCCGGTGAATCGCTTGATCGCCGTTGACGGCCATTCAGAGGACCTCACACTCCAGATTCTCGATGAGTTCAGAAGCAAGTATGGCAATGTGAAGGTGATCGAGGAGACTGGTACCCGAGGAGAGGCGCGGGATAGGGGGATGCAAGAGGTCGAGACGGAATGGTTCGTCTTCGTCGACAGCGACGTAGTCCTCTGCAGGGACTGGTTCCAGAAGGCAAGCAGGCTTAGAGAGCCAGACGTAGGCGCGGTCTGGGGGGTCGACATCCCTGGAGCTGTTACGAACAGGCGGATGGTCAGCGCGCTTCTCTGGATGGAGTCACGCGTCTTCGACCTAAGGGGCGGCTGCCACGACCTCCTGGTGCGTCGCGAGGCAGTAAAAGACTTGCACATCCCGAGCCACCTTCACACGCTGGAAGACGCCTACATCAGGGAGTGGATCCTATCCCAGAACTACCGGGTCGTCAAGAGCTTCGCTTCCTACTGTCGACATTATAAGACTATGAAGAGCGTTCTCTCCAAGCAGAGCATACGCGCCTCAGTCAGAGAATTCAGATATACAAGATCGGATCCGAAGCTTTGGGTATACAACTTCATCTTCACCTTGATGTGGGCATTATACGACGTCCAGTCGCGCTTCGGACGGGAGCTTCCGGAATGAAACACAGTAGCAGGAGAAAGAATTGAATTAACCCCCGCGCATAGAAAATAATGCCTTAGTCTATTCACCATCTGCCTAGCATATCATCAACGCTTAAGTAAGGCTGAGAATATTATTATCATGATCTTATGTTAAAAGATTTGCCAGATGATGGTCTGTCTTTTTATGAGATTCGTAAGGGTCTTCGTGAATTCTCAAAGCATGATATGCCGGATAACAAAGGAAAATTATTTTCATATGTATATGAATCTGGAAATAAAGAACTTGATAGAATCCGAGAATTTTATTGGGAATTCATGAACAAGAACGCCCTTGATTTTACAGTCTTTCCTAGTGTGCTTATGCTTGAAAATGATATTGTGGCCATGACTGCATCTCTCCTCAATGGAAATAATACAACTGTTGGAAACTTTACGAGTGGTGGCACAGAAAGCAATATGCTTGCTGTAAAGTCTGCAAGAGATTACCATAGGGCAAACAAATGTGGAGGTTCAGGAAGACCAGAAGTAATTATACCTAGCACTGGCCATCCTTCATTTATCAAAGCGGCTGATTTTTTTGATATGACCTTGACGGTCGTCCCCGTAGACAAGAAGACATTTAAAGTAAAAGCTGAGGATGTTGAAAGAAGAATAAATGAAAATACAGCGCTTATTGTTGGTTCTGCACCATCATATCCTATTGGAGTTATTGATCCAATAGAAAGTCTTGGAGAGATTGCCATAGAGAAGGGTGTAAGGTTACATGTGGATGCCTGCATAGGCGGCTTTATCCTTCCGTTTTTCAGATTGCTAGGAGAGAAGTTGCCTGAATTTGATTTTTCAGTCAGGGGAGTTACTTCGATATCTGCTGATCTTCACAAGTACGGCTACGCTCCAAAAGGTGCTTCAGTGATACTCTACAGGTCCAAAGAACTAAGAATACATCAATTATTCACGAATGCTAGCTGGCCTGGATACCCAATGGCAAATACCACACTTCAATCAACGAGATCGGAAGGACCCCTTGCTGCATCATGGGCAACCTTGAACTATTTGGGAAAGAAAGGTTACATAGAACTATCAAAAAAAGTGCTAATTGCAAGAGAGAAGCTGATACGGGGTCTTGAAGGCTTAGGTTACGAAATTCTAGGCAAACCGGAGGCGAGCATCGTGGCTTTTAGAAGAGGCGATGTTAATATTTTCCAGATCGCAGACCTGATGAAATCCAAAGGGTGGTATCTTCAGGTCCAGCCCGGCTCCGAAGAGCTGAATAATGTTGCATCTTTACATATGACTATCACCGCTGCTCATGAGTATTCCATTGAGCCATTCATTGAGTCTCTGAAGACATGCACAGAATCGGTCAGGAACAAAAATATTCAGAATCGGGATAAAAGCATCAACGATGTTTCCCGCATCAGTTTTAATCCAGAGGAACTAAATTCGCTTGTAGCCGCTATTTCTCATTCACTGAGTACCCCTGATGAAGATAGTGGTTCGCAGATGACTTTGATCAATCAATTAATTAGAACCATGCCTAGCGAGTTAGTTGAAAAATTATTCAAGACGATAGTGAATGAGGTCTTTACTCCAACTAGGAAGGACGAGAAAGACAACTAGGAGACTTAACCACGAGGACTGATAGTAAGTCTACCTTTTCATTTGTACTTATAGGATACTCATTATTGGTTTTATCGTCCCAGGCAATTTGGGTAACGTTTTCTCCTGTAGAAACCTACATGGCTACAGTTTTTAATGTAAATGTGTTGTATGTAGGTTACTTAGCCGTCATGTATCCTATTGTATATATACTATTAGCCATACCATCGGGCAGAGCATTGGATTCATTCTTCAAAAAAGCATTATTGATTGGAATAGTACTTAATGCAATTGCCGGGATAGGAAGGCTTCTGGATCCCTTATCTTTTGGGTTCATCTTCAGCACCCAGATTATTGGTGCCATTGCACAGCCGTTTATTCTCTCATCAATTCCGCTTTTTGCGCGGAAGTATTTTATAGATAAACAGAGGGTAACCGCAGTATCGATATCGAGCATTGGTATTTACACCGGAATCGTAGTGGCTATGGCCATAGGTTATCCACTCTATCAGCTTGGAGGAATAATTTACCTTGAAACTGTAATTGCAATAATAACTGCAGTGGCGACCATATGGAGCCTAGCAGTTCTTTTTAGAGCGGAGGAGATTCCCTCTTCCGACCAAATTCAAGTTGCATTTTATTCAAGAGGTTTAAAAGAGATTCTCAAGGAAAAGCAGTTATGGATCCTTGGAGGAATACTTGCTGTTGGACTAGGGATATTTGATTCTTTATCAAGTTGGTTGCAGCCCATCTTTTCACAATTTGGGCTTGGAGATGTTGCTGGTTCTCTCCTTGGGATCGTGATCATTTCTGGAATTATTGGTTCAGCAATTATTCCTCAAATTGTATCAAAACACAACAAACGAACCTATATTCTGATGGCAGCATCGTTGTACACAGCACTCACTTTTTTAGCAATAGCGATCTGGCAAAACGTTGTATGGGTTTCGGGATGGCTCATTCTGGACGGTTTTTTCCTTCTGAGTGCTTGGCCGATAATTTTTGAATGGATCGAGAAATTCATCCAACATAAGTCCCAGGGGCAAATCACAGGCTTCATAATGCTCATAGGACACATTTTCGCGATACTAGTTCTTGTTACAGTAGGTCAGATCATATCTCTTCCCTATTACACTCTTATTTTTCTGGCCGCTGTAGCAATGATCGGGTTTATCCTGACTTTCGGATTACCGAGGAAAGTATAGGCAAAGAACAACAAAGAGGTGCCTACGAGGGATGGAGGTTTGAATTTCATGAACAAGACAAGAATAGGTCATCTTACCACAGGCTACCACTTTTGTCACTCTTTTGACATTTTTTAAAATGTGTGGGGATTAGATTTTAATGGTACAGACTTTTTCGAAATTTCGAATTTCCAGTCGAGATATCGACAAAGGGAGTGGTTAAATCCGTTTGGTTTAGGAGTTTTTCCCTGGTGATTTCAAATGGCAATGAAAATATCCAAAAAGGCCACAGTGATAGTGGCACTCCTGGCAGTGCTGGGAATATTCACCTTTCTGGCAGTAACACCCGGTGTATTTGCAAACCTGAACATAGCAGCGACCACAAATGCAACCCCAAATAACGTGATGCCCGCCATCGATCGCAAGTGTGACTGTGGGATCCCGGCCAACCTTTCGGTGGGTCAGACAATAACTATCACAAGCACAATGGGCACTTTCAAGGTAGTCGGTGATCCTAGCCAGCATGGAGACGCCTCTGGAACGATGACTTTCACCGTGACAAATGCACTGAAGGCAGGGTATATCCTGACATTGACTAGCGGGGAAATTGTAATCAACGGTACAACCTACACCATTACGTCAGGCGCTGCCCAGACGGGACGCTATGCGGAAGCACTTGTGGGCCAGGGGCAGACCAACCCAGGCGGTGTATTACTGATTCGCGCCGATGCCCAAGGTAATTTCGGTGGTGTCCTAACAGCTAATCTCAAACTGGACTTCAGCACTGGTTCAACCGAATACATTGTAGTCCTGGCAGGCAACATAACAGGATAGAAATACTTCTCACTTCTTTTTTTGTATAATTATTTTGTTTTTCCAATATGTGTGGGAATTAAATTTTAACCCCCCAATTGTTGAGCATTGCCCTGCAATGCGTGGCATCGTTCCCAGAGGCTTTATGCCACCCTCTTTTTACAAACTCGTCGACGAGCCACAGGCCGTGGACCTCCATCACCATAGGAATCTTTGGAATTGGTTGATCTAGGATCAGTGCCTCATAGCCCTCGATGTTCATCTTGATGAAATTGACGTCCAAGCTTAGATGATCTAATTTAAAGACATCGTTGATGAGAATGGCATTCCACTTGAGAGCCTCGGCATTTTTTTTCAGGTTGGCGAAGGCCTCGGGCTGTGGCTCGATGCAGATAACCTTTTTGGCACCATGCTTGAAGAAGAAGAGAGCAGTGCACCCCTCTTCCGCGCCAACATCAAGAACGGTTTTATCTTTGAGGTCTATAGGAGGAATGTAATATTTCTCATACCTACTGCTCTCGGAGATTATGTACTCAGAGAAGGCCTGGTGGGAGAGGAAGGGTAGCGGAGAACCAACAATGTACCTAAGGTAGTAGCGGAGGATGGATTTGAGCACCGTAAAAGAACTCATTGGCAGATCCACTTTCTTACATGGAATTTTGTTATTTAATAGTTTTGTTGAGTGCTGTCATAGGTTTTAGGAGACATAAACCTCCTACTTGGTAGGAGTAATGAATGCCAGTCCCGTGGCCTGCCAGAGGGACCCTTCCTTAATCCAGATTGGGGTTGGGGTTAAATTTCAATCCCGCACACATTATCTTAAGGGCTGCATCTGCTCGCATTTTCCAATCAATAATTTAATTGTCCGGGCTCACCTGTTGAAAGCGCTCTTTCCAGGGAACATTGCTTTCAAACCCAGCAGCTCTTCTATTCTTATGAGCTGGTTGTACTTTGAGATCCTCTCCCCCCTCGCAGGCGCTCCTGCTTTTATTTGTCCGGCATTGAGGGTCACGGCAAGGTCTGCAATATAGCAATCCTCCGTCTCGCCTGAGCGGTGGCTCACGACAACCGTGTAGCCTTTGCTGAAGGCGTATTTGGCGACCTCAATTGCCTCGGTCAGTGTGCCTATCTGGTTTACCTTGAGAAGCAGGGAGTTGGCAGCACCCATGGCAGCGCCCTTTTCAAATCGCTTGATGTTGGTCACGAAGATATCGTCGCCGATTATCTGAACCTTCTTGCCAAGGTTCTTGGTTATTGCCACAAAGGAGGAATAATCGTCCTCCTCGAAGGGGTCTTCAATGGAGATAATTGGGTATTCGCCTACCAGCCTCTCATAGAGAGCTAGAAGCGCGTCCGGTGCGAGAGTTTCACCATCTATCGAGTACTTCCCGTTGCCGTAGAAGCTTGTAGCTGCTGAATCGATGGCAATCTTGACATCGTTTTCGGTGTATCCCGCCCCCTTGATCGCCTTGATAAGGGAACCAAAGGCGGTACGCGAGTCCGAAATGGGAGGAGCGAATCCCCCTTCGTCCCCCACATTGATAGCGGAGGGACCATAGCTCTCCTTCAGGATCTTTTTCAGCTCCATGTAGACTTCCGAGCCGATTCTCAGAGCATCCTTCAACGACTTCGCGCCCACGGGAACGACCATAAATTCCTGGATTGCGAGGCTGCTTCCAGCGTGCTTGCCGCCGTTTATTATGTTCATAAGCGGGACAGGCAGCAGGTAGGAGTCTGGGTTAAGGTATTTGAAGAGAGGCAACTCTGCCGTGTCGGCGGCTGCTTTTGCGACCGCCAAGGATACGCCCAATATGGCATTTGCGCCAAGCCGGGACTTATTGTCCGTACCGTCCAGCGAGATCATCTTTTTGTCTATCTCGGCAAGGTCGCGGGAGTCCATCCCTACAATGGCTGGAGCCAGGACCGAGTCTACGTTTCTGCAAGCCTTGAGCACCCCCTTGCCATGAAACCTACTCCCGCCATCCCTAAGCTCCACCGCCTCGTAGGTTCCCGTTGAGGCGCCGGAGGGGACAGAAGCCCTTCCGAATCCGGCCTGGGTGGTTGCGTCCACCTCGACCGTTGGGTTCCCACGCGAGTCGAGTATCTCCCTTGCCTTTATACTCCTGATGGTGAAATCGGCCATGCTTCATCACTCCAGCACGTAGTGCCCAAGCTGCTCGAGGACACGCCCCCTTGTCTGCCGGGGCAGCAGGGCTTTACCGACTATGGCGCCGTTTGCTAGGACCTTCTCCAGCATAGGGCGCATTCTTCCTCCGCAGGCATCGCACTTTTCGAGCTTCTCACTGTGAAGGGCGGTAATCCACCGGTTGCATTTTTCACAGCGCCACGCCTGCTTTCTTCCGCTGTACTTGCCGCGCTTAGTTCTTGGTCTGCCTTCGACCTCAACCACATCCATCGAGAAGTCGATGGTTGGGGCGTTGGCAACCGATGTCCCCACGCCAAATCCATCTACCGGACCCTCGGCGAGCTTGAGGACAGACTTCTCATCTAATCCACCTGAAACAAATATCTTAACACTCTTGAAGCCTCTAGCATCTAGCTCCCAGCGCACCTCCCTTACAATCTCGAGGAGATCGCCCCTCCTTGAGCCGGGGGTGTCAATCCTGACACCGTAGAGCTTCTTGCCGAGAACCTCTGCAGCCATGATCGACTCGAACTTTTCGTCGCAGAGCGTGTCCACCAGCGCTATCCTCTGGACGTTCTTTGGGACAACCTCGTCAAATGCCTTCCAGGCAGCCTTCTGATCCCCGAAGAGGAGGATCAAGGGGTGCGGCATCGTCCCCGTGGGTTCTATGCCAAGGAGCTTCGCGCCTGCCACGCCCGACACGCCGTCGAAGCCACCGATGTAGGCGGACCTGTCGAGCATGGGTGCTATGGCAGGGTGCATCCTCCTTATGCCGAAGGCAAAGACGGTCTTGTTCTTAGCAGCCTTTTTGACCCTTGCGGCCGAGGTGGCGACCCCCGACGCTTGGCAGAGAAGGCCCACGGTTGCCGTCTCCACATTGACAAATGAATTGTACTTTCCCACTACTACCATCTGAGGGAGGCGGAAACCTCGTGCGTCCCTGGTGGGGAAGATCGTCCCCTCGGGCATGGCATAGATGTCGACCGGCAGGCCTTCATAGAGGGTGAGCACCTCATCAAGCCCGCAGAATACGCCCCATCCCCACTCCTCGGGCAGCTTGCCGACGGTCACCTCTGCGACTACCTTCTTGTCGATCCCCTTGGCCTCCAAGACCTCCCTGGTTCGGGGGTAGTAAATGTCCGAGGTCCCACCGGACCTGATCTCTTCGTCGGTTGCAATATTGAAGCGCCGCATGGAGAACACCACTTGAACAGTTCGATCTAAGATCGAGCGGGCGCCCTTAAATAGCCTTATCCGTAGTCGTCCATGGACGACTGCTTGGTGCCGGATCTGGACTTAACCATAGACCACTCCTCCTTGGTGACGCTACCACCCACCTGCTCCTTAATCGATCGTATGGTCTCCGGCCCCAATGTTGGGATCCTGCCAAGTTCCGTTGGGGAAGCTCTCTTCAGGTCATCGATGCCCTTGTAGCCTGCCGAGAAGAGGGCTCTGGCCCTAACCCTGCCTACGCCCTTCAGCGATATAAGCTGCAGGAGCTCCTCCTTCACGCCGTTCTCGATCCTCACGTTCAAGTCCAAGAGCGGCTTCATAGACTCTGGGTACCCCATCAGCTTCGCAAGCTCGTGGGCGGAGTGGACCAGCCACTTTGCCGACTCGACGTAGGCGTAAATGTCCCCGGATCCTACGTCGAACCTCTCCACTATCGCGTCCTCAGGCAGCTCGTCGATCCAGTCCTTGATGAGGAGGGACGTCTTCACTTCCGTGAGGAGCATCTCATAGTCAAAGCCTTCATCCTGGGGAAGGTCGTAAAGGAAGAGGTCGCAGTTGGACTCAAGGAACGCCTTCAGCTCCTCGAGCTCCTTTCTGCGGATGTAGAGCTTGGGCATGTCAGGGGTGTGGCAGATCAGCGTGAGGTAGCCTATGGCAGGCACACCAGAGCGGCGGATCTTGAGCCCGTTCTTCAGGATAACGGCGGACTTCGGGTCTATGTACAGCTCTGCCACTCTCCTGCCAAGCGGGGTCGGGAGCAGATCTTTCCCCTCAGACTTCACCATGCCTTCGCTCGTAAGCATATCCAGCGATTCGAGGATCGCGCCCTTGAATGAGTTTATACCGTACTGGTAGGAGCAGAAGGATCTCTCAAGGAAGTCGAAGACACCCTCCTGGGAGCATGCCAGCCCCATGGAGATTGCTGCCAGTATGTGGGACCTCAACGAGGAGGCGTTGCCCAGCTTCGACCAGACCTTCTCGGGCTTGGCGAGCACGTACTGCTCCAGCAGAAAGTCGCGTTCCTCTTCGCTCCTTGCAAGGATTATTGCCTGGCCCTCCTTGTCGTACTTGGGTCTGCCAGCCCTGCCAGCCATCTGCTTCTCCTCCAGCACGGGTATGTTCGATTGGCCGAGGCCTGCCTCGTAGCGCCTGTAATCGTAGATGAGTACCCGCCTCGCGGGTAGGTTGACGCCTGCGGCCAAAGTAGGCGTGGCGCATATTACCTTGACCAAAAACGATCGGAAAGCGTCCTCGACCGCTTTCCTCTGTTCGTAGGTCAGGCCCGCGTGGTGGAAGGCGACACCATTGGAGACAGCCTTGGCAAGCTTGTTGGATATGCGGGTGCGCTCCCCCATCTTTAGTATCCTGGACGAGAGCTCAAGCAGCTTCTTCTCCTCGCTCCCCTTGAGCAGGTTTCTTACGGGCGTTTCCATCCGCTTGGCCAGGGAGGTGGAAGAGAGCCTGCTCGCAGCGAAGACGAGCATCTGGCCTCCAGACTTTATCACGTCCACTGCCAAGCGTGCCACGGGGTCAGTCTCGACGCCCTCCACCTTCTTGTTCTGGCCGTCACTGAACATTACAGATTCGTGGAAATAGACACCCTCCATGAGGGGAACTGGTCGCCAATCGCTCGTGACAAGCTGGGCACCCAGCCAGCCAGCCATCTCGTCGGCGTTGCTGATTGTCGCGCTGAGGGCCAGTATCTGCGCTTTAGGATTGAGGAGGCGGAACCTAGTCATGACAGCTTCCAGCGTAGGACCCCTAGACCCATCGCCCAAGAGATGAATCTCGTCAACGACTAGCAGTGTAAGGCTGTTGATCCAAGCAGGCTTGTGCCGGAAGATCGAGTCCGCCTTCTCATTTGTTGCGATAATTATGTCATACCTTCCGAGCGTCGGATCCAGGGTGTCAAAGTCGCCCGTGGAGAGTATCACCCTCAGCCCTATTTTGTTGAACTTCTTGAAATCTTCGTACTTCTCTGAGGCAAGGGCCTTGAGTGGAACAAGGTAAAGGGCCTTCCCCCGGCGCTCCATCACGTGCTTGAGGGCGCATAGCTCGGCCACCATCGTCTTTCCAGAGGCTGTGGGGATGGCCAGGACAAGGTTCTTGCCTTCCAGAACCCCTGACTTCACAGCTTCTTCCTGGGGAGGGTAAAGATCGGTAATGCCCATCTCGCGGTAGAGCCTCTTGGCTTCGTCGCGGATGGGAAGGTCGTCTACCCTAATACTGGGCCCTCCGATCAGGTCTTCTTGATGAAGCCAGCCTTGGGCTCGTAGATCACGCCGTCATTGAGCCACTGCTGCAGGTTCTTCTCAACGAACTCCCTGCCGTAGTGCTCCAGCTCGGCACGCTCGAGGAACACTTCCTTCTTAATTGGCCCTCCTTCGTTGTCCTTCTGAATCGTCATGAGGAGATCGAACAATCCAGCCATTTTGTCGCTGGTGGACTTTGGCCTGCCCACCATGAGGGTGTCTATATCAAGCTTGCCCGTAGCATGGTCGGTACCGACCTGGGTCAGGAAGTGTGTGATGAGCCGGGTCACATGGGCAACATCCTCTTCCGTAACCTCCTTTGACAGGGCAAGCTTGGCCCGAGCCTCGGAGAGCCTTATGATCGCCTCCAGCTGCCTCATGGTTATTGGAACTGGTGAGTCTGCCCCCTCGCCCTGGGCCCTCATCGCGAGGAAGAACTCCTCTATCTTCTTAATCGACCCTTCGGAGAGCCTCGGGTTCGCGTTCTTCCTTATGTAGAAGAGATATTTTTTGAAGAACTCTCGCTCTATCATTGATTCCTTCTCGATCCTTATGCCCTGGTGGAGCTTGAGGATGTGCTCGGTCATGCTCCTGTCGCGACCCTCTTCGGGCCTGTCGAGCAGGGTGAAGATCAGGTCGAACCTTGAGAGTATTGTGACCGGCAGCTCCTGGATGTTCTCAGCAATGGTCCTCTGAGGGACATACCTGCCGAAGGCAGGGTTGGCTGCAGCGAGGATGCTGCTCCTGGCGTTGAGCTGAACCACAATGCCAGCTTTGGCTATGCTTATGGTTTGCTGCTCCATGGCCTCGTGTATGGCGGAACGGTCCTCCGGTCGCATTTTGTCGATCTCGTCGATGCATGCTATGCCCTTATCTGCTAATACTAAGGCACCAGCTTCAAGGAAGAACTCGTTGGTGTTCTTATCCCTTATCACCGTCGCAGTCAGGCCTGCAGCAGTCGAGCCCTTGCCCGAGGTGTAAACCCCACGGGGGGCAATTCGGGCGATGTATTGAAGCATCTGGCTCTTCGCAGTCCCAGGATCTCCCACCAGCAAAATATTGATATCACCCCTTATCCTGATGCCGTCGGGCATGGTCTTGGGGACGCCACCAACCAGCTGGTAAGCTATTGCTTCCTTGATCTCCTCGTAGCCGTAAATGGAGGGAGCGATGGAGCCAAATATCTTCTCGTACAAGGCGGGGTCTTTGGCGAGCTTCTTTATGATTTTTTCATCCTCGGGCGTTACCAGGACCTCCGTGGCGCCCTTCTCGGAGACTTCCAGGTTGTTCGCCTCAATGCCTGTGGAGAAGGTCGCAAGCCTGAACCCTTTCGACGTGAACTCCTGCTTGGCTTGGAGCGTACCCACCAGCGATATCCTGTCACCGGGACGTGAGATGTCCACGAGGTCGCCCTGGAGAATCGCCTCGACCGACCTCGGGAGCTGGCCAGGTGGGAGCTCCTCAGGCTTCTCCTGGAGCGAGATCATCTGCCAGTCGGAGAAGGTCGACTCCTCCGGGATCAGCTTGAAGAAGCCCGTTCTTTGGCAGTCTTCGTTGGCGCACCTGGGCGGCATTATGAGGGCCGTGCCTCCCTGCTCCACAACCATCTTCTCGCCGCACCGGGGGCACTGGAAGACGCCGGTCCTCAGGAGCTGCTTTATGCTTGATGACCGGGTGATTATGCCTTCCACCATCAGGAGCCTGCCCATGTGGCGGGACTTCAGCGAGCGCAGCGGCACGACCTCGTCCAGGTTGCGGAACCTAACCTTAGTGCCCTTGACCTTGGCTGCGTACTGCATGTTCTCGACGCGCATCGCATCGAGGATCGCTGCGTCGGCCTTGGGTACAATCTCCATGGGCTTGTCCTTGAGATCTGATGCCAAGTCCGGGTCGAATGAGATTAGGTCGTCGAAGTCTATTACTAGGGAGACCTTCCCCTGGGTTGCCATCTCTGCCAGCGCTTCCCTATACTTGAAAGCGCCCTTCTTGTCTTGGAAGGACTTGAGGAGGTTAACAAACCTCTCTCGATAATCCATAACCTCGGCCAGTATTTCTGTCATGATTATCACTTCGTCTCCTCGAGAAGGATCTTCTCACGCCAGTCGTCTATCTCGGACCTAATGTTGTTGAAGAGGGACTTCTCCTCGGGCTGGAGGGCCTCAACCAGCGGTTTTGAAGGGTTCCTCTCAAACGAAAGGCGGAGAATCTTCTGCAGCCTGCAGTTAATAAGGTCTTTCGCCTTCATGAAAGCCTGCCGCTGCTCGCTCAGGGTCGTGTGGGTGGGGTTCTGCTTAATGCTCTCGTTGAGCTGATTCGTGAGTTCTCTAAGCTTCGGGTAGAAATTGGGTGGCAGCACGAGCAACGCCTCGTTCCGCTCCTCCTTCCATGAAAGCTTGAAGAGTTCGCTGGCTATGAGCTGCTGGGATTGATCGGGATTCAGCTTGACTATGCCCTCTGCCTCTAGGGCCTTCGCTGCCCAGAGCGGGATCCTTGCCTCGTTGCCTTCAACGAAAGCGCCGAGCTGTAGAGCGCCCACTTTGGTCGCCAGGAGCGGCTTCTGAAATACTACGCCCACAAGTTCCTCCTCGTAGAGGAACTGTGAGGTCTTGATATCGTCCGAAGCCCGGCGAGACATAATTTGATCTCTCTATCATACCCAATTAAATTCATTTGCGCCTCTGCAAAGCTTTCAGGGAATTGTATATTGGGACCGCTATAAGTATGCCCACTAGGACCTGGACAATATTGAATGGGACCTCTGCGATGGCTGCGAAGCCAAGGACGAACTGCTCGAAGAGGAAGTAGCCCAGCACCATCAGGAAGCCTGAGAGGGCTGCTGACAGGACGAGCCACCCCACCTCGGGCTTGGCGAGGAGGGATGTGAGCACAACGGACAGGGAGGCCACCAAGCCTATTATGGTCCACACCAAGGGTGTCACCGTGACCGTGATTGAGTTGCTTGATCCCGGAAAGCCTACGGAGATCTGCGTGGGGCCCACGGAATAGCCAATGACGTATGCCGAAATGGAGAGGATCACGCCAATGGCAACCGAGGCCACAATCCATTGATGACGCGAGAGGGAGGGTTTCTTGCCGGCCAGGAAGCCCAGAACGCCGCCCTCCACCCCTTTTATCACCAGCGTAGCAGGGGCGAAGAAGAAGTAGCCGAGTATTATGTCAGAGAGCATAGAGCCGAGCCCTCCAGCGAAGGCACCTGCGTAGGAGCCAGCGAGCAATGCTACAATGTAGACGGCTGCCTCGCCGACGTTGAAGTAACCCCTAGTGGCAGGTACATAAACTGTAAAGATCAATGTCGATACGGTCACGAGGCCGGTATAAAATGCAAGGAGCGTGATGTCTCTGGCCCTGAGCATCGATTTTTCCCGCCAACGTATTAGGTCGGTGTCAGATAAAAGTGTGCTTGCCGGTCGAGATATTGCCAGGTTTGGGGTAAAAATCTTGCTGAGCGGGGAGAGACTGCGATGCTGCGCTTTAGTTAAATATTCGACCGTTTAGAGGAGAGGAAAGGAGATAGGGGGGCCAGTAATTGCCAGAGATCCATGAAGTGATGTGGACAGAGAAGTACCGTCCTAAAACACTCGACGAGATCGTAGATCAGCATGAAATAGTCGACAGGCTCAAGCGGTTTGCCAAGGAGAGGTCGATGCCCAACTGCCTCTTCGCAGGCCCACCAGGTAATGGGAAGACCACCGCTGCCCTCTGCCTCGCGAAGGACCTGTACGGGCAGGAGTACCATAAGAACTACCTCGAACTCAATGCCAGCGACGAGAGGGGGATAGACGTGGTCAGGACGACCATCAAGGACTTCGCTAGAACCATAAGCATGGCGGATGCCCCCTTCAAGATCTTGGTGTTGGACGAGGCGGACAATATGACGACAGATGCGCAGCAGGCGCTGAGGCGTACCATGGAGATGTATACGAATACCTGCAGGTTCATACTCGCCTGCAACTATTTTAGCAAGATAATCGAACCCATTCAGTCAAGGTGCGCGTTCTTCAGGTTCGCCCCGCTCAAGCCGGACGACATAAAGGCGAGGGTGAAGTACATCTGCGGGATCGAGAAAGTGGGAATTACTCCGAAGGGAATGGATGCTCTCATCTATGCTGGAGGGGGGGATCTCAGGAGGGTCATAAACACCCTTCAGGCGGCGTCGGCTGTGGGCGGCACTGTGGATGATGAGGTGGTCTATAGAATCTCGGGCAGGGTCTCACCCAAAGAGCTGAAGGAGATGCTCAAGAAGGCACTCAGCGGGGATTTCAACTCCGCCAGAGAGGACACGGTGAAGCTCATGGTTACCTATGGGCTCTCAGGCCTAGATGTGGTGAAACAGATCCACAGGGAACTCCTCGGGCTCGAGCTTGAGGAGAGAAGGAAGCTCCAGCTCATAGAGGTCATTGGCGAGGCCGAGTACAGGCTGCTCGAGGGCGGAAGCGACGAAGTGCAGCTGAACGCCCTTCTGGCCAAAATCTCTCTGATAGGAAGCAAGGGGTGATCCCTCTTGAGCCTGCCCTGGACCGAACGCTACAAGCCCTCCAACCTCAAGGAGATAGCTGGCAACTACCCCGCAGTGGAGCAGCTGCTTGGCTGGGTCAGGTCAAGGGAAGACGGCAAGGCAACGACCAAGAGAGCAGTGCTCCTGACTGGCCCGCCAGGCACCGGAAAGTCCGTGGCAGTAGGCCTTATCGCGAAGGAGCTTGACCTCGACCTAGTCGAAATGAACGCAAGCGATTCTAGGACAGAGGAACTCGTGGAGAGGGTGGCCGGCGGGGCGTCCCTCCAAGGGTCCCTCTTCGGAAGGAAGGGGAAGCTCATCTTTCTGGACGAGCTGGATGGCATCTCCGGAAGGGAGGACAGGGGAGGGCTATCGGCAATACTCAGGGTGGTAAAGGAGTCACGGTACCCCATAGTCATGGCTGTGAACGACCCGTGGGACCCGAAGTTCAGGTCGCTCAGAGATGCATGCGAGATCATCCAGTTCAGGAGGATCAGGTCCCCCAGCATCGAGGTCCAGCTGAGAAGGATAGCAAAGCTCAACGGCGTCGCAGTGGACGATGCCCTGATAGCCAGGGTTGCAGAGAGGGCTGGAGGGGATCTGAGGGCCGCGATAAACGACCTGCAGATGCTCGCTGAGGGGAGGAAGGCTCTCAAGGATGAGGAGGTCGGGATGCTCTTCTCAAGGGTGCAGGAGAGAGGGATCTTCGACGTGATGAAGTCCATATTCTCGGCTGAGGGGTGCCTTGAAGCCAAGATAGCAGCTGAAGGCGCGTCTGTCGACCCGGAGATGCTTCTCCAGTGGATAAACGAGAACATCCCAAATCAGTACCCAGACCCGGCAGACCGCGAGTTCGCGTATGACTGGCTATCGAAGGCTGATATCTTCATGAACAGAGTCAAGAGGAAACAGATGTGGGATCTCTTCAGCTATGCCATCGAGCTTGCCACTGGCGGTGCAGCGCTAGCGAGGAGGGGGGAATATAGATTCACGAGGTACAACTTCCCTCGTAGGATAAGTATGCTCAGCGCAACGAAGGAGGTCAGGGGCAATAAAAAGGAGGCTTTGAGGGAGATCGGGGGAGGGATGCATGCTTCCATGAAGAAGGTGGCGACGGAGTACTTGCCCTACATCGAGATCATCGAGGGGGCAGGTGCAACAGGTGGAGGAGCGCTCAGCCGCGTTGCTGGTAGTAAGGAGACCTGAGGGAGACCGCCTTTAGGAAGAGCCCTTTCAGCTCAGCATCGGAAGATCCGCACCTCATCGGCTTCAGCAGGTCGATCAGGTCGTCCGAACGCATAAGGCAGGGCTTGAGCTTCCCGTCGCTTGTGACCCTCAGGCGGGTGCATCTACTGCAGAAGTTCGGGTTGTTAATGGGCCGAACAACCTCCACCTGCAGACCGTCCACAAGATACCTGGCCCGGTGGTTCATGTCCTCCCTTTTTACTGTCCGCTGGGCCATATGCACTATCTCTTCCTCGATGTCCGAGATGTCCAGATGGTACTTGCTGAAAAATCCCGGTTCAAGGCTGAGGTCCTCAAGCTCAATGAGCTGGAGGCTACCGCCCAAGTCCCGCGCAAGCCCCATGAAGCGGTCTACCTCGCCTGCATTAATACCCTTCATTATTACCATGTTCAGTTTGATCTCCATGCCCAAGTTCCTGGCTTCCCTTATGCCGTCTAGGGCATCCCCAAGTTCCCCCCCGGTCAGCGTGGAGTAGACGTCCGGTGCCATGCTGGGGAGCGAAATATTGAGGCGCCTGAGGCCAGCTTCGGACAGCCCCTTTGCACTTGCCTTAAGGAGCGAGCCATTAGTAGTGAGCGCGACGTCCTCCAGCTTCATTGAGGTTGTTCCCCTGATGATATCGATCAGGTCGCTCCTGAGGAGGGGCTCTCCCCCCGTATACTTGACCCTTATAACACCCAGCTCAGCAGCAATTTTCACTGTGCGAAGTACCTCGACCGTTGTCATCTCCGTCGAGACCGCGGCCTCGCCCTCATGATGGCAATAGACGCAGTTGAGGTTGCACCTCTGGGTGAGGCTGATCCTTATGCCCTTGATTGCCCTGCCGTATGGATCGATCAGACCAGCCCCTCCTTAGATCTGCGGTGGTAATCGAGCAGGAAATTCAGTACCTCCTTGGCTTGCTTGAGTACAGGAACCTTGACCCATTCAGGGTATTCGCTATCATACACAACAGCTAAGACAGATGTGAGCGAAGGGATTATCCCAAACTCGTCCTCGGCCTTGAGCAAGAGTATTTTTGGTAGGTTCGACTCCTTGAAGCCCTCGCAGAGGATGATGTCTGGCTCGAGCCCTTCGAGGATGGCGAGGGAGCTCTCGAGGGTGCTACAGGGCACGTAAAAGGAGGCGAGGCCCGCCTCGGTTATTACTGCCGAGCCAATGGCACCTGCCTGCCTGAAGAACCACGTGTCCTTTTCAACGTCAGGCTCGAAATCGTGGCCTGAATGCTTCAGGACGCAGGCCTTGATGCCCTGCTGTTTTAGGCCCGCCAGCAATGAGTCTATGAGAGCGGTCTTCCCGTAACCGCTGCCCGGTGCCACGATGCAAACCACGGGGGCTCTACTTCGCATTAACTAACACTACAGTCAAAAGACCCATAGCTGACTTAAATCTTCACCCGCGAAACATCTTGGCAAGGTGCGGGGACTCTGGAAGGATTATCTTCTCCAAAGCCAGCCTGACTGCATCTGGGGAACCGGGAAGCAGAAAGACAAGAACTCCTTTCGCGATACCTGCCATTGATCTGGATGCTATGGAGGATGTCCCGACTGTGTCATAGGAAAGGCGCCTAAACAGCTCGCCGAAGCCGGGCAGGACCTTCTCCAAAAGGGGGGCAACTGCCTCCACGGTCACGTCCTTTCTGCCGACGCCAGTGCCGCCGCTCACGACTACAACGTCAGCTGATCCGCTTGAAATGATTGAACCCACCGCCGTTCTTATTGATTGGACATCGTTTGGCAGGTAGATGCGGTCAGCCAAGAAGAATCCAGCGCCCTTAACGAGGGATTCAGCCGCATCGCCGCTAGAGTCGTTGAAAGGCTCTCCCCGGGATTTCTTCGAGAGGATGGTATCGCTGGTGACGATCACTGTAAACTTTAGATCCTTTGGAAGATCGGAATGGTGATCCTTGGCCATCTAGGTTCTTCCCCTTGCCCCTTTGCGCTTCTCCAGGACCCGAATCTCTCCTATAGCTGTTGATGGATACTGGCCTGCCTCGTCCTTCTCATATTTCTTAGTCATGTCCCAGACCGTTAGCAGTGCGGCAGAGACCCCCGCCAGCGCCTCCATCTCGACGCCGGTCTTGGCGCATGCCTTCACTTTGACCGTGGCCCTGAGCAGGGACGCAGATATCTCGAAGTCGACGCTCACGTGCTCGATGGGTATCTGGTGGCAGAGGGGGATTGTGTCTGGGGTCCTTTTCACAGCCTGGACTGCTGCGACCCTTGCGACTGCCAGGACGTCACCCTTCTCGACGCCGTTTGACTTTATGCGTTCGACGGTGCTTTCCTTCAGCTGGATCGTACCTGTGGCCGAGGCCTCCCTGCTGACCGGATCCTTCGAACTTATGTCGATCATCTTCACGCTCATGCCTTCGACCCCTTTTTGAAGGACTCGAAGAGGGTCTGGATCGCCCATCCTCGCGGGTCCTCCTTCATGAACCTGAATATCCTGATGCGCCCGAACCTCTTCTCTTCCACTATGCCAAGCTCGCAGAGCTTCTTCAGATGCGCAGAGGTCGTTGTGTGGTTCAAGCTTGTGCGCCGTGTTATCTCAGATATGTTCATCTCGCCACGCTCGGCAAGCTCCTTCAGTACCTTTACCCGTCCCTTGGACGAGAATATGTCCTCTACAGAAATCTTTTCATCCCTCCAGATCCTTCAGACCCCGCTCCACAGCCTCTACGGAGAGGTTGAGCAGCCCTATCAGCGTTGTCTTCCCCCTGAAGCCTGCGCCCGAGATCTTGGTGTATAGTATACCGAGGTTCTTCAGGTTCTGCAGGTACTCCCAGAATTGAGTGTGCTTCCTAGGCTCTATGCTGTTGCTCTCGCAGAGAACGCGGTAGGTCGACTCCACCTCGCCCATGGTTACATAGGCAGATTTGTTTCTCTTCAGCACCTTCGCCACCGAGAGCAGGAAGAGCCTCTCGTGCAGGGGCAGCTCCTGCACCGTGTGCATGGGGAACTGTGAGACGTCCAGCTGCGCCTTCCTCACATGCTCGGGAAGTATCCTCTCCGCAGCCTCGGCATCGGCGTACTTGCCCGCGCGCCAGAGCAGCTCAAGCGCATACCTGGCGTCGCCGCGTGGCGCGGATATGTCCGAGATCATGGCCAGTACCTCCTCGCTAAGGGCGCTCTCCTTGAGAGCATCCATGCCCCTGGCGTGGATTATGTCAAAGAGCTGCTCGGAGGTGTACTTCTCGAAGCGCACCACGTTGTGAAGGAGGCTGCTCTGAACGCTCTTGTCCAGACCCGAGAGGAATTCGAGATTTCTCGTAATCAAGATGAGGCTGAGCCTCTGGGGACGATTCAGGTATTCATCGGCAACCCGGGAGAGGAAGTAGAGGGGCGCGTCCTTCTCGCCAGAGGCTGAGATAAGGAAGTCAGCCTCGTCCAGCGCGAGTAGCAGGTAGATGTTCTCGTCTTCGAGGATCTTCCAGAGCGTCTCGAAGAGCTCCTGGGCCGAGAATCCGCGGTCGGGTATGCTCGGGAGTATCTGCTGTGCAACCTTCTTTATGACCAGGAAGAGTGTGCGGTCCTTGTAGCAGTTGACGTGGACGTAACGGAGGTTGATCCCCTTGCCCTTTACCAGCGACTCGATGCTGGATCCAAACCTCTTCGCAACAGCAGTCTTTCCAACGCCGACGTCGCCCACGAGCGTTACCTTCTGAGCTACGGAGCCCGGGGACTCCAGCAGCACCTTGAATACCCTGCTCAATGCTTTCAGTTCGGGTTCCCTGTGGACAAGGTTCGTGGGCACATGGTCCGGGAAGAGTTTCGACTCGTCCTTAAAGAGTGTTGGCCTGTCCATCTCATGAGCGATTATGTCGTACGCCAACGAAGGATACCCATCCATAGGTTGCATGACGGTGGGATTTATGGCTTTTGTACTTTAGAAAAGACATTTTGCGGAGACATTGCCGAAAGTATTATGCCAGGCCCCGCCAGAGCTCGTCCGCCGAAGGGGGGATCAGTGGGCGTTTCGAACCAGAGAGGTCCAGGTAGAATCTCCCGCTGGCTGGACGGAGCACCTTGCCTATCCTAGTGTGCTTGATTCCGGCTTGGGTAAGGGCTTCTTCAACCCTTCGCTCCGAGCCCTTTCGTACTGTGAAGATTACAGACCCAGAGCTGATTAGGCGATATGGGTCGAGATCCAGCTCGCGGCATAGATCTGCAGTCTCCTTCATGACCGGCACGGGGTGCAGGTCAAGAGATATTCCCGACCCAGCAGCCTCCGCAAGCTCCCAAGCTCCCCCTAGGAGGCCCCCTTCGGTGAGATCGTGGATCGACGTCACCCCCTCGAGGCGACTGAGCTTCGAGCATTCTGGAACGACGTTGATCAGCTTGATGAGCTTCTTGCACCTTGAGGTGAAGCCTTTGCTGAATTTCGAGGTTATTTTTCGATCAGAGGAGAGTATCGCTGTACCCTCGATGCCAACGCTCTTTGTCATATACAGCAGGTCTCCAGGGCGGGCGCCACCCGACGTGAGGAACCGCTCGTCCTGAATTACCCCAATCATGGATCCTATCACGAGAGGGCGGCTTATGCCACGCGTCACCTCAGTGTGGCCGCCAACTATGGATACACCGAGTTCCTGGGCAGCGCTGTCGATCTGTTCGCATATTGCCTCGAGGTCTTCAGTCGTGGAACCTTCCGGGAGCAGTATGCACTGCTGGAACCACTTGGGAATCGCCCCCTTTGTGGCAATATCATTGGCATTCACATAGACCGCCAGCCACCCAACTTCGTCAACGGACCCTGTGATGGGGTCCGACTTGAAAGCGATCACACCAGATCTCACGGGAAGCAGAGCAGCATCCTCTCCTACGTTGGGCCCAAGAATTACCGAGGGGTCCTCTGCGCCCAGCTTGCTGAACACGATCTTCTCAAGGATTTCGTTGGGGATCTTGCCGACCTTAAGCTTGCCCAATCTCAATTTCCCCTCCTTTTGATGAAGTAACTGGCGGGTGGCCTCACCGAGATAGTTGCGCGTTCGCCTATAATATCTATGCGCACGACCAGCTGCGGGTTCTCAAGGTCAATTATATGTCCTCTTGACTTGAGCTCAGATCCGACCTCCACTTCCAGATCGTGGCTTGAGGCGATCGCTCTCCCCCGCCTTTGGCAGACGACGGAGACACTGCTCTGTGATTGGGGAACCAGCCTAAGGACCTCGCAGACTATTGCGCCAACTTCGGCTTTCACGGCGGAGTCCACGGGCATCACTTTGAAGACTTGGCTTGTAGGGTACCTTTCTATCGCCTCTGCAGCAGCATCCGAAGCAATTTCAGTTTCCAGTATTAAAAGCCCGCCATATTTGTGCTCCAGGAAATGGGCATTCGGGTCTAACGCATATATGCAGTCGAGCACTTCAAGCTTGGCTGCCTCCTCTTTGCCGAAGACCACGGTGACCAGCACTAACGGCATTGCCATCATATTTAGATTTCTGCGCGGACCTCTAAATCACTATCTAGGGTGAATCGAATTACCCTCATTTGTCATTAATGCATTGCACTATGGGCGACAGATATTAAGCCCCGTTATTCTTTGTTTGATCGATTCGTGCCACTTTAGCGCATGGTGCTGATTATGAACCCGGATGTTCGTTTCTTCGAATTGGGCAAATTTGGCGATCCGCTGGAAGGAATAGATGGGCTGATGAAGAGCTCATTTGGCGGGAGGAATTTGATGGGCCGCAGAGTCGCGATAAAGATACATTTCGGTGAGAGAGGCAACTATACCCACATCAGGCCTTCCTTTGTCAGGAGAGTGGTGGATTTCGTGAAGCTGGAGGGAGGGATGCCGTTTATCGCTGAGACGACGACCCTGTATCCCACCGGTTACAGGCTCACGGTCGAGGATAGCCTAGAGACTGCAAGGTACAACGGTTTTACGGAGGAGGGTCTGGGTTGCCCCATAGTCATCGCGGACGAGCCCGATGGCGACAACGGCGTAGAGTTTTTCGTGGACAATGCTGCCGAGGACTGCAGAGTCAAGTCTGTCAACGTGGCGAGGCACCTCATCGAGGCAGACAGCATGATCGTTATCAGCCACGTAAAGGGGCATCTTCTGTCGGGAATGGGGGGCGCCATAAAGAACCTTGGCATGGGTTGCACAACGAGGCACTCGAAGAGGGAGCAGCATGCTGCTCATGGCCTTGTTTGGGATTATGGAAAGTGCAGCGGCTGCGGAAAATGCATTGAAAGCTGCAAGTTCAATGCACTTGAGATGCAGGGGGACAAACCTGTGAAGGAAGAGGGGAGGTGCACGTACTGCCAAAACTGCCGGTTTGAATGCGAGAACGACGCGATCCGATTGTACGATAACGGCAAGGAGCTGTTTCAGAAGGCGCTCGCCCACGCTTCCGCAGGAGTCATGAAGGCGTTCAGCGGAAAGGATGTGGTATTCCTCAATTCCATCCTCGACGTTACCCCTCTTTGCGACTGCGCAGCACCTGCAGGCAGGCTCGTCACTCAAAACGTGGGGCTTCTCATCTCGGGCGACCCGGTTGCGATAGACAGGGCATCGCTGGACCTGGTCGACCAAGCATCCTTGATGCCTGGTTGGGACGTCAAACCCCCGGATGTGCTGGGCAAGATCAACGGAACCGACAGCCTGATACAAATGAAGGAAGCAGTCAGGCTGGGCGTGGGAAGCATGTCCTACAACCTTGTCAAGATCTAAACTTGCTGAGAAGATACTTGGAGGGCCCGGGGCGGGGATCGAACCCGCGAACTGGGGCTTTCTGCGCTGTTGAGCGCCACAGGCCCCCGGGATGACCGCTACCCTTCGGGGGAAACCATCGGAGTTTCCTAACCCGGGCCACCTAGGCCCTCGCTCCCTGAAACGGGAGCAAAAATAGAACTCTGTGGATGCTTATTTAAGTTTTAGCTCGGTCAACCGATCAATCTTAGGTTACACCCTGTCAGCGCGCTGCAGCTGGTGAATCGAACTAAATACTTTTTTATTAACCCTTTACATATGTAAAGATCAGGCGGTCCCGCATGTTTGTGGAACTAAGGCTGCACGGTAGGGGCGGACAGGGAATAGTCACTGCCTCCGAGATGCTTGTCGAGGCTGCTACCATCGACGGCTATTACGGGCAGTCAATACCTATTTTTGGGGCGGAGAGGAGGGGAGCACCAGTCACGGCGTCTGCAAGGATCTCGGACCAGCCCATCAGAAGGCACAGCCAGATCTACAACCCAGACATAGTCGCGGTCTTCGATCCGCTCTTCTTGCTCAGGGGAGAGGTCACGGCAGGGCTCAAAGATAGCGGCGAAATAGTCGTAAACCATAGGACGCAACCGGATATCAAGAAATACAAGGTCCATATTGTTGACGCCACTAGGATTGCCATGGAAAACGGGCTTGTAGTAGCGGGCTGGGCGGTGGTAAACACGGCAATGCTGGGGGCGATAGCCAAGGTCCTGGGCACAATCTCCAAGGGAGCTCTTGAGAAGGTTGTGAGGATGAGGTGGAGCGGGGACCTTGGGGACAGGAACATCCGCGCGGCCCTTCAGGCCTTTGGGGAGGTCGTTTGATGTCAAAGAAGGCAGCCATCTCCAAGCCTTCGGAGGGCGCAAGCGGTCTAACAGGCATGTGGAGGATTAAGAGGCCTGTCGTTGATCAGACCAAGTGCACGAACTGCCTCCTCTGCTGGCTGTACTGCCCTGAGGGAGCGATGAAGAGGCATGAAGATGGCAAGCTCTCCATAAGCTACGACTTTTGCAAGGGTTGCGGCATCTGCGCAGAGGTCTGCCCAGCGAAGGCAATAGTGATAGTGAGGGAGGCGTGAAAAAGTGATTCTTACGGGCAATTATGCAGTATCCTACGGGGTAAAGGTGGCAAGGGCTGAGGTGGTCGCAGCGTATCCCATCACCCCACAGACCCAGATAATAGAGAAACTGGCGGAGCTCATAGCGAAGGGAGACTTGAGGGCGAAGTACATTAGAGTGGAGTCCGAGCACAGCGCCATGGCTGCATGCATCGCCGCGGAGGCGTGCGGTGCAAGGGCCTTCACAGCCACGTCTTCCCACGGGTTAGCCTATATGAGCGAGCTGGTGTTCTGGGCGGGAATGGGCAGGTTCCCAGTAACGATGGCAGTTGTCAACAGGACCTTAGCCCCTCCATGGAGCATCTGGAACGAGCACACTGATCTCCTGGCGCAGAGGGATGCAGGATGGGTCATTATGATGTGCAGTAGCGCGCAAGAGGCTTACGATACGGCTATACAGGCATTCAGGATAGCCGAGGACGAGCGGCTCCTGCAACCAGTAATGTACGGCCTAGATGCATTCTCGCTCTCCCACACAGCAGAGAACGTGGACCTGCTGGATCAGAGCGTGGTGGACGGGTTCCTGCCCAAACTGGATCCTGCAAAGCTGCCTGTTTACATGGACCCGGATAACCCAATTACTTTTGGTAATCTTCTAGGACCGGACGCGATGATGGAGTTCAGGCACCTTACGAAGGAGGCGTTTGACAGGGCTCCTGCAGTCATAGAGCAGGTGGCGCAGGAATTCTCCAAGATCTCCGGCAGACCACAGACTGGCCTCTTCGATGACTACAGGTGCAGTGATGCGGAGGTCGCCCTCGTGGCAATTGGGGCATCGAGCGGAGACGCCATGGACGCCGCGGACAACCTGCGCGACAGAGGGGTCCGGGCCGGCGTGATTAGGCTGAAGGCAATCAGGCCGTTCCCAGGCCGAGAAGTGAGGGAGCGGATCGGGGGAGTGAAGGCTATTGCTGTCGTCGACAGGGATTACTCATATGGTTTCGGCGGCATAATAGGGGGAGAGCTTTCGTCCTGCCTCAAAGGTGGGGTTCACAGGTACGTGGCAGGCTTGGGCGGCAGGGACATCACCATAGGAGACTTCGAGGGGATGATGGATGACGCCCTCTCCAAGGCTGAACGTGGCGAAGATGCGAAGGAGGTATGGTGGGGATTAAAGGAGTTGGCTTGATTGATCACACTGAAGAACCTTTCCGCTGAGGAATACATGCTGCCAGGAAATGCTGCATGCCCCGGATGCGCATCGGTGGCCTCTCTCAGGATAGCACTCAAGGTACTTGGGCCGAGAACCATTGTAACAATCCCTGCATGCTGCAGCTCCGTAATCCAGGGCTATTACCCAAAGAGCCCGGCGAGGGTGCCTTTCCTAAACACCGCATTCGCTGCGACAGCAGCCTCAGCAAGCGGGATCCTTGCTGCACTCGAGATCAAAGGGCGAGAGGGGATCAACGTTCTTGGATGGGCAGGCGACGGAGGAACAGCCGACATCGGCATTCAGGCGCTTAGCGGCGCAGCAGAGCGGAATGAGAACTTCATCTACATCTGCTACGACAACGAAGCTTACATGAACACAGGGACCCAAGGAAGCAGCGCAACGCCAAGGGGAGCGGTGACCACGACCACCGTGACTGGAAAGAAAGAGAAGAAGAAGAACGTCCCCGAGATAATGATTGCACATGAGATACCCTATGTCGCAACTGCCTGTGCTGCATACCCCCTCGACTTCGCCGAGAAGATAAGGAAAGCCCTTAGCATGAAAGGGCTGAAATACATTCACCTTCTGTCGCCTTGCCCGCCCGGGTGGAGGTTCCCGGCGGAGAAGACCGTTGAGATAGGCAAACTGGCAGTCAGCACCGGAGCGTGGATCCTTTACGAGTGGTCTGAGGGCAAGTATACGCTGACGGGGCTCTCGAAGGGGATGACTAAGAAGAGCAGCAGGAAGCCTCTCAAAGAGTATCTGACAGCACAGGGGAGGTTCAGCAGGCTCTCCGAAGAGGAGACCAAGGCTCTCCAGGAGGATGTCGACACCCAGTGGGACCGCTTCAATAAAAAATTGGTCGAGTCAGGAACGGCACCCACTGGTTAGGCATGCCCATGCTCAGATGAGGCTGCCGTTCTTCATCAATATGAAGCGACTGCCCATCTCATTGGTGACCTCGACGGTGGGCTTGGAGACTAGGAAGTCCATGTGGGTGGCGGAGTTGTTCATGCCTCCCGGGAAGTCGAGGTTGTGCCCGAATGCTATGTGAATTGTATTGCCTACTTTCTCTGCCTCCAAGAAGTTTGCGGACAGCCTTGCCTTCTTGTTTAGGCCGAAGGCGAACTCACCAACATGGCGCGCCATTTCGTCGATCGAGAGCGCCCCCTCAACCCTGCCAAGCACGCTTTGGTCCGACGACTCGAACTTGACAGCTCTTCCATCCTTGGCTGTTATTGTTATTGGCGAAGAGATGGGACCGATCCCGCCTACGGCTAGATCGCAGACGAGTGTTCCATTGAGCGAATTCTCCACTGGACCTACTATTACCTCGCCCGTGGGTAGGTTCCCCCATTTGTACATCTTCCAGTCGAACTTGGTATCGGTGAAGAAGTCCCTTCCCGCCACGCTGAAGGAGATGTCAGTCCCACGGGGGCTCATTACGCGGACTTCTTTAGTGCCGCTGAGCTTGGACATGAGGTTCCTGGCAGTATCCTGCAGCTCCAAGTGGTCCTGGGAAGACAGCGCCAAGGCGCCCTCAGTAAGCATATCCAGTGTGATCCCGGGGCAGTGCCCTAGTCTATACTTACGGTAGCGGTGGATTAGGTCGATGATCTTGACACGGAATGGGGTCTCCTTCTCGCTATCCCTGAAGATTGTAATGTAAAGATCTGAGGATCGGCTGGCGACGATATCGGAGATCTCTCTCGGAATGTCTTTTCGTACATCCGTTCCCCCGCTCAGCGCTAGGGACTTGACCCATAGGCCTAGCTCCATGGCGCCCTTGGCGAAGGCATCCCCCACAGGAAGGCACTCCTCGTCACAGATGATGGCGATCCGCTCGTTCGGGATCGCGTCGAGGACGTACTTCAGTGCATTCTTTGCAGACTCTTGAGCATCCATTAGAACCACTGATGGTAATATTGAGAAAGGGTGCTAAAAAGTGTTGGCTCTTTGATGTGGCTAGTGTGGCGCTTCTAAGCTCAGTTCAACTTTACCGCGCCCGCTACCCTTAGTTTGCCTCCTTCGAGGTATGCCAACACTGCGTGGTCGCCCGGCAAGTATGCGAGTGGCTTCTCGAGCTTAAGGGAGAGGGAGACCCTCCGCCAGTCCCCGGCATCCTGGATTGACTCGACGCGGGCGGGAAGGAACTGCATCCAGTGACCCAGGTGAAGGACCATGCCAATCTTCAAAGGACTGGCCCAGTATTTCACAAGCTCAGCATCTCCATTCACTATCAGTGCGGACTTGATGGAGCTCTCGCTTGTCAGGACTGTGCCCCTCTCCAGGTCTTCAACTGCTACATCTTTGATGGCCAAGCCAACGCGGTCGCCTTGAGTTGCCCAGTCGAAGTCATCATCGTGCTTCTGTATTGAGCGAATGAAAGCTGACTTCTCCCCCGGAAGCACGCTGAGGCTCTCGTGCACATGGATGGTCCCGCTGCTCACGCACCCGAGGGCAACTGTGCCCACTCCCTTCACGTTGAAGTAGTGGTCTATCAGAACAGTTCCCTGGGACTGGGCTTGGGAAGGTGCCTCCGACCCCAGGCGTTCTGCTTCACCGAGGAGTCTCTCCCTAAGGTCGTTTTTATCATCTTCAATGAACTCGTACTTCTCGACAGCGGTTCCTTTGATGAGTGGGATCATACGTTCCTTTGGTAAGAAGTTTTTCAGAACTATGAACCCGCTTTCCAGACCAGCAGAGTGTAGCATGACCACAATTTCGCCAAAAGCGGGGGTGATGTCGCTTACGACTAGGATCGCTTTTCGTGCCGTTGAAACTGCGTAGAAGAGCGGTGCGAGCCGCTCGGGATACTTCGAGGGTTCTATGAACGTGACCGTAACGTCACCTTTTTTCAGGTTGTAGAAGGTGATGTCGGTGGAGGTACCTTTCTTTCCGAGGTTCTCCGAGTAACCCAGCTCCCCGAGCACAACGACGTTTAGGTTCGCCATAGAGAGCGAAGAGGATCAGCTTTGGATAAAAATGTTTGTGTCCGAACGTGATCACTTTGTCAGGCCTCGCTACCCATGAGGAGCGAGACTATGAGTTAGCTGAAAAAATATGGGTTTGATCGCATCAAACAGTCATATATGCCATTTACTGCTCACTGCAAAAAAGTTTCAATGGTGCTCCGGACGGGATTCGAACCCGTGTCACTGACTTTCTCTGCTTTGATGCTCGAGAGGCCAGTATACTTGACCGGACTATACTACCGGAGCCCTTCATATCTCGAAACAGGAAAAAGCAATTAAAGTTTTCGGGTAGAGCAATATCACTTTTTACCATTCATTTTGGGCATTATCAGGGAGATGAGAACACCCAGTGCCGTGAGGCTGCCAGCAAAGATGAATATCATCGGTGGTGAGATGTCCATGATGTATCCTCCAGCGGTAACACTGACTATGCCACTGAGCATACCCAAGGATAGGAGAAGGCCGTAGGATGTACCGACTATCTTGACGGAAGTCACCAAACGCATTAGGAAGTAGAAGGCCGGATACAACCCACAGATGACCATGCCGAAAATTGCGATCAAGAATGCGCTTATGAAAATTGACGGCAACAAGTATAACGCAAACAAGGCAGCAGTAGAAATTGCGAAGAGAGAGGCAGCCACTGTGCGCCCCTCAAACCTATCGACAAGCCTACCGCCAACTATGCCGCCAACTATTCCAGCGCCAATGAAGATGGCCGAAATATAATCGGCTGTGGTGATGCTTGCCCCCTGCAGGAAGAAGATTGACGGAATGAAAGTCGACAGGATCCTGTACACAGCCCCGAGCAAAGCGAAGAGGATCATTATGAGGACTGCTTCCCTTTTTCTGAGCATCGACAGGCTCGTTGGTTTCGAAGTTTCACCAGAGCTTCTCTCGCCTCTAAGGACAAATGAGGAGATCGCTAAAGCCACAGCGCAGGCAATGCCCCAAGCCACAAATACTGCTCGCCAGCCAGCAAAGATCGCAATGGGACCGGCAGTCAGGAAGGCGATAAGGGTACCTATATCACCCGAGCTGCTCTGGATGCCAAGCACGGTTCCGCTGCTGCTGTTTTTGATGATTTTTGCGGTGAAGGCATAGCCCACAGGATGGTAGAAACTACCGCCTGTGCCAATTAGGAAGAGTGAAGGTATGAGCAGTTGCGGAACTAGACCTCCTAGCAGCGCCCCTGCGGAAACAATAAGGATGCCAATTCGGAGGAGGAATGCATTGGAAAAGCGATCCGAGATCCTCCCGATGGGCGTCTGGAAGACCCCCAAGCAGAGGGGGATTATGGCACTGATGTAGCCTGCAGTAGCATAGGAGAAGCCATACTGAAGAACGATGAGAGGTAGTACAGAGGGCAGGAGAAAGACTGTGCCATCGTTCATCATGTGTATGAGCAGGCTCGCATAGTATCGTGAGTCCATCTCTGAGCGCCAAATCTCCGTTAAGGCGCGAATATATAAAATAATCCCTTGGACGGCATGATCATTATACTTATAGGAACTGGAAGTGGGAGATACTATAGAGTTCGAGAGAGGCAGGAGTAAAGTTCACAGATGCATGCGGTGCCAAAAGGTTCATGGAAGGAGTATCTAGAATTTCTTGATAAGAGCCCATACTCGCTGCAAATGCTCACTTCGAATCTTGCCCCCGACAGCATGCTGCAGAACCCCCAATCGGCAAAAGTAGAAAACCTTGGTTATACGCTCTTCCCTTTCCAGCAAAAGATTCTGGAGAAGATCGGTGGAGACACGCTTGTCATTGGACTCCCGACAGGGTTGGGCAAGACCTACATAGCAGGGGCTTTCATAGCCCGGGAGTCGGTCCTCAGAGGCTGCGCCTGTAGGGTGCTCTTCCTCACCCCATCGGTTCCGCTCGGCATCCAGCAGACCCTCTTCGCGCGTAAAATGCTTGGCCTCAGTGAGGCCTATTTCATATCGGGCAACCTGCACCCGGAGAAGCGGAAGGCGCTGCGGGTCTGGAATGCTGGTTTCGCGGTGACAACCCCCCAGACCTTCTACAACGATGTCCTCGCGCAGTTCTCAACAGAGATAGGCGCTGCTAAGAGGCATGATGACCCCGTAGAAGACCTGGCTAGGAGACTTAAGGCGAAAGGTTTCAAGTTTCCCTACGACCTTGTGGTCGCCGACGAGTGCCATGGCTACATAGGGGAGACCGATGGATACTCGATACTGCTAGCTGCCAAGGCTGCCGGAGCCAAGATCCTGGCCCTCAGCGCCACACCCCAGCTCCATGCCCCCCAGAGGCTGAAGGAGCTGAAGAAGATCTTCGAGAAGGTGGAGAGCTTCTCCATGGAGGAGCCTGAGATCAAGGCGCACATGCCAGAGAGGGTCATAGGAATGATCGCGCTGGACCCACCCCCAAAGCTCCTCTCGGTCTACTACCAGCTGAGCAACGTAGTGAAGACCTACGAGGCCAAGGCAAAGGGGCGTTACGGACCCCAGCACGCCAGGGGCTTCTGCAACAGGCACCCCCTCTGCATCCTACTCATATCGCTAAGGATGATGAGATCGAGACTCGTTGAGGACGGCGCCAGCAGTGTGCTGAGGTACGGAAGCTGGAAGCTCAGCGAGCTGAATAGGCCGCTGAAGGAGCTTGATGGCAAGACGATCCATGAGTTCTACAGGGAGGCCACCAAGATCAGCTTCAACCACAAGCTCACAGCCGCCCTGAAGATCCTAGAAGGGGAGAGATTCAAGAAAGCCATAGTATTCGTAGAGTCTGTAGAGGCGGCCAAGCAGCTGGGTGGCGTACTCCATGGAAAAAGGGGAATGGATGATGTGGCAGTCCTAGTTGGCAAGGGTGGGATGGCCATGGAGCAGCAGGCATCGGCGCTGCTGCAGTTCAGGGAAAAGGCGTCGATACTGGTCTGCACCAGCATAGGGGAGGAAGGGCTGGACATACCGAGCGCAGACATTGAGATCTGGATCGACCCCCCCAGCAACCCCAAGAAGTGGATCCAGAGGTTCGGAAGGATACTCCGCCAGTCGGAAGGGAAGAAAGTAGCAAAGACCTACGCCCTAATCACGAGGAAGACCCATGAGCAGAACAAGCTGCTCCGGGTGAAGTCGAAGGTGGAGAAGGTCTATGGGTTCACCCAGCAGCTGGCAGAGGAGAAGCTCCCCGAGGCGATCCCGAAGAACCAGAAGACACTGACCCAGTTCTTATGACCGTAAGAGTCAGCCGTAGCCGCTAGTTACCATCCTGAAAATCTTTATTAAATGAGGACCAGAATGGAGGAGTATAATAAGAATAGAGGCAGGTTTTTTCGTGGCTGCGGATCACAAAAAGCTTCTCCTGATATTGTTGCTGATTCTGATGGCGTCAGCGGTATTTACACACCCTACCATGGCAGCGCCTCAGGCGAACCAAACAACTACGCCGCAGTGCATATACTTCTTCTATGCTAATGGATGCAGCGCCTGCGAAGAGGCTAAAACCTATATGCTCCAGGTGGAGCAACAATTCCCCAACTTGACCGTAACTGATTTCGAGATCACCAACTCCTCGAACTACGATCTGATGGTTCAGTACTACAACTGCCACAACATTACCAGCCCTAACTGGCCGGTGGTCTTTATCGGAACCCAGACCTTGGTGGGTGTCGACCAGATCGAGAGCGAACTAACCCCCCTGCTTCTGAATGACACTGGAGTTCAATGCCCAACCTGCAACGGCACACCCTCAAAACCCGTCGGCCCGCCGCCCCTCGGGATAATATTCGGGATGGCCTTTGCGGACTCGCTCAACCCCTGCGCGATCACGGTGCTCATAGTGTTATTGGTCGCTCTTTCCGCAGCATCGAGGTCGGTCTGGAAAACCGGTTTCGCCTACATCTTGGGCAACTTTCTCTCTTACCTTGCCATCGGCTTTGGCCTCTTCACCATACTTCAGCAGTTTAACCTGCCGACCTATACCACCAAGGTAGTTGGGGTCCTAGCTATTGGCTTGGCTTTCGTTTCCCTTTTCATCAAGCTGCCTGACCGGAGCAAGCCAACCATAAAGAGGCTCATAGACACAGCCACTTCCCCCTATTTTGCATTCCTAGTCGGTGTGGGGATCTCGGCTATCGAGCTCCCCTGCACGGGCGGGCCCTACTTCCTTGCCCTGACCCTACTGACCCAGTACGGAATAACTGGACTAGGGATCCTGGGTTATCTGCTCCTCTATAATCTCATATTCGTGCTTCCTTTGGTGGTGGTGCTACTGGTCTATCGGTTCGCCAAATCCCCAAATATTCCGAAGCAGTACATACGCATAGTCTCAGCTGTCCTGATGTTGATAATGGGCATCTGGCTGCTGCTACTGTAATTAGAGCCTACAGAATCAATGGGTACAATTGCAGGTTATGGGCGCGTCAAGGGATACGCCAACAATGCCATCTGCGCTTACCAATTTTATGTGGTAAAGTTCGGTTGCTGTTGCCAGGTCATAGGATATGCTACAGTTGAAGCTTCCCACCTGGCCAGGCGAAACGGATGGCAAAGATAGGTCCGTGGAGTTCACCACAATCCCGTCGGACCGGACGAGATACATTTTCACCAGCTGGACTGGGGCATATCCGTCGTTGAATATGCTGAAATTATAGATGCTCTTCTTCCAATCGGTCATGAAGTACCGGACGATGAAGCTTTCAAATTTAACGCTCACATTCATATTCAGAACAAGCATCCCCTGATAGGCATAGTTTGGTGCTTTGATGGTCACCAGCACAGGCGTGTTTGCATTTACGCTTAATGGCATTGATGAATTTATTGAAGTTATGGTGAAGCCTGGCGATGGGGTGTTTATTGTTTCTATCTTGGCATTGCCAATGGACGAAAGATTGAGTACTACATTGAAGGTCTCGCTGGGATTAAGGGACATCTCGGGGGCCGAGAGCAGAGTAACCGTGAGGCTGCTGTCATTGGAGAGGGGCAGGATGGAATTGATTTTTATTGTGCCAGGCGAGAAGTACAAGACCCAGACAGTGCCTACCGAGACAAGGATTATTATGGAAACAGCGATCAAGGCCAGGCGCGTTCTTTTCATAGAACGAACTATTTTTGCGCGTTTAATAAACATTTGGTTGATGTGAAGAGCTTCGGTAAATGCTTCGAAAAGTCTGTTTCGCCGGTGCTTGAGACTACTCTTCCTATTTTTTTTATTAAAAAAAGGAAAAAAGGGGAAATTCCCCGTCTCATTTTGTTGGTTTGTTCTTAGGCCTCATTGCTAGCAGGTAGTAGAGAACAGCTATGATGATTACGACAACCACTATGATAATTATGTACATAGTATAATCTGTACCACTGCTGGGAGTAGCTGGCGTTGAGGTGACCGTGACTGTGGAAGACTGGGCTGGGTTGAGCTGGCTGTTGCCTGGAAATGACACTTCGAACTTGTAGGTGCCTGCCCCCGAGATTACAAACGGGTAGGAATAGGCACCGTTAGTAAGGGTAACAGCGGCAGCAATCTGCTGGAAGGCGGAGCCATTAACCGACTCTGAGAGAGCGACGGTTCCCGATGCGGATGGACTAAGTGATCCTGACAGCGTTACCGACTGTCCAGGGGTTATGCTCGAAGCCGAAGTTTGCAAGGTTAGGGTTGGGGTTGTCAATGGAACAGCTGTAACCGAGACAGTAATGGTGGATGAATTGGCAGGGTTGTACGGGAAGTTGCCTGGCCAGGATGCGTAGAATTGGTAGGAACCGACAGCTGAAGGGTTGAATGCGTAGGAATATCCGCCATTGGTCAGGGTAGCTTCATTGAGCATGGTAAAAGCCGAGCCATTTATGGACTCCCAGATGGTTGCAGTCCCAGTGCTAGTCGGGGCCAGTGAGCCTGAAACCGTAAGACTGTTCCCAACGGTGACGCTCGGCGCAGAATACTGTATGCTGAGCACTGCGTTCTGCAGAGTCCCGAAGGCAAGGACCGTACCGTCATTGGAACCGATGTAGAGGAAGCCGTTGACGATAGAGGGGCCGGATGTCACATAGCTGCCGGTAGCGTAGTTCCATACCAAGGCGCCCGTATTGGCATTGAGGCAGTAGATGCTGTAGTCATCAGAGCCGATGTAGACGTAGCTGTTGCCAGAGACAGCGGGGGAGCATAATATAGCTGGTGTCAATGAGCCAATGCCGGTAGTGCAGTTCCATACCAAGTCGCCGTTCTGGGCATTTAGGCAGTAGAATTTACCACTGTTAGAGCCGACGTAGACGTAGCCGTTGGCGACGGCGGGGCCGGAGAATACAATGCTGCCGGTAGTGTAGTTCCATACTTTTTCACCGGTCTGGGCATTGAGGCAGTAGACGTTTTTATCGTCGGAGCCGACGTAGACGTAGCCACCAGAGACGGCGGGTGTGGAGTATATACTATTTCCTGTAGTGTAGTTCCATACATAGGCACCGGTCTGGGCATTGAGGCAGTAGACTTTGCCGTCATCGGAGCCTACATAGACGTAGCTACCGGAGACGGAGGGAACATACGCACCACCGCCGGTTGTGTAATTCCATACCTGGGCGCCGGTCAAGGCATTGAGGCAGTAGACGTAGTGACCAGAGCCTGCGTAGACGTAGCTACCGGAGACGGTTGTGGTGTAATCGGTACCGGCAGTAGTGTAGTTCCATACCTGGGTACCGGTCGAGGCATTGAGGCAGTAGATATGGTAGTCATCAGAGCCGATGTAGACGTAGCCGTTGGAAATGGCTGGGCCCCAAACCAAACCACCGGCAGTATAGTTCCATACTTGGGCGCCGCTCGAGGCGGTGAAGCAGTAGAGAGTAGAACCTGAGGGGGCGTAGACGTAGCCACCAGATTCGGCGATAGAGGATGTCACTGCAAGGCCGGTGTTATAGCTCCAGAAAACATTATTTGTAAGGGGGCCAGCATCGGTTGTATAGCCCGTATGGCTTGCATCATAGTGGAATTGGGACCAATCGCTGGCTGCTACGATGCCACCGAAGACAGATACAGCTAAAATACAGCATAATAAGCCTATTAAAATCTTATAGTGCATAGATTGTCACAAACTGACCTTATATTATGGAAGATATAACGCTTTTTCAGAATCTCGAATAAGGTATTTCCTACCACATATCAACATATCTCATAGCAAGCAAACGTCTATGATGATAGAAAAAAATGTCTACGGAACCCAAGAGGATTGAGTTCCTAGAGCAGCAGCACCCACAATGCGAACAAGATCAGAGTTCCTAGGAATATGGCTGCCCAAATCATCTTGCTATGGTCGTAGATGTCTTTGCCGTCTAGGGGCTCAATGGGAAGAGATTCAAAGAAGGAACCAATGATGCACATCGCCAAGCCCGTACTGCCCACCAAGGTGAAACCGCTTTTCAATATGATAAAGAAAAGTCCTGCAAAAAGTACTCCTACTAGTATTTCCGAAGCAGGCACTATCGCTTCGAAAAGTTCAGTATGCTTGGACAAGGAATGCGCCTCAGGGGTCAGCGACGAAGGTGGAGCTTGTTCAGCAGGCTCGTGAGAAGCTTCCACGTCACGGGTTGGTGATGAAAAAGGAACCCGGAATGCGAGAGTGGTTACAAGAAATAGTACGAGACCTAGGGGCCAAATCTTGTATTCGCTCCACACCCCCAGCTTCCGCATAAGCGCGATCGAGACGAACTTCTGGACCAGTACCACAAGAACACTCGTGACCAAAATAAGAGGGAGAACTTCAAATATATTCGCGAGGCTATTGACCTCCGCATAGGAGAACGCGAGCGTCAGTGCAACGATAGCAATACCATAGGCTAAAATCTCGGGCCCTGTAGGCAAATACGAAGCCCCAATTTTTGCCTCCACATTAATTTCATGCCTAGACTCCACAAAATCCTCTAGCCACGACTTAATGTTATCAGGAAGGATGCCCTTCGTTTTTTCACCTGCTTTACCCCCGAGACTGCCCAGAGGGTTGCTCACCATTGAAAAGAGGAACGAGACCGCGCCCGTCAATGCTACAGCAACCACTATAGCTGCTACTGCAGGAGTGGGCGAAGGAACCCAGCCATTCGCTACAACATTGGAGGAATTTGTCGAAGAGGGGGTACCGAAGGCATATACATTCATGTCGAAGGATCCTATGTAAAGCACGCCGTCGGAGAGAGCAGGGGCGGACGTCACTACACCGCTGGTCGTGTAGCTCCATACCAAGGTGCCGGTCTGGGCACTGAGGCAGTAGACCTTGTGATCTTCGGAACCGACGTAGACGTAGCCGTTGCCAGAGACGGCGGGGGAGCATAATACCTTGCTACTGGTCGAATAGCTCCATACTTGGGCGCCGGTTTGGGCATTGAGGCAGTAGACGTTGTTGTCTTCGGAGCCAATGTAGACGTAGCTATTAGCGACGGCTGGGGAGGAGAATATGATACCGCCTGTGGCGTAACTCCATACTTGGGCGCCGGTTGAGGCATTGAGGCAGTAGACGTTGTGATCGTAGCCCCCCACGTAGACGTAGCCGTTGCCAGAGACAGCAGGGGTTGATAATACATAGTTGCCGGTCGAATAGCTCCATATCTTGGCACCCGTATTGGCATTGAGGCAGTAGACATTACTGTCTGAAGAGCCTATGTAGACGTAGCTGCCGGAGACGGAGGGAACGTACACTTCACCTTGAGTGGTAAAGTTCCACACCTGGGCGCCAGTCGAGGCATTGAGGCAGTAAACATTGCGATCATTTGAACCAATATAGACATAGCCATTGGCGACGGTTGGGGTGTACACGTAGCCGCCGGTCGAGTAGCTCCACACCAAGGCGCCGGTCTGGGCACTGAGGCAGTAGACCTTGTGATCGTCGGAGCCGACGTAGACGTAGCCGTTGGCGATAGCTGGCCCCCACACGTAACCACCGGTTGTGTAGTTCCACACCTGGTGGCCGGTCGTGGCGTTGAGGCAGTAGACATTATTGTCAGCTGAGGGGGCGTAAACATAGCCACCGGAGATGACGATAGAGGATTCCACCGTGCCACCGGTGGTGTATTTCCACAGAACATTATTTGTGAGAGGGCCGGCATCGGTTGTGTAGCCCGTATGGCTTGAATCATAGTGGAACATGGGCCAATCAGCAGCTGCAACAGTACTTCCGATGATAGATATGGTCAAAAGGCAGAATATGAGGCATGCTGCGATCTTGTGCCGCATAGTAGAATATACCCCACTTTTTGGCTGTGGAAGGTATTACTATTTCTGTCTTTCTTCTTCAAATGCCTTGCACTCCTTTTTGAAGAGAGGAATAGGATGCTATTGTTGAAGACGAGGCGAGCAATAATTTGGCTGTTCCGCATATGTTTGATGGTGGACCGGACGGGATTTGAACCCGTGGCCTCCCGCACTTTGGTGCGGAGGCTGCATGCCCGCAATGCCAAGCGGGCGCTCTGCCAGTCTGAGCTACCGGCCCATCAGTGCAATAGACGAAACACTCTTTTAAAAAGTTATTGAGTACCAATAGAGGGCCTTTGGGATTCAGTTGTTTGGGCTTTAATCAACTTTAGACATCATTTTCTCGACAGTGTCCCTAATTAGTGGCCAGTCGGTCTTGCGCGGGATGGTGAACTTTTGTTTCCTTGACCACTTGTCGCCGCTTTTGTGCCACATATATAGCATCACTTTCTTTCTTCCAGCATCCCCAGCCAGGACGATGGCGGTCCACCAACTCTCGTTTTTGGAGATTGTCACATACTCCAAGACGTTAATCATCTCATTCGTTGGCAATTTTTCGCTATTTGGAGCAGGTTCTGCCATGAATAAACCCCTTTAATACCAAATTTTATGATTCTTTGGATATATATTCTACCCTCTTCTGCATCGACCCAAAAGATGTTGAAAGAGGGTAAATATATCCCCGAGGGAATTATCTCGGGTCATTTAAATTAATGTCAGATGAACAGGTATTAGCACCTATGGGGTCTCAAAGAAACCCTCATTTTATGGGTCTGTATCTACGGGGCCTCGAAGCAACTCTCATTTTAGGGGTCTTGCCGTACCCGCAGTGCGTACAGAATTTCTTGCGCACATTGAAGGCCCTGCGGCCGCACCGCCTGCAGGGGATATGCGTGATCTGCCTGTTTCTTTTTCCGAATGATGTTGTCCCCTTCATTTATATCACCTTGGCGACGGGGAAACTATTACGACATTGTCGCCCCTGACAATGATTGTTCCCAGCTTCTTGGGCTCCTTCTCCGCTATAAGTTCCTCAGCGTTCTCAAGAACCAGGTTCAGGTGCTGGTCGAAGCTCTTCATCGTTCCTCGAACTTCCCTTCCGCCCTTCAGCTTCACGAGCACAAAGGACCCTAAGGACTCTGTCAGTATTTCCGTTGCGCCGAACTCGCTCATATTTTATTCCTGCCGTAAAGGTTAATTAGCAATCTCGGTTTATGAGAGACGTTATTTAAGTTTATCGGAGATCGTGAAAAGTTGCTGATAAAGAAGAGACACCCCTTGAGTTCCAAGGATCTGAAGGTCCTTCTTGAGGAGGCGAAGAAGGTCTGTCCTACTCTAGCCGACCATATTGACAAGAAGGAGGAGATCGAGATCGTGGAACTGGCCAGCGGCGACAAGATATACCTTCAGTATGGTAAGCCAGTGCTTATGGAGAAGGAGGGCAAGGTGATTCCATCCCTTGCGATGCCTCAGGCGCTTCTTGACACGATCCCAAAAGTCGTTGTTGACATGGGCGCAGTGCCTTTTGTCGTGAATGGAGCAGACATCATGGCGCCAGGGATCAGGTCTGCTGCAGAGGGCATTCAGGTTGGGGACTTGGTCCTAGTGGTGGACGAGAAGCATTCCAAAGGACTCGCCATGGGCATTCTGATTATGGAAAGGAGCGAGGTCCTGCAGAAGAAGAAGGGAAAGGCGATCAAGAACGTCCATTACGTCGGCGACGAGATCTGGAATTGGACGCGGGCTATCTGAGCCAACAATTCATGCCCTTATCACTTGATTCGCAGCCTGTCGCCCACGCTCGGGGCGGAAGCATCTATCCGGAAGAACCGCCTGATGCAGTCAGCCATTCCTAAGCACTTGGACTCCTCCCCGTGCACGACCAGCGCCTGCTTGGGTCGAGGCGATATGTTGTTCACGAACTTGAGCAGTTGCCTCCGGTCGCTGTGGCCTGAGAATCCGTCCACGGACTTCACGTCCATCTTAACCTGGACAACGTCTATCTTCCCTATTGAGTCGCTGATTGGAATCTCCCTGACCCCACGAAGTATAGATCTGCCGAGTGTGCCCTCAATCTGGTAGTTGACGAAGATCATGGTGTTGTTAGGGTCGGGAGCGAGGAGCTTGAAATACTCAAGGGCCGGACCGCCGGTAAGCATACCCGACGTAGCCATTATTACGCATGGCGCTCCCTCTGCAATGTCCGATCTTGCGCTCCGGTCATCCACGCTGATGAAGTGGTCGCTAAGGAACGGGTTCTCGCCCTTGTGGAAGATCCTGTTTTTGAGTTCACGTGCCAGCTCCTCCGGGTAGGCGGTGTGTATTGCCGTTACTTCCTGCAGCATCCCCTCAATGTAGACGGGGACCTGCGGTATAGAGCCAAACCTTATCGCCTCGTCCAAGACCAGCATAATCTCCTGAGCCCTCCCCACAGCAAGGATGGGGATAAGCACCTTACCGCCCTTCTGAACAGTGTTCCGGATGTACTCTAGGAACTGGCGTTCAGTCTCCTCCCTTGAGGGGACAACGTCGTTCGGGGCGCCGTAGGTGCTCTCCATTATTAGAGTCTCCGCCCGGGGGAAGCAGGATGTTGCGGGCTCAAGCAGGCGGGTCTTCGCGTACTTGAAGTCCCCGGTATAGACGATGTTGTGGAGCCCTTCGCCAACGTGGAGGTGAACCATGGCCGAGCCCAGAATATGCCCAGCGTTGTGGAGCGTGAGCCGTATGTCTGGGGATATGTCGTTCACCTCACCGTAGTCTAGGGCGATCGTGTTGAGAAGCACCTTCTTGACGTCCTTCAGCCCGTAGGGGGTTGGCCTCCCCTCTTTTACAGCGACATCGAGGTAGTCGAGCTGGAGGAGAGTCATCAGGCTCTTGGTGGGCCTCGTGCAGTACACGGGTCCACCGTAGCCGTACTTGAAAAGAAGCGGAACAAGACCGCAGTGATCCAAGTGAGCGTGAGTGACCACGACAGCATCGAGCTCCTCGATGTCAAACTCTGCAAGGTCAAGCCTCGGGAATTCGTCGAAGGGGTTTTGGGCACCTGGCTTGACGCCACAGTCTATGAGGACCTTACTCTCGAGCGTCTGCACGAGTATCGCCTGCCTCCCCACCTCCCTGAAGCCGCCAAGGGCCGAGATGGTTATCCAGCCATTGTTGTATATTTTTGGCCTGTGGATCCTCCTCCCCACCTTCTTGAGGAAATCCAGGCGGTAGTCCTGCTCCTTGCCCATGTAGTAGAGGCTCTGCTCGATGATCCTCGACTTTAGCGGCGGGGATCTTATTATAGTTGAACGCCAGCCAGTGCTTGAAGCGATGTCCCGCAGCGTGGAGCCCCCCTTCCCGATTACCAAGCCTGGCTTCTTCGCTAGGATCGTTACCTCGCCCGTGCCTTCGTCGAAGTTCATATCGGTTATCTCTGCTTCCTTTGGGATGAGCTCCTCGATCGTCTTCTTCGCTTCGTCTGTCTTCTTCCTGGCACCTGGGTCAGCCCTGACTATGACCCTTTTCTTGATCTCCCGTACGATCCTCTTTATGGGCTCGCTGTTCTCGAGGAGGAGGTTCGGATTGTTTGCATAGATTATGATTGAGGGTCCTTCAAATTCGACCTTTGTCAGCCGCGCTTCCGGCGGAATCTCACGTGCAATAATCTTCCTAATCTCTCCGAATGTATCGAGCGTGCCTAAGTTATACATCCACAACGCACCTTTGCTTGCTGGGAAACGTGATTCATTCCAGGTACTTCAGTATCTCCTGGTCTGTGAGCTCCCTAATGCCCTCTTTTGTGAGGGCGATGACGTCTATCCCTTCGCCGCTGCCAGGGTCTCGCTCAATGGCAGCCTTCACTGCCCTTGCAATAACCGGCAGCGCCTCCGAGACCGTCGGGTTTTTCTTCAGAATCGCCTCCAAGACACCCAATGCGTAGGGCGACCCCGAACCCGTGGAGACGAATTTCTCCTCGCTCAAGGTTCCGAACCAGTCGAGGACGAACATCCTGGGACCTTCCTCGTCGACGCCCGCTATTATCAACTGAACTATGTACGGGAAGTACTTGGAGTTGAGGAGTATGTTCGAGGCGAACGTCGCCACCGACTTCGTCGGCACCGGCTGGCGGTTGGTGAGCTTCATAAGGTTGATCTGCGACTTGAGAAAGTCCATTATCATCTGGGCGTCTGCAACAAGCCCGGCGATGGTTGCTGCTTTGTTCTCGTCCAGCACGAAGAGCTTCCTCCCCCTTTTGTGGGCTATGTACGTCCCGGCAGTAACCCTCCTGTCGGTAGCCAAGACCACTCCGTCCATGCAGACTATCCCTACCGTGGTTGTGCCTTTCTTCAGTTTCTCGTAAAGCTCTTGCTTGTTTTTGATTTCTTCAGGCAGCACAGAGGACTCCTCCGCGATCGGAAAGAATGAGCGAAGTCAATTAGAAAGGACTTTATCCTTATATTTAAGCGTGACGTAGATGGCAACCAGAAGGAAAAGAGGTCCCTTCGGTTTTGGAAGGAGCGCCTTCTTGAAGGGATCGCATGATGGAGATAACCATGTATATTAATAGGATGAGAAAGTCCTTCTGTGCCATAGGTAAGAGGCGGTAGAGATGATGCACATCCATGCCATCAATTTGCCCAGGTTTGTTATAGTGGGGCCACAGGTACTACCTAAGGTCGGGGAGGTACTCACTAGGCTGAACGTCAACGGGGACGTTCTCCTGCTCTGCGGGGAGACCTTTACCAAGGAGCCGATGGGGATCGTTGAAGAGAGCGTCAACGTTTTGCACCTCCCGACACACGTGGTGAAGGTGAAGGATGCGACGGAGGAGACCTTGGGGGCAGTCGAGGCTGCCATAAAGGACACAAAGTCAGTAATTGTGATCAGCGTTGGCGGCGGAAAGACGATCGACATTGCCAAGCTCGCCTCATTCAAGCATAACATACAGTTCATAAGCATCCCGACGTCAGCTGCCCATGATGGCATAGCATCCCCAGTAGCATCGCTAAAGGGATGCAATGGATCCACCTCGACGATGGCGCATCCGCCGGTGGCGCTCCTGGCAGACATAGACATTATTGCCAACTCGCCGAGGAGGCAGATAGTCAGCGGCGTGGGCGATATAATCGCCAAATACACCGCAGTCAGGGATTGGAGCCTTGCCCACCGCCTTAGGGGGGAGTATTATGGGGAGTATGCAGCATCCCTGGCGCTCATGTCAGCGGAGCTGATAACCGAGAACATCGACCTCATAGATAGGGGGCTGGATGTGGGGATACGATCCATGATCGAGGGGCTCATCAGCTGCGGCTACGCCATGTGTATAGCGGGAAGCAGCAGGCCATGCAGCGGATCAGAGCACCTCTTCAGCCACGCGCTTGACAAGATATGCGCGGGGCAGGCCCTCCATGGTGAGAAGTGCGGCGTCGGAACGATAATGATGATGTATCTGCATGGTGGGGACTGGAAGAGTGTGAAGGAGGTCCTATCAAAGGTGGGAGCGCCGACAAGCGCGAAGGAACTTGGCATGAAGGACGAGCAGATAATAGAGGCGCTGACCATAGCCCACACGATAAGAGCAGACAGGTACACGATCCTTGGCGAGAAGGGGATTGCCCGTGAAGCGGCCGAGGACCTTGCCAGGATAACTGGCGTTATAGAATGAATGTGATGACGTAAAAAAGAGTTGGACAGGTGGGCTTGGAATGAACAAGTTTATCGTGACCCTAGTAGGCGAGGGGCAGGCAGTTAAGGGTTTCAGGTTCGTGGCAGCGCAGCCGCCAGCCATCTGCAAGGAATGTAAGCTCTTCCTCGTCTGCATGGGGAAGCTCGTGCCAGGAAGGGCATACGAGGTCATAGAGATCAAGGACAAGCAGCACTACTGCAGCCTCTATGAAGACAAGGTAAACGTAGCTAAGGTGATCCCGTCCCCGATCGAGGTTGTGATCAAATCCCAGCACGCAATCGAGGGTGCCACCATCACTTTCGCTGGAGCAGAGTGTGAGAAGAAGGGCTGCACGATAGAGAAGCTGTGCAAACCAGAGGGCGTTAAGAAAGGTGAAAAGATAAAGATAGAGAAGGTCTCCGAGAGCGTCTCAGAGGTTGCCCTCTGCAAGAAGAAGCTGAAGAAGGTTACTGCGCTCGTTGTTGAGCCTTCTTCCTAGAGCGCCCGCCTTCCTTAGCAGCAGGCTTCTCGGTTTCTTTCGTCTCTTCTTTTGCCGCCAGCTTGGCCTCTTCTTTTCCTGCTGGCTTCGCTTCTTCCTTTGCCAGCTCAGCCTTCTTCTCCTCAGGCTTTGCCTCTACTTTTTCTGGCTGCTTCAGCACGTGGGATTCTATGAACTGGACCGTGGTGACCTCGGGGAAGTACTTGCCGATCTCCTTAGCTATGCCTTTCTTCGCGAACTGAATGTCCTCAAGGGTGAAGGACTCCTCGGGCATCTCCACAGTGACCATGGTTCCAAGGTTTGAAATCATGAACTTATCCTTCTTGACATTCACAATCCTCCTGTGTATGAGCTCACGCATCCTCTCAACCGGGTCGGAGACGACCTTCCGGATGTAAAGCTTGGTGACGAGTGTCTTCCCTGCAAGCGGGTGGTTGTAATCGACGATGACCCTGCCGCTGCCGACGCTCCTTATCGTTGCAAGCTGGCCGCCGACCTCTATCCTTGCGCCAGGCCTCGGAGTGACACCCTGCTTGGTCAGCTCTCTGGCTGGAACGATCCTCACCTTGCTGCCATCCCTCTCGCCAAATGCCTTGGCTGGGGGGATTTCAAGGTCCTTCTCCTGACCTTCGTCTGCCTCCAGCAGTGCCTCGTCTATGCCCTTGATCATCCACCCCTGGCCTACGACAATGAGCTTTGGCTCGTACGCCTGCTCAGGGCTATAGACGTTAGCTGCCTTGGCCTGATCCTCCATCGTGACATCAAAGACCTCATTTGTGTCCTTGACTTTTAGGCTGTAATCGACGAGGACGAAATCTCCGTTCTTGATAGGCATTAATGATACACCAACCGTGGAATCATAACATGAAACTCCTCTTTAAAATCTTTTTGTTTACCTCATGTAGATAGCGAGCTGGATCCAGGTGAGTGCGATGGTCAGGAAGAAGCCGGCAAGAACCTGGTCGCGGGTGTGGGCACCCAGCGTGATCCGCGCCCAGCCCACTGGCAGTATGAAGAGGAGGGAGGGGAGCATGGCAGGGCCAAGCATGAAGACAAAAAAAGTGGCGGGTCCAGCAATACCGGAGGCGTGGATGCTTATCTTCCATTTTAGGGTGATGATCGTCATAACGCCAGTGTTAACGAGGTAGCAAGCCATGAGGGCCGTCACGCTCCTGGGGGCGCTGACTGCAAGCAACAGAAGCATTCCGGCGAGGTAACTGGCAAGCGCAGCCAGGAATGGCTTGAACCGTGTCCCCCTATCGGAGGCATAGACATCACGGATTATCCCTTTTTTCCTCATGTACAGGATCACCCCTGTCGGAAGGACAGTGCCAAAGATGGCCGCAATAAGCAGTAGGGTCGGGGCAGCCGGCGCTGAGAGGTAAAGTACCCATGCAACGAAGGCGTAGAGCGAGACGAAGGGGGCATTGAAGATAGCGGAGATAATCTCTGTAGCCGTCCTTCTGTCGAGCATGGCAATCATCTGCTCTTCCGCATCTATCGCATCTGCCTGTTTAAATCTGTTTTATATTGAAGATTCTGCCAAAGAGGTTCTAACTGGCGCAAACTTCATTTCGGCATTGCGCGAAAGGTAACGGATCGGGAAGCATTTGGAGGGTATCAGTTGGCTGGCGAAGTGGAAGTGAAGGCGAGGGTAGAGAGCAGGGAAAAGCTCGCAAAGAAGATCGAATCCCTGGGAGGGAGGTTCACCAGGGAGGTTGCACAGGAAGACGTTTACTTCATTCATCCGTGTAGGAACCTGAGGGAGAGGGATGAAGCGCTGAGGTTGAGGAGGGAGGGAGGGGAGTGCATACTAACCTTCAAGGGCAAGAGGGTGGGCAAGGAGGCAAAGATCAGGGAGGAGATCGAGGTCAGGGTTGACGATTTCGAGGCAACGCAAAATATCTTCAGCCAGCTCGGATTTGAGAAGCTTTTCATCATACGCAAGAGCAGAAAGGACTTCTTACTTGACGGCGCGACAATTTCATTGGACTCGGTGGAAGGCCTCGGAGAGTTCGTGGAGATTGAGGTCATGGTGCCGTCGATGAAAAAAGACATTGTGGAGGACGCAAACCACATGCAAGAGCTCAAGAGGAAACTCTTTGCGATAGCCGAGCGGCTTGAAGTGCCAACCGAGAGGCTGACCACGGAATCTTACTTGGAGATGCTCGCATCGAAGAGCTCTTCTTCCATTGACCGGAGGTAGAGCTCCAGGATCTCAGTCCTGCTTCGGACCATCCTTTTTGCTGTGATCGTGTAGAGCAGCCCCTCAAGCTTCAGGAGCTTCTCGCGGATGTGCTGGGCTACCCTCTCTGCGGGATAGCCCTGCTCGAGGTTGTACTGTATGGTGCGGTATATTCCCATGGCGCCCATCGCATCTAAGCGGTCTGCATCTGCCAAGACCTGAGCCTCAGCGGTCTTTGCAAGCCTACCGCTGGAGAAGCTGTGGGGCAAGATGGCCTCGCGGACCTTTGCGCAGAAGTAATTGTCGAAGCCCATAGATGACAGGGTCGTGAACGCAAACTCTGCGCTTCTGAGGGCGTGATCTTCATCCAAGCGCATGGTGTCATGGAAGAGCGCGGCCATGTCTAGAACCTTGGGGTCGGCACCCTCCTCCCGACCAATCTTAGAGCAAAGTGCTCTTACGCGGATCGTATGCTCCCAACCGTGGGAACCAATCTCGGTGAAGGCTGACCTGCATAGGTCCTCGATGCTCGGAAGAAGGCGCTTGTAGAGATCGTTCCTAAATGGTCCCGAGCGCAACGCATACGCCTCCTCGCAGATTGTCTACCTCGACCAGAGCATAGCTGCCCCTGAAGGCGGGGCCAGGATTGAAGACTACTGTGCGCCCGACGTGCTCCACGCCAGCAGCCTCGTGGATGTGCCCGCACTGGACCAGCAGCGGGGATGTTTTGAGTATGAGATCCCTCAGCTTGGCGCTGCCGACATGGAGACCGGTCCTTGTCCTGTCCACGATCTCCCCCTTGGGCGGATTGTGAACTACCAGCATCAAGGCATTGGCGCTGTTCTCTCCATAGCATTCCGCTCTGCTCTTTGTGATAATGTTCACCATCTCATCATCGCTTATCTCGAAGGGGGTCCCGAAGGGGGTTGGGGTAGCCCCGCCGCAACCTATCAGCGTGATCCCCATGTAGGACATGCACGTAGCCTCCAGGCAGATGCCCTCTGCTCTGACGCCGTCCCTGAGCTCGATCGGATCGCAGTTGCCAAGGACATAACAGTAGGGTACGCCGGTTTTGTCAATAACATTCAAGGCCTGTTCGATGTCCTCGCCCTGACCGAAGTGGGATATGTCGCCTGAGATCGTTATCAGGTCAACCTTCTGATCACCAAGAACCTTTCCGAGTATTGCGCTCAATGATGATATTTTTCCATGTATGTCTGTAAGGCAAAGAAGCTTGAGGGGCATTGAACCACCAAAAACTTTTAAGACTACTAAGAGTTTATGGTACTTGCTTTTTAATATATCCAGCCGCGGGTGTTTGTCTTGTGTTTGGCTGTCCCTGCTAGAGTTGTAAAGATAGAAGGGGAGTTGGCAGAGGTGGATATAGGCGGAATAAGGAGAGAGGCCTCCCTTGCGTTGGTGGCGGACCGAGGCATTGCCGTTGGGGACTACGTACTTGTCCACACGGGTTACGCCATAACAAAGGTCGATGAGGAGGAGGCTATGTCCATACTCGATGCCTGGAAGCAGGTCATGGCAGCTGAAAAAGAGATACAGCTCTAGGGGGGTATCTCTTGCAATCTGAGTTCAGGGACAGGGTACTTGTAGCCAAAGTAGCCGCCGAGATTCGGGAGTGGTCAAGGGGCGCGGAAGTAAGGATAATGCACGTCTGCGGCACCCATGAATGGACCATCACGCACGCCGGGATAAGGGAAATGATACCCGAGAGCATCAAGGTAGTTGCTGGACCTGGCTGCCCAGTATGCGTGACGCCGGGGGGCGAGATCGACGCTGTCTCCGAGCTCTCACTGAGGAAGGGCGTGACCGTGACGACCTTCGGGGACCTACTGAGGGTGCCAGGGAACACGACTTCGCTGTCGGAGGCGAAGGCGTCGGGCGGGGACGTCAAGGTTGTCTACAGCGTGGCGGATTCCATCAAGATGGCAAAAGAGAACCCTCGAAGAAACATTGTGCACTTCTCAATCGGCTTTGAGACGACTGCACCAATGACCGCTATAGAGATCGTCAGAGGGGTTCCGCCGAACTTCAGCGTCTTTGCTAGCCACAAGCTGATACCCCCAGCCATGGAGTTCTTGCTGACCTCGGGCGCCAAGCTGGACGGTTTCATATGCCCTGGCCACGTCTCGACAATAATAGGGGTCAAGCCGTACCGGGCACTGGCAGATAAATACGGGAAACCTATGGTGATCTCTGGCTTCGAGCCGCTGGATGTCATGCTGGGGATACTGAATATTGTGAGGCAGGTGGCAGAGGGAACGCATAGGGCGGATAACGAGTACAAGAGGGCGGTCAGGGACAGCGGCAATGAAGCTGCAGTCGAGGCAATGGACAGGGCATTTGAGGTGAGGGACGCCCACTGGAGGGGGATAGGCATAATAAAGTCCTCCGGCATGGGGCTCCGCAGCCAGTACGGAGGCCACGACGCAGCTGTCAAGTTCAGGATGAAAGGGGCCTACCAGGACCGCATGCCTAAGGGTTGCGGATGTGGCGAGGTGTTGTTGGGCAACATGGCGCCAAAGGAATGCCCACTATTCGGGATCGAATGCAAGCCGGAGCACCCGGTCGGCCCCTGTATGGTGAGCGCTGAGGGGACCTGCGCCATAGTCTATAAATTCAAGAGAATTTGATGGTGGTCATGGAGGGGGAGGGGGGAGCGGCAATTGCTGCAGGAGGCGCCGCGACGGTCAGTACTGAGACTTGAAATAAAAAAAGAGGTTAAAGGTCAGCTAAGAGCGGCACTGCAGCTTTCAGCCCAGATCCTAGCGTTCCCAGATATCCAAGCTCGAAGAGCGCGGCTTCCACGGCGGATACCGTAGTGATTACCTCCCTTGGCGTCACGATCCCCATGTTGCCGATACGGAATATCGAGTCTTTCAAGTTCCCGAAGCCACCCGCGACTACGACCCCATACTTCTTCCTGAGCCTGTCCCTAAGGTCCTTTGCAGAGATGCCGGGGGGCATATTTACAGCTACGACGACCGTGGATCTGCTCCTCTCTTCCGCGAAAAAGGAAAGCCCCATGCCCTTGAAGGCAGCGTAATAAGCCCTTGCGGCTTTCTTATGTCTCATTATCCAGCTGTCCACCCCCATTTCAAGGATCATCTGAAACGCTTCATCCATGGCATAGAAGAGGTTTACGGCGGGGGTGAAAGGGGTCTCCTTCTTCTCGTCCCTAAACTTGCGATACTTGATCAGGTCGAAGTATTCGGTCCTCGGTTTTGCCCTATCTATCATAGCCCAGGCGTCCTTGCTGACGGATATGAGCGCGAGACCTGGCGGTGTTGCAAGCGCCTTCTGGCTGGCGGTTATGCATACATCAACGCCCCACCTGTCCACGGGGAGGTCGTCTCCGCCGAGCACGGAAATGGCATCGACAATAAAGAGCGCCCCTTTCTCCTTTGCCGCCCTGCCTATCTCTGGGAGGTCCCTAACGGTTGTGCCGGTTGACGTCTCGTTGTAGATCACAGCAACAGCCTTGATGTCCTTCTCCCTATTGAGGACGTCGCGGACCTGCTCTGAGGTCGGTGCGAATCCCATCTCAACCTTCAGCTCGACCACCTGGGCGCCATAGATCTTGAAGGCGCCGGCTAGCCTTTCTCCGAAGGTCCCGCCAACCGGGACAAGTATCTTCTCTCCGGGCTGGAGGATGTTGCTGGCTGCGCATTCCACGCCTCCGGTGCCAGACGAGGTGAGCACGAAGAGATCGTTCTCAGTCTGGAAGACCTTTTTCCCGTTGTCGAGCATCCTGGCGTAGAGGTCGTGGAACTCCGCCCCACGGTGGTTTATCATCGGTTTGCACATTGCAGCGTAGACCCTCGGGGGGACGTTCGTAGGACCAGGCAGCATGATGAGTTGAGGTAAGCTCACAGCACATTCACTCCTTCAAGTAATCACGCAGACTAATTATATAGGTTTCGCGGAGTCTCATTTGGTGGTTTGTCTGACGGTAATTACCCTGACCACAGACTTCCGCGGCCATCATGTCGGTATAATGCGCGGCGTAATAAACCGCATCTCCCCTGCGGCTGAGGTCGTGGAGCTCTCGACGGAGATAAAGCCCTTTGCGGTCAAGTCTGGGGCATTTGTACTCTATTCCTCATTCAGATACTACCCCCCAGGCACTATCCACCTCGCCGTGGTTGACCCGGGCGTGGGATCGCAGAGGAAGGCTATAGCAGTGAAGACGAGGAACTACACATTTGTCGGACCTGACAACGGCCTGCTGATCCCTGCGGCAAGGGAGGATGGTATAGTCCAAGTAAGGGAACTGACCAACAAGTCGCTCTTCTTAGACAGCGTCTCAAGGACCTTCCACGGCAGGGATGTTTTTGCGCCTGTTGCAGCTTTCCTTTCCAAGGGCGGCGCCTTCGAGGAGGTCGGGGACAGATCCGAATGTTTTGTGGACCTGAGTTTCTTTAGAAGCCTCGAGGGTGGGCTCATGGTCTCGGAGATACTTTTCGAGGACAAGTTTGGCAATTTGACAATCAGCCTGACGGAGAGGGACACGAAGCTGGAGGACGAGATGAGGGTCTCGATAAAGGGGAGGTACTACAGGGCAAAGCGCGTCAACACTTATGCTGAGGGTGACAAGGGGGTGATGCTGCTCGTCGGGAGCGAGGGGTTCTACGAGATTGCGGTGAAGAACGGGAGTGCATCGCAGCTCACCGGAGCCGGCTTGGGCGACAGGGTAACCATCACTGCCGTCGGCTGACCAATGGCCGCGATGGCATTTTTAAATACGAAGGGGCATAGTGTTAGTGGGATTGAAATGAGGGGCTTGTTGATAGGCAGGTATCAGCCTTTCCACAGAGGGCATCTGGAAGCCATCAAGAACATCATGAAAGAGGTCGATGATCTTATAATCGGGATAGGGAGCGCCCAGATAAGCCACACCATAGACAACCCCTTCACGGCAGGCGAGAGGATAATGATGATATCGAACACCATGAGGGATGAAGGGATAACGCACTGCTTCCACATCATCCCCATACCCGACGTGTGGAACAACGCCATTTGGGTAAACCATGTGAAGTCCCTGACCCCTCCATTCGAGGTGGTCTACACTGGCAACGCGCTTGCGACAAGGCTCTTCAAAGAGGGCGGCATGGAGGTCAGGACGCAGCCTTTCTTTGACAGGGCAAAGTTCTCAGGCACAGAGATCAGGAGGCGGATGCTGAGCGGCGAGGAATGGGAGAGCCTGGTCCCCAAAGCAGTAATACCAATTATAAAGAACATAAATGGTGTTGAGAGGCTCAGGGACATCACCAAGAGCGACAAGATCACTTACCTTGAGCCAGGCGATGCTTCGCCATAATACGCCCGTTGACGACGGCAACGCCCTCCTCAAGGAGGAACTTCTCCTTTATCCTGGGGTTCGGACCGTACCGCCCAAGGGCTAGATCAGACTTCACCACCCGGTGACAAGGAATTATGAAGGGGAAGGGATGGGTCGCCATAACGGTCCCCACTGCCCTGTAGGCGCGGGGATGCCCCACGGCAACTGCCACGTCCCCGTAGCTCACCACTTTGCCTCTGGGCACGCTGCGGACGTAGTCAAGAACTTTTTTCTGGAAGTCTGTCAAACCGTCGTATGAGAGGCGGAGGGTGGGGCTTCCGCCAACCACCTTGTGGGCAAGGTCCCTGCCGACGCTCGTTTCGAGCTCACGGTACTCGTTTATACCCTTTGCCTTCAATGCCCCGATGGCCATGCTTCTTGATGCTTCCCTCTCGGTAGCGGGTATCGAGTTTGCGACAAGGACAGGGCCATCCGCGTAGGCCACGGTAACCCACATTTTACCCATCCGCACCGTTGAAAGCGTGACTTTGGACATTTGCAACCTTCCCCTGATAATCCTTAAATGATGTGTGAAGTTAAGGTTTATTGATATGTCTTTGGAGATCGACGGTTCGCACGGCGAGGGCGGGGGGCAGATACTGCGAGGAGCCGTTTCGCTTTCGTGTATCACGGGGAAGGGCGTGAAGATCTCCAACATAAGGAGCAGGAGGCCGAAGCCGGGGCTCCAGCCGCAGCATCTCGTCAGCATAGAGGCCGCCGCCAGCGTGTCTGGGGCAGAGGTGGCGGGGTTGGAAGTTGGTAGCACGGAGGTAATTTTCAAGCCCAAGGCGATTAGGAGCGGGAGATACAGCTTCGACATAAAGACGGCAGGAAGCACCACGCTGGTTGTCCAAACGCTGCTGCCAATCTTGGTCTTCGGCGGCGGGCCCTCTGAGGTTGCGATAGCCGGAGGGACCGATGTCCCATGGAGCCCGCCTGCCGACTACGTCAGGCACGTTATGCTCCCTTCTCTGCGCGCCTTCGGGATAGAAGCCAGCCTAGACCTGATGAGGAGGGGGCACTACCCTAGGGGCGGGGGGAGCATGGTTCTTAGGGTAAAGAACGTTGACGCCGTTGCGCCAGTCAAGGCAGTGGAGAGAGGGCAGGTGCAGGCGGTCAGGGGGATATCGCACTGCAGCAACCTGCCTGAGCACGTGGCCAGGAGGCAGGCAGAGTCCGCCATAAATGTGCTGAGGGAGGGCGGGTTCAAGGACTTGAGGATAGCTGAAGAAGCAGGTCAGGCTGCAGGGGCAGGGCCTGGCAGCGGGATAGTCCTCTGGGCTGACACAGGGGGCGAGATTGTGCTGGGCGCTGACTCGATGGGGGCGAGGGAGAAAACGGCGGAGGACGTCGGGAGAGAGGCGGCTGCAAAGCTCATGGCAGAGCTCCACACGGGTATGGCTATGGACAGGCACCTCGGAGACGTAGCTGTTGCGTATATAGGCATGGCTAAGGGCACCTCCGAATTGGGAGTCTCCTCGCTTACGCTGCATGCCGAATCCATGGTTTGGCTGTCAGAGATCTTCCTAGGAGTTAAGTACGAAGTGATTAAGGTCAGCAGGGGAGCCTCCATCCTGAAGGTCGATGGCGCCGGTATCAAGCGATCGTCCGCCTAGGTGGATCTTCTTGAAGGTTCTCCTTCACGGACTGGTTCAGCCTCTCCAAGAAGATATCTAGGCCGTCTCCCTTTGTCGCGGAGATCCTGTCGCATTTGCCGAAGAGCGCCTCTGCCTCTTCCAGCTGCTGGGGGGTGGCCAGATCGGCTTTGTTGAAGAAGGTCAGGAGATCCCTGCCGGCAAAGGTCTGCTTCACGTCATCGAGCAGGTGCTTTTGGCTGGAAAGCGAGAAGCCGTTGCTTTCAGAGATGTCGACTATGAAAGCGATGATGTTTGAGAGGTATCCAAGGGCGGATATCGCAAGAAGCTCTGCCTTGTTGCGCTCGGCCAGCGGCCGGTCCAGAATGCCAGGGGTATCCACTACCTGTATGACGCCTCTCCCGCTTTTTATGTGGCCGATTATAATCTCCTGGGTGGTGAACGGATATGGCCTAACCATGGGCTTTGCGGAAGAGAGCTTGCTCACTATGGTCGATTTGCCAACGCCGGGGTATCCAGCAAGGACTATCGTCGGGACCGACGGGTCCGCAGCTGGCAGGTCCTTCATCTTTTCCCTGAGCAACGATATGGTCGCGATGTCTTCCTCTGCCCCCCTCACGAGGGACGACGTGCGTCCCATGAAAGCTCTCCTGGCGGTGGCGGCAGCTGTGGGGTTCCTTGCGCCCTTCAGCTGCCTTATGGAGGCTTTTCCCACTTCGTGGATAATCCTGGCTGCCCTGCTTATGCGGCCAAGGGCAGATTTTGCCTTTGCGACGCCAAGCTGTATCTCGAGCATCTCCCTGTAGAAGGGGTGGATGTCATCGAGCGTTGGAACCGATTTCACTAGTGCTTCCAGGTAGCCGGTGGTCTCCTTCTCTGCGATCATTATCCTTGCGCCTTCCCGCTTCTTTGCCTTGATCATTGTGGGAACCTTATCCGAGAACTCCACTTCCGCCTTGGTCGCCTCGTTGAAAGCGTGGTTTATGATCTCCTCGGCTGTGAGGACTGTCGGCATTGTCTCGAAAGGCTGCTGCAAGCGCTCATACCCCTCTGCTCTTTTTCTCCCATACCACCATGCTTCCCTTCCTTATTACCCTGATGCGGTGGTACGGTATGACGATCTCTTCACCCTTCTCCTCGATCAGCATGGCCCTCGGCGCGACATCCTTGATGGTAGATCCCTTGATCGTCTTCAGGTCGCCGGGCACTCCCCGGTGGACGATCACAATCTCGCAGTCGGAGAGCCCTGATGGTGATGCCCACTTGATCCTGTTGAGCGTCTCCCTAATTGTTGGCATGAAAGGACCAACGGGTAAAAGCTTATTTGATTCGCCAATCAACCTTTCAATATTGTGGAGGTTTTTAAGTTTGCCTGAGGCGCAGTTCGGATATGCTGTCAACGGTGCGACCACCGTGGGACTGGTATGCAAAGACGGGGTCGTGCTCGCTTCGGAGAAGAGGATCTCCTATGGCTTCTCGATCATGAGCAAGGCAGGGAAGAAGGTATTCCTGATCAACAGCAGAATAGGCGTCGCGTTCGCAGGGCTCATATCCGACGCCCAGGCCATATTGCGCAGGATCAGCGTTGAGGTGCGGCTTTACGAGCTTGATTACCACTCGCCGATGAACGTCAAGTCCACCGCCAAGCTCCTCTCCAACATGCTCTACTCCCAGCGGTATTACCCGGCCTTCGCCGAGACGCTGATAGGCGGCGTGGACAAGGACGGCCAGAGGCTCTACATACTGGACCAGCTGGGATCGCTCATCGAGGACAAGTACGCGACCCTTGGGACCGGGGGGGCTGTGGCGATCGGCATACTCGAGCAGGGGTACTCCCAAGGGATGAGCACTAAGGAGGGGAAGGAGCTGGCGGTCAAGGCAGTCAGAGCAGCGATATCGAGGGACGTGGCCTCCGGGGACGGGGTAGACGTTGTTGTGATCACCAAGGACGGGGGGAAAGAGGAGTTCTTCCCCGTTAAGTAGTGATGTGACGGGCTCATTGTCGGAATTGCTGAAGGTGCTGAAGCACCAGGGTTACAAGGTCGTCGGCAGGCACTCAGCGGTGAAGACCTGCCACTGGCTGAAGAGCTCGCTCACCGGGGGCGGGGTGTGCTACAAGGAGAAGTTCTACGGCATAAGGAGCCACAGGTGCCTCCAGATGACGCCAGCGGTTGCCTATTGCTCCAACTCGTGCCTGTACTGCTGGAGGATACTCCCCAAGGAGAGAGGGCTGGAATGGAACGACCGGGAGATCCCCGAGGAGGACGACCCGAGGGAGATTGCCGAGGGGGCTATAGCTGCACATAAGAAGTCGGTGAACGGTTTCAAGGGAAACCCCCGTGTCTCCGAGGAGAGGTGGGAGCAGGCAATGAGACCCAGGCACGTGGCAATCAGCCTCAGCGGAGAGCCTACGAATTACTCCAGGCTCGACGATCTAATTGGAGAATTCTCGTCAAGGGGGATGACCACTTTTCTCGTATCCAACGGCACCAACCCGGGTGCCCTGGCGGGGATAAGGGAACCCACCCAACTGTACGTCTCTCTCAGCGCGCCGTCTGAGGAGATCTACCGCCACGTCTGCAGGCCTTCCTACAGCAGCAACTGGGGGCAGCTTATGGAGTCGCTCGCCCTTCTCAAGGGGTTCAGCTGCCCGACAGTGATCAGAATAACCGCTGCGAGGGGTCTGAACATGACCGATGCAGAGGGCTACTCAAGAATAATTGCGAGGAGCAGCCCGACGTACGTGGAGGTAAAGGCTTACATGCACGTGGGGTTCTCGACGAACAGGCTCGGGTTCGACAGCATGCCCAGTCATGCCGAGATCCTGGGCATGGCAGGAGAGCTAGCTGATAGGACCGGCTACGAGCTGGTGGACGAACAGCCAATAAGCAGGGTCGCGCTGTTGGCCAGCAAAGGCAAGGCTAAAAATAGCAGTTGATTTCTTCTAGAATTGGTGGATCAGTTGGGCATTGATAAGATCATAGGCGAGATTGATGTCGTGCTTAAGGCTAAGGACGAAAAGAGGGAGAGGGTCATAACTCATTCAAGGGAGATCATCAGAAGGTCCGGCAGTGCTGTGCTCGCCGTCCACAAGAAGGATGCCACAGCCGTCAGGGAGAATTTGGAGGCTGCAAGAGCTGCCCTCGAGGCTTCTCTGGCGATATGCCGCGAGCAACCCGAGTTCGTCTTCACCGGGCCCCTGCCCCAGGCGTTTCAGGAGTTCGCCGAGGCATCGGTAGTGCAGGCGCTGATCGCCAAGAAGAAGGTGCCGTCCCCGGGAGAGCTGAGGGTACCCGTTGAGCCCTACATCACGGGGCTTGCAGATGCTGCTGGAGAGATGAGGAGGTTTGCACTGGACTCCCTGAGGAGGGACGAATTCGATGAAGCCGAGAGGGCATTGGAAACCATGGAGGAGATCTACACGGCGCTCAAGGGGCTCGACTATCCCCGCGCCGTCGTTCCCAACCTGAAAAGGAAGGTTGATGTCATCAGGAGGCTGGTGGAGGAGACAAGGGGTGACGTTACCCTCGCGCACCAGGGGCGCCTGATACGCAGGAGTATAGAGGGCGCGCTGAAGGAGAAGCGTTGATTGGGTGAACTGAGTTGCGGCTCAACATCAAGGACATTCTCGCCAGGGCGGATGATGATTTCGAGAAGACTTGGCATGAGACAGGCCCGCTGGTAGGCGGCAAAGGAGCTTTTTCGAAGGGAGGCAGGGGAACGACCCATGTCCTCGTGGAGACGGCCAACCTGCTTAGGGGGATCTACCTCGAGCTCGGCTTCAATGAAGTTGTCAACCCCATGATCGTCGACGAGGCTGACATATACAAGCAGTACGGGAACGAGGCACCTGCCATATTGGACAGGTGTTACTACCTTGCTGC
>JACTUC010000007.1 GCA_015660995.1 Candidatus Methanomethylicaceae archaeon | reverse complement strand
GCCCGACATAGGGATAGGCGCGGTTGAGATAGCAAAGATCAGGGAGCTGGGTGGTCCAGCGGACAAGGACAGCCTGGCGAAGCTAAGCGCAACATTCCATGACTACAAGAAGGGGAGGATAGATGGCGATGACCTCGTGGAGAAGATGGCCGAAGCCACTGGGATCTCGGATGTTCGGGCCCTGAAGATACTCGACTCGGCTTTCCCGGAGTTCAGGAGGCTGGTGGCGGAGCCTACAAAGCTGCTCCTCAGGTCGCACATGACCAGCGCTTGGTTCCTGACGTGCGAGGCTGTGCAGCACAAGCTCGAGATGCCGATTAAGCTATTCTCCGTGGGTCTTAGGGCGCGGAGGGAGCAGCAGGAGGACGCGACCCACCTCAGGTTCCACCATGCAGCGTCCTCGGTGCTGATGGATCCGGAGGTGTCGGTGGAGGACGGGAAGGCGGTCTCCCAGGAGGTCCTGAACAGGCTTGGCTTCAAGGATGTGAGGGTCGAGAGGAAGAAGGTCACAGCCAAGTACTACGCTCCCGGAACCGAGCACGAGGTCTTCGCCAAGGCCAAGGACGGCAGCTGGATCGAGGTCATGGACTTCGGCCTCTACGGGCCCATAGCGCTTGCAAGGTACGGCATAGAGTACCCGGTCCTGAACATCGGCATGGGCGTAGAGAGGATTGCAGGAATACTGCACGGCTTCTCCGACATACGCGAGCTGTCGTACCCCCAGTTCTACGGCCAGTGGGCCCTCTCGGATGCTGACGTGCTGAAGCAGATATCGTTCATCGAAGAGCCCAAGACGCCTACTGGGAGAGAGGTTGAGCGCGCGATTGTCAAGGCGCTGGAGGCAAACCGAGACGCGCCCAGCCCGTGCGAGTTCGTCGCATACCAGGGGCTGGTCAGCGGGAGGGAGGTCACGGTTAAGGTGTTCGAGCCCGACCCGAACGTGAAGCTGGTTGGGCCGGCGGCATTCAATGAAGTGGTTGTCTACGGTGGGAACATCCTCGGGATACCGGAGAAGGGGATGGAGAATGTCGAAGTGATAAGCGAGGCAAGGAAGAAGGGCGCGAGGACCGGGGTGCGGTACGTTGACTCTGTGGCAAAGGCGGCAGCGGCGAGGATCGAGGGCGAGGGCAAGATGGAACTTCGGGTCAGGATGGCAAAGCTCCCGAGCGACGTGAACCTCAGGCTGTCCGATGTCGGGGCCAGGTACGTCTCAAGCAGGCACGGGAAGATTGACGTCAGGGGGCCGGTCTTCATAGGAGTCTACTCGGAGTCGCTCTGCTGATCCATGCGGGAGCCCAGCAGTTTGACCTGAAAAAAGGGATTATTATGAGGCCTCTGTGGCGCTGCCGAATGCAGAGCATTTATTTCTCCCCGATTTGATCTCTAGAGAGGCGGTGAGATCCTGATGGACAGCGAAGAATGGCTTTCGCTCTTTGCGCTCTTCAAGATGGGCGGGCATAGGAGGCAGATATTGCTGGGGACCTCCGACTTCGGCAAAATTATTGGGACTTCACAGCAGACAGCGTCACGCAGGCTGATGAGGCTCCTGGGCGAGGGCTACATAACAAGGGAACTCACGCCCAAGGGGCAGAACATCGTTATCACTGAGAAGGGACTTGAGGCGCTGAAGGACGTTTACTACGCCCTGAAGACAGGCTTCGAAGAGGGAATGAAAGTGCTCTTCCTGAACGGCGCGGTCTTCTCTGGGTTTGGTGAGGGCGCCTATTACGTCACGAAGGGCAGCTACAAGGACCAGTTCGAGGGGAAGCTCGGTTTCAAGCCATTCCCTGGAACGCTCAACATAAGGCTGAAGTCGATGGCAGACATCAAGGCGAGGGGTGGGCTTGATGGGCTGCCAGGTATAGTGATAAAGGGATTCAAGAATGGCGAAAGGACTTTTGGCGATGTGAAGAGCTTCAAGGTCCTTATAAACGAGAAGACGGAAGGGGCGCTGCTGATGATACACAGGACCCACTACGGCCAAGACGTCCTGGAGATAATCGCGAAGGAATCCCTTAGGAAGAGGCTCGGTCTGAAGGATGGGGACCTGGTCCGGCTCAAGGTTATGATCGGTTGAGCTTCTTAGTGTCCGAGTAGATTAAGCCCCTTATTGTCGATGAGCTCACATCCCCGTACTTCCTCAGGCGGACTACCTTGTATGCGCTACTCTGGCTGGCCACCGAAGTGGCGAGGTCATCCTGATCGTAGCCCAGCACAACGATATCCGGCTTGACCTCTCGGATCACTTTGGCTGTGTCCATCTCCGTCCCGCCGAGTATTGCCCTGTCCACCGGTTTCAGGGCCTCAACCAGCGCCCTCCTATGCTCCTCGCCCATGACCGGCGGATGTCCCTTCCTCTTGATCACCGTTGTGTCCCGTGCGACGACGACGATGAGCTCTGCGCCCTTTCCCCCCAGCTTCTTGGCCTCCTCCAAGTACTTCAGGTGGCCGTAATGCAGAAGGTCGAAGCAGCCAGCAGCAAGGACCTTTTTACCCAAAAACATCACCATTCCAGCTATTCCTTGAACGCCCACTCATAGCTCAGCCATCCCAGATTTCTGCAGGCGTCAATGAGCCCCTCACAGTAGGCGATACAGACGAGGGCGGTAATAAAGTCGCCCTTGTCGAGGTAGTACTTGCTGTCGGCAAGGTACTGCCTGGATAGTGAGATGTTGCTCTCCACGGCTTTCCTGAGGGATTCGTCACCGGGGGGGTTTACCCTCATCTCTCGGAAGACACTCTCGGTGCCACCTATGTACCTATCAAGCTTTTTCCTCGCTTCTTCCTCGAAGGTCATGTGTTCATCTCCACTAGCCTCTTGTCTGCCCCTGCGAACATTATGAGGGCTTCGACCTCCATGAAGTGGAGCTTCCCAGGCACTATTATTGCGTGCGGGGGGGTGCCAAAGTCAAGATCCGCCAGCTCTTCTCCCCTGCCGGCCTTGATGAACTGCTCCGGACCACCAACCCTGGCCAGGCCGATAAAGATAAGGTCCTTGCGGATCACCCCCTCTCTCCTCCTCTTCTCCATAGCAATTAACAGCCGTATTGCCTCGCCAACCGACATGAATTTCTTCTCCTCTGCCTTCAGGTCAAGGAAGAAGAGGGTGTGAAGGCCTGAGCCCCTGTTGAGCTTGAGGGTGTCGTAGGGCACGTCGGAATGAGGCGGCGGGAAGGTGATTGTCGATGATCTGCCAAACTTGTAGTTCTGGAGCCCGACAGCGCCCGGTGCTACCAAGATGATCGAAGGTGCGTTGTAAATCTCCACAGGTATCCCCAACTTGGCTGCCCTTATCCTGAGGTCCACATGGGTCGTGGCAACGAATGGATCGCCGGCCACGAGCATGGCGACATCCTCGGAGGATGATAGGGAGAGGAGCTCCTTTCCGTCCTCAACATATCTGCGATCCACAATTTTCACTTCCTTGCCAACGAGCTTCTCCAGATTTTGAAGATTTAAGCCGGGAAGCAAGCTGGTGTAGCTCTCTAGCAGCACTTTGCCAGCAGATTTTGCCTTTTCCAGCCCTTCCAAGCTCATCCCCCTCTCGCTGTAAAGGCCAAGCCCGATGAATTTGAGGGATCCCAAGTTGCAACCCCAAGAGACTATTACAGAAACTCTTAAATTACCCTTTCCAGAATCGAAAGGGCGGTGGGCCTGTAGCTCAGTACGGAAGAGCGGTGGGCTCTTAACCCATTGGCCAAGGGTTCAAATCCCTTCAGGCCCGCCATAAAATCGGATAATAAAAAAGGAATTAATGGAGTACCGAGTCATTCGGGTTTGTTGTAAGGGATAGATAAGATAGACAATACTATAAGGGTGGGTGGCTATGAGGAGTTGCACTAAAGGGATGGATGCAACAATAGGCAAAGGCGCATATGCTGAGGCAAGTCTGATAGTTTAAAGATGTTTTGATTATGAAGCAAAAGACACGAAGACGCAAGGAACGAATCGCAATGAACAAAGCTAGGCATGGTCTCCAGAAGAGATCAGGCCAGAGTGGAGACACTAAAAAGGACGGTGAGTTGGATGTTCGACAGAATAGAGGAGATGCGGAGGCAAAGGCATCTTAAAGAGCAGTTATCAATAAAGAAGTCTGCCATTCGTGGAGTGAAGTATGTTAGCACCGATAATAGTCTGGCATCGCCACTAAGCCAATATGACGAATTTGTGAATTATTAGGCATCTGGCCATAATGAACTTACGCAAGATAACAAAGGCAACAAGATGAGAGACACTAAAGGGAACAGAGGGTTAGTGATCACAAATTGTATGTCATTGATAATATAATGCTAGTGGGAGTCAAAATACTGATAGATTAGAAAAAAAGAACATTGTAATGATGTTGGTCTAAAGACATACTCTTTACTAAATTAGATTATGTAGGCATCCACAATAATATTTTTAATATAATTGATAAACAATAAAGTGGGGGAATTCGTCATGGACGAGACTACCATAATAAATCTGGCTGTAGTAATTACATTCGTTTTAGTCACTTTGGTGCTGATGGAACTCGTTAGCAAAGGCATCAGAAATCTCGCAAAGAGGGCTGGGGCAAAACCATCAGTGCTGTATGCAGTTCGCGAAGTGATGAGGGTTATCTGGCTTCTATTGGCTGCGACGGAAATTATTTCTTATTTGGGGCTGACGTCCATGTACACCACCCTGACCATCTCTGGCATCGCAGGCATTGCAATTACCCTCTCCATGCAGTCCACATTGTCGAACGTCATATCGGGAATCTTTCTCTTCTATGACAAGACGATCAGACTTGATGATGAAGTGCAATTTGGTGGGATCAGAGGGAGAATTGTATACATTGCACTCCGTAGCACCTAGATAAAGGCGCAAGACGGATCTCTTGTAATGGTAGGTAATAGTAACCTTGCCAGTGGCCCCTTAACCAATTTCACAGCTAAAGAGCGGCTAAAGCACTTGGCATCTACCACATAAAAACGTTTAATTTCATTAAAATAAAATCGAGTTCAGCGTTTTTTATATATCTCCCCATTTCCGCATATTAGCAGAAGACTATTCTGTCTGGTGGCATACCCTGAAACTACATGACATACTAAGAAGAGGTATCGAGAGGGTCTTTTTCGGTGGAAAGTCCACAAAGACCAGCGTTTATGTGACCTATGTAATTGGCAACGTCGTCCTGATGCTTTTACTCTTCTACATTCTGCTCAACACTGTCGGCTACGACTGGACCGGGCAGCTCTACAGGGTAGGCTCGGGTTTCCGATTGGACTTTCTGACCGGAGGGCTGGACAACGCGATCCCTCTCGTTCCGGAATTCGTGATCTTCTACGTGTATCTTTTTTACCCATTTGCCATCCTTACGATGCTCTTCTTCGGCTTCGTGGAATACAGGAAGGGGTATGCTCTGGGCTGGTCCCTGGTTTTAATCAATGCTATCGCCCTAGCGGTCTATTTCATCTTTCCTGTCTCCACGTATTGGTGGCGCCAAGAGTTTCTTGCACAGCCAATTGTGGGAAACTTCTGGGCGACCCAGGTATACAGTGTGTGGGCGGGGGACAGCTCGTTCAACTGCTTTCCATCCCTACACGCAGCGGTCTCCACCATCTGCTTTTACGCTTGGTACCGTTACAGCAAAGTGAGACCTAGCCGTTCCACCATGGTCTTAGCATCCGTGGCGCTCTTTGTGGCAGCGGGTGTAATCCTCTCCACGCTCTTCATCAAGCAGCACTACATTGCGGACGAAATAGCGGGAATCGCACTCGCCTGGGTCGTCGGCAGGCCTCTGTTCAATCGGCTATGGAAGCCCTCGACAACCTAGAGCCGGTTGATGTTTAGGAAACCATGGAAGCAAGCCAAGGAAGCTTACTCGATTTCCTCTATTTTAAAGGAAGCTGACTTGAGGGCTTTCAAGAACTTGTCCTCAAATTCCAGGGAGTCGAGCGTGTCCGTGACCTCTTCAATTGTTACCTCAGGGTACTTCTCCGGTCGCCCTGTTGCATCATTAAGGGCGAGCCCGCAGTAGCTGATGTGGACCCCATCTGGAGCCGGGGCTATGAGCAGTTGTATTCCTGACCTTTGGGCTGATTTCAGATAATCATCTTCGCCAAACGGGTGGGAAAGGATCTTCATGGTCAACGGGATGAGAGCGCCCTGAGCCGCGAATATGGACATCGTGCCCTCCTTCGTTGATTCGCTCTTCTTGATTTTTAGCCCTATCTCCCTAAGAGCCCTATTGCATACGGCAGTTACCTGGTCAATGCTTGCGTCTCTTATCAGCAACTTTCTATAGGAGCAGACGGCTGGTTCTGACATAGAAACGCCTTTGGATATTTCTATGGCACCAGCCTATTACCTTTGCTGGTGCATAAAAAAGTACCGGCAGCAAAATGCAGCTATGTCATTGAACAGCATTATTTCTCAGGAACGCCTGCGGTTCATTATGCTTCGGGTTGGAGCCACCTATCCAGCGTGCTTGCAGTCGGTTTGAGATCTGGATTAAACCCCATGCCCCTCCATACCGTCGACGCCGCGTCAAGGAGCATTCTGGCATAGATCTCCCTGTCGTAGCTGCCGCTGAAGAGCTCCGGAGCCCTGACCCTGCAGAGGGGGTTGCCGTTGTCGTGGTCCGTGTATATGAACGGAATGTCATCGCCGACCTCGATCTCCTTGTCCGCATGGAGAAGCTGAAGCGCAGCAGATCTCTGGGAGACGCTGGCAGTGTATTCACCTATGCCCTTCCCAAGCCTCTTCCTCACGACGAGATCTCCGGCGTCCACATCCCCGCCCCTGATCTTGTTAACAGCAAGGCGCAGCAGCGCCATCCCCCTCAGTACTCCCTCCGTGCACGCCTCCTGCAGATCCCCGCTGTTGAAGACACGCCTTATCAGCTCGGCTTGGAAGGCCCTTACGATCTCGGGGGTGTCGCTGCGCCGGAGCTCTATTCCCCTGGCCTCGACCTTGCCGTCGTAGGTCAGGCCAAAGTAGCGGTTCAGCGCCGACGATGATGGGTCCCCCTTCAGGGGCAGGAATGCCAAGAACCTGAAGTGCCTGTCCAATGACATGGGAAGGTCTGTGGCGCGGGCTATCTCGGCAGCAAGCGCCTCGTAGTCCTCCCTCCCTGCGTCCAGTCTGCTGACGAAGAGCGAGTCCACCGCGCCGTAGATTATCCTGAAGCCCCCTGCCTCGGCCACCGCCTTCGCCTTTAGCATACTCTCCCTAGATTTCCTATTGATCTCCTCGAAGGCGACCACGTTTCCGAAGCGGTTCCTGCAGCAGCCAGAGATGCCATAGATGGTAACTAGGATCATCTTCAGCGCCTCTATCCTCTGCCCGCAGTAGAGCCGGGATGGGCTGTCCTCGGGGAGGGTCTTCCTGAGCTTCTTCAGCCACGTCCTCCTCCGGAGCCACGGCGCCAGGACGGCCGGCAGGATGCCCTGGCCGGAGTCGGAGCTGCCGCCAACGGTCTCGTAGCTGAGGTTGTTCTTCAGTATTATGTTGGGGTACTGCGAGTCGAAATCGAGGGCGGCGACGTTGAAGTGGAGCCTGCCGGCCTCAGGCGTTATGGTTATCCCGCCCCTGTCCCTGGCGGTTAGCTCCTTCATGCTCCTTGCGTCCTCGAAGTACTCCTCGCGGGGTATCGCATAGCCCCTCTCCAGCATCTCGAAGCAGCTGCGGGATTCTATGCTCTTGTTGCTGAGCCACCTCGTCGAGAGACCCATGGGCGCGAAGGAGAACCTCGTCCGCTCAATCAGCCCCGCTATGCCCCACTCGTCGGCGCTGAAGCCGTAGAAGACGTCGCCCAGCATTATCCTGCCCGCAAATGAGCCTTGGGTTCGGACCTGGTCGGAGTCGCCGCACCTCCCCAGGTCGAAGGGGATGCCATTCCCCATGAAGCGCGATTTCAGGAGGGGGTAGGTCAGCCTGTCGCACTTCGGGCAGAGCATCAGGTCGGGATCCTTTTCCCGCAGGTAGCTTCTGAAGGCGGATAGCATCTCGGGCTCCGGTCCTTTGAAGACCACCTCCTCGCCCCTGAAACAGACGCGGATGGCCCTGATCACCCTGCGACCGCCGGAGAGGTCATAGTCCAGCGCAAAGCGGAGGAGGCTCAAGGTGGGCGGTATCAGTTCGAGCGAGTCGTCAACCTTCTCGATATTCAGGAGCCTCTCCCCGTCGTGGGAGACGAGAACCCTGCTGCTGGGCTCAACCCTCAGCCGCGTGAAGAGATAGCGCTGGATATGCATGAGGCTGGCGTTGTAGACGTTTGAGACGTGGGGGTTCACCTCCAACGACTTGATCAGGGGCCTGAAGGGTGCTGTCCCGTAGGTCTCCACCCTCACCAGGCTCCGCTTTCTGCCGCTGTCCAGGGAAGTCAGCTTATCCTCTATCCCCACGGATCTGACCTCGCGGCACTCCGACAGCCGATAGAGGAGATCATCCTCGGGAGCCCCTTCGGCTGGCTCGGCGTGTAAGAACGGTGAGTATTTGTCTGTTAGCCTGAGGAGCTTACCATCCTCGGTCTTGATCCAGAGGACCGCCTTGGCGTCCTGGATGTAGGCATCGAAGAGCCAGCCACAAGCCTGCCACAAGGTTTTCACCTGGCGCACCTATTCTCCGGCGGCGGGGGAGGCGAGGCCGGCCTCTACCCTCCTGATTCTCTCCTCCAAAGCGGCGATCCTCCGGTCCTTCTCCTCCAGGGCCTCCCTGAGCTCCTCTAGGGCGCCGCTGTTGTGTATGTTTGCCGTAAGGTTGAGGGCGTCAAGGACCAGCGGCAGCTCCGCGTTGCCCATGGCCGCGTGCTCCCTGTCCCAGGCATCCCTCAGAAGAAGCTCGAACCCCTTCCTGTGCCCAGGGTCCCTGAGGAGAGCCACGTAGTTGCCCCTGAGCCTCTCCAGAAGGTCCTGGTACACCTGCCTAAAGGGCGGCGTTATCCTGCCCATTAGCGAGTCACCCCCATCGAGGATGGATTCGTAGGCGGGGACCTCCTTCTCCGGGTGCTTGAGCAGCGCCGCCTGGACTCCTCCGGCGGTGTCGCGAAAAAACACTATTGAGCTTGCCAGTTCCGAGAGCAGCCGTGAGCCCAGCGAGCTAGAGGGAAGGTTGGCCCTGGCGGTAACAACCATTATCAGGTCCCTCTCCATGGCGAGGTGCCAGAGCGCGGATATGGAGCGGGAGATGCCCTCGGCGACATTGAGCCGGTTCTTCTCGTTCCCCTCCAGGAAGGCGGAGACGTTGTGGACCAGTATGACCTTGGTGGAGGGCTCACTCGCTATGATCCTCTCCAGGGCGCCTGTAGCCTTCGGCTGCCTGAACTCGCTGTAGGCGGCTGCAAAGTAGACGCTATCTAGGACAGCTGACGGCTCGACACCCTCGCGCTTGGAGTGGAGGGCAAGGAGGTCTGCCTTGAGGAGGGCCTTCTCGCGGTAGTAGTTGGTGTTGTTCATGTATGCGACCTTGCCCTCCACGGATGCTCTCACCACCAGTCGGTGGACCAACTCGTCGATGAAGGCCGATGCGCCGTAGAAGAGGTAGAGCTGGCCGCCCTTGAGGCCGTTTGTGAGGCCGTCGAGGGGGGCATAGCCGGTGGAGAGGGTGTTCCTGCTCTCCTTTAGGGAAGAAGCCCTTACGAACGATGAGCCCACGGCAATCCCGGATGCCAAGCAGCAAACCCCCAAGCTGGGAGTATAGTATTATCACTTTCGCTTCGAAAACCTTAGTGGCAACGTGAAAAATGCTATGGCCGATGTAGCTGTTTTCCACTGGAGACAGTTTCAGCTGGGAGAGAGAGTCACCGGCCGAGGGATGTGTGGACTGGGCAGTTTTAGAGGAGGAGCAGGGTCACGAGGCCTATTACGAAGGTGTAGATCGCGAAGAGGTAGTACTTGTTGGCGAGGAGGACTTTCTTTACCAGTAGTATTGTAAAATAGCCAACGATCGCCGCAACGGCAGCCCCCAAGATGTAGAGACCCGCGTCCGATGAGACCACGCCATTGAGCTCAATGAGGTTGGCGCCAAGCACCGCGGGGATTGACAGGAGGAATGAAAACTTGAAGACCTCTTCCCTCTTTACCCCGCTGAAGAGACCTGATGATACCGTTGAGCCGCTCCTGGAGACGCCTGGGGCTATAGCAAAGGCCTGGAAGACGCCCATTATGATCGCAGTGAGCCACCCGAGGCTCCTCGTGCCTTTGCCGAACTTCGACATGATGAGGAAGGCGGTGGTTATGAGGAAACCTATGCCCACAGCTGTCAAGCTGGTGAAGAGGGACTCAAAGAATCTAAGGAATGTGAAGCCGATTATCGCGGTCGGAATGCTCCCGACTATGAGCAGGAGCAACAGCTTAAAGTTGTAGCTCTTGGTGTCCAGGGTCACAAGGGACTTGAGTATACTCATTATGTCCCTCCAGAAGACCACAACAACGGATACGAGAGTACCCAGATGCAGGATGACATCGAAGGAGATAGGGACTGTGAGGCCCATGAGGTACTCGAATAGGACGAGGTGGCCCGAGCTGGAGATTGGGAGCCATTCAGTGAGCCCCTGAGCCAAGCCGAGGATGATCGCCTGCAGTGCGTCCATGGGCTAATTAGCAGCGCGAGTCTATTTAAAAAGAGCGCTGCCAGAATCAGGAGGCTTTCTGCGGCTAGTCGCAGGTCCGGACTATGAGTACCAGACATTTGGAGTTATTAACGACTGTGTTGGCAACGCTGCCCATAAGAATTTCCCTGAAACGGTTCTTGCCTTTCGCCCCAATTATTATGAGATTGGCACCCTCTGCCTCTGCCTTCCTTATGATCCTCATGCCAGGGTTGCCAACGGAGAAGTCGAGCTCCAGCTTTGGCTTGATCCCGTAGCCCTCAGCTATCTGCCTCGCCTCTTCAAGGATCGCATTCCCAGCGTTCTCAAGCTCCTTTGAGGCGTTCAATATGCCTCCTACCTCCGAGGACATTGGCATAGCGATTACGTGGAAGATGGTGACATCAGCACTGAATGTCTTTGAGAACTCGCAGGCCAGCTCCATCTCCCTCTTCATGTAGTCCGAGCCATCAACCGGGAGAAGGATCTTTTTGATGATGCCCATAGGTAATCTAAGAGCCCGAAGGGTGATTAAAGGGTTATGTGAACTCGATCAGCTGGATGATCGCGTCGAGGAGACTTGGATCGTCCAGCCCCGCCCTGATCTCGTCGGCGTTCCTGTACGGGCGATGCCTGATCAGGGTCGCGGCCCGGCGCGAGCCTATCCCTGGTATGGCTTCTAACTCCCTCAGGCTCATGTTGTTCACCTTTATCGGCACTGGCAGGGCGCCTACTGAGCGGGGGCCGTGGGAGACAACTACGACGTCTGTGACCAAACCCGGCGCCATCGTCTTCTGGATACCAACCAGTACGGGGTACGAGCCTAACTGCCTTGCCCAGGTGATTCTGCCTTCGGCAAGCTCTGTCCGCAGGCCCCTCAGCACGGTCCAGGTGGGCAACACCCTCTTCAGCATTGGCTCGTCCACCTGGGACCGCATGGCCGCCTTGTGCCTCAGGAAGAGTTGCCTGTGCTTCCTTGCAAGGTGGTCCCCGAAGGAAGACATCCTAGTCGAGGGCATGACCATCACCTGCCGCATGTTTATCCTTCTAACCATCAGCCCCATCTCCAGCACGTTCTTCATGAGTTCGAGGTTTGCCTCGTAGGTGCGTTTGGTCTCCCCTGGAAGGCCGTAAACAAAATTGATGCCTGGAAGGAGGTGCGGCATGCCGTTCTCGCCCCTCTCGCTGCCGATACCGTTGACCATAGAGATTGCGAATATTACGCCGTCGGGGTAGATCTTCAGGTTGTTCTTCCGTATTACCTCTGGGTCCGCTGACTCGACACCCATGGCGGCGACGTCCCCTGGCGTGTGGTATTCGACAATCGCCTTGAGGGCCTCCTCAGCGGCGTCAGGGTGATTCAAAATTGTCGCCGGGTTTATGTTGTCGATGTGGAGAACTTTGAGGGCCGGCGCGGCTTTCCTTACTGACTTGAAGAGACGCCTCACCGCTCCAGGGTTGGGCACCGGCGTCTCGTTTTGGTCCTTGGTGCCGTATATGAGCAGGTCTGGCTGCCTTCCAAGCCTGAAGTTCAGGGCACCAGCTGAGTGAAGGGCAGCGATCTCCTTGGCGATGCCGCTCACAGACCTGAAATCAGGCGTCCCGTGGAGTGGCTCCGTGCAGAAAGAGCAGCCGCCGCAGAGCGATCTGGGGCACCCCCGGAAGGTCTCAACCTCGCATATTAGACCAGCAGGGTAGCAGGGATGCTGCTCTATGATCTTCGCCCCCCTTGCGGCGAAGTCGTTGATGCTGTTCTCGTTGGGCCTAACAGCGTCGATGTCCGCCCTTGCGTGGAAGCCATCTGACAGCAGGTCGTACAGGACGGTCTCTGGATCACCACTGATCAAGAATTCGTAAAGAGATCTCAGTTCCCGGGGGATCTCTGTTGTGCTTCCACCACCGCGCCCAAAACCAAAACGAACAGCCGGGCCGCAGATGGCAGTGTGCTTTGACGAGAGGATCCTTGGGAGGGAGACAGCATCCCTTGCTGTGGCTGGCGCTCCCCCCAGGTACTTCCCTGGGACGGTCACTCCTGCAACCAAGACTGAGAGGTCAGATGAAGATGAAATGGCCGCAACCCCATTTGGGTCCTGCCTCACTTCGTCGATGGTTTTATACAAGACTTCGGCGGAGGGATCATGCTTCCAGACAGCGCCAGCCATGTACCTTGGGTACACGTCAATGTAGGGGGGCACGCCGAGACCCGCAGGCTCGTCAGTGTAACCATCAATAATCAGAACCCTCAAGGCCATGCCCTCGACTGCATCTATCTGAGGTGCTCCCATCCCTTGCTTGGAATGACTTCCTCTTCAGAGCCTCTGGCAAGGATCACCTTGCGCGAAGACACGACCTCTCCTATCCGTACAAGTCTGCCACCGGCTTCACGCGCTGCCTTTTGTGCGAGATCCCACTTCTCCTTTTTAATGGAATATACAATCTCGTACTCCTCGCCGCCATACAGCGCCAGATCGTCAGCTGGGATCCTGTTCAGCTTCGAGAATTCCAATGCATTCTCTGAGATGGGCAGATCTCTTATTGTGAACCCCACGCTGCTCGCCTTCGCCAGTTCGTTGAGTGTGAAAGCTAAGCCATCGCTTGAGTCCATGCTGGACGTGGCTGCGCCAGACTCTGCCAATGCGATCCCCACCCTAAGCTGCGCCTTTGGTGCATAAACGCTCGAACATATATGGCGCCTCAGTCTGCAGGGGGCATCCATCCCTTCGAGGAGTATCTTGTAGGCTGCGCCGGTATCACCGAACTCGCCAGTTACTGCCACAATATCACCTGGAGAGGCCCCAGATCTCTTTACAAGTTTTTTCGCAAAACCTGCCGCAAACCCCGCCACGAGCAGTTCCCTCGCCTCACCCACATCGCCACCAAGAACAGGCGAGCAATAGGCGGTGCATGCGGAGTTGATGCCCTCGATCAAATCCTGAACCTTTTTCTTCAAATAATTCTTTGGCAGCCCCAGGGAGAAGAGGAAAGCGGCTGGCCTCGCACCTTTGGCCGCCAGATCGCTTATATTCATCGTCACAACCTTGACCCCCATCTGCCTGGTCCGCATCCCCCGCGGAGCGTCGGTCCGCTTGACAAACAGGTCTGCCTTGAGGACAAGGAAGCGGCTGGCGTCGAGCTTCAGTGCAGAGGCGTCATCGGAGGGGGGCAGCTCAAGCTTTGATGGATCGGTCGAGCCCTCCTGGCGCAAAATGGACCATATGAGCTCGATTACGCCCCTCTCACCGAGACTGGAGACTTTCATTTTGAGACTATCCCTAACGATACTGGGTATCCGTTGGATTTAGTGTTTTGCTGTAGGAAAAGGATTTATCTCTATTTTTTATTAGAACCGAGGTGATGCCCCAGTGGCTCAGCACGGTAGAGCGACGGTTTCGTAAACCGTTGGTCAGGGGTTCAAATCCCCTCTGGGGCTCTGTCACTCACTTTTTGGCATAGTTAATGCGTATTCGCACAGTTGGCTCAACTTTTTAAATGGATGAGAGACATTTAGTAAATGGGCTTGGAAGCTGATCGACTTGAAAACCAAGACTATAAAGCAGAAGGTATTGATCCCCTCGGCAACTCCCGAGGAGGTTTACGACACGCTAATGGATTCAGAGAAGCATGCAGCAGTTACAGGTAGTGCGGCATCCATAAACCCCAAAGTCGGGGGCAAGTTCACCGCTTGGGATGGATACATATCCGGCAAGAACCTCGAGCTTGAGAGAGGAAAGAAGATAGTGCAGGAGTGGATGACGACCGAGTGGCCTGAGGGCTATTCCCCGTCGCGGCTGGAGCTCACGTTCGCGAAGGTTAAGGACGGAACTGAGATAACAGTTGTCCATTCGGATGTACCTGCGGACGATGCCACTGCATACGACGAGGGCTGGTATGAGTTCTACTGGGACCCCATGAAACTTTACTTCAAGAAATGAGTTTTCTATTTCAGCTTGCCTTTGCAGCGTCCCACCAATTATTGCGCTAAAAATGTTAAAGGCTTGCCTCAGGAGGTTTGGGAACAAACATTGCAGCAGCCACTACACAGGTCCAAAGCCCATCCTTGTTACCCTCATCGGACTGGACTGTGTTCGTCGTTTTTATTATCAGTCCGCTCGCTTTGTACTGCTGCTCTCTCTCCTCCCAAGCCTGGTTCGGGTCGAACGGGATCCCCAAGGTCGTCGCGAGCATCGTGGCTGCAAGGTCCTCCGCGTACTCGCCGGCTTTCTCTCCTCTCATGCCAAAGGCGTGGTGCTCGGCCAGGTATCCATACAAATTCTTGTCATGGGGAACTGCGAGCCCTATGGCAGCCGAGACCAGCCTGTTCGGCTCATTGGTCTCATTCCTAGCCATCACGCAGAAGACCACCTGACCGGGGCTCAGGAGCTTCAGCCCCTCCTCCTTGGCAACTATCTCGCAATTGGGAGGGAAGATGCTCGACACATTAACAAGGTTGAACTTCTCGATTCCAGCGTCCCTTAGGCACAGCTCGAATGCAGCCAACCTCTCTTTGTGTATCCCCACACCCTTAACGAAAAAAATTTTATATGGTATCATAGATCTGTTCTTGTTATTTGCACAGCGAAAGTTAAAGCTTTTGGAGAGTATATTTCCTATAATTTTGAAAGAACTTTTTTCTATATGTTTTAATAGACAGCCTGATTAAACCAGGTCTTCGGGATTGGCAACTTCCTTAGAGCAGTAATCACATTCATGGTCGTCGCACTTGTGATCTTCCTGATAGTGAAGATAACGAAGCGCGCAGGCATAGAGTAAAGCTAAACGCCCCATATCGCGAACGCGCCTCTTTTTTTATTTTTTAACCTTTAATTAGAGGATTTGCTCCAATACTCTACTGTGAGAGTATGTCTCATTTGATAGGTAAAACTAGAGCGGCCGAGGCAGCCATCGCTGAAGTAAAAGACGGAATGCTACTTGGCCTGGGAACGGGCTCGACCGTCGCCATTTTCATCAAGCTCCTTGGAGAAAGGATCTCGGGAAAGGGGTTGGAGGTTCTTGCCGTTCCGACATCATACCAATCGGCCTATCTTGCGGCGGAGAACGGGATAAAGCTGACGACCCTTGACGAGCACCCGAGGCTCGATCTCGCTGTGGACGGCACTGACGAGGTTGATCCAAACTTAGATCTAATCAAGGGCGGCGGCGCAGCGCTTACAAAGGAGAAGGTTGTGGACTCTTCGGCCAAGCGGTTCATAGTGATTGCCGACGGTTCCAAGTTCGTTGACAGGCTGGGATTGAAGATGCCGGTGCCGATAGAGGTCTTGCCATTCGCTAGGATGGCAGCGGCACAGCGCATAAAGATACTTGGAGGGGACCCCAAGCTTAGGGACGGAGGGGACAGAAAGGATGGTCCCTTGGTCACAGACAATGGCAATTTCATAATAGACGCCAACTTCGGCAAGATCAAGGATGCCGGGGTGCTAGAGCTAGAACTGAAGAGGATACCGGGCATAGTGGAGGTCGGGTTGTTCGTCAACCTTGCTCATACGGCCTATTTGGGGTACGAACAGGGCATAAAGAGGATCGACCGCAGGAAGTAGTGCCGGGGGCGGGATTCGAACCCGCGATTTCCGGATCTCCCATCGTAGAGCGCCTTGTCCACTTTTCGGATTATGAGTCCGGCGCTCTAGCCAGGCTGAGCCACCCCGGCGACGTAAGTTGTAACGGCGACCGAATATTTTAATCCTTCTGAGAGGGCTGGAAGCGCCATAGTTGATGGGATAGACCCATTGCAGATTCGAGAACGTGACCAAACCAGAACGCATAGATAAATTTTTAAATTGATCCTGTTTAGGAGATTAGGAAGCAACGCCCCAGTAGCTCAGCACGGCAGAGCGACGGTTTTGTAAACCGTTGGTCAGGGGTTCAAATCCCTTCTGGGGCTCCATTCTTATCTTGGCCCCATTTTAACGATCTCTGATAAAGGAGATGCAATTGTGCTCAGGCAGCATTGAACAAAGCGATAATAGGAAGATCCTCAATAATTACAGTGGGGAGCAAATTGCTGCTGCATGTTGTAGTGACGCATACAGAGGACCACTGCCCAGGATATAATCCCAAGATGATTCCTCATCTCATTCAGTCTTTTGGGAAGATGAAAGCCCTCGAGAAGAAGTACGATACAAAGGCGCATTTCGTGGTGAGTGGAGGACCTGATCATGTCTTCTTCTTTTTGCTCGAGTCCGATAACATAGCGATGGTTGAGAAGTTCCTCTGGGAACTAATCACAATACCGTCATCGTTCCGCATTACACCAGTGCAGAAGATAGAAGATTTCGTTGCTTCACTGGGACCATGGCAGGAACAGTCGAAAGATGATGACATGGGAGTTCACAGTCGGGAATATTCAGTAGGATAGTTAATCAAAAATATTTTGTTCAGTTAATTATTTACATGCTGTAGACAGGATCAGAGCTCTGCGCGTGTCCAGTAGAGTTTGAATAATTAGCTAGGAACCGCAGCGTAATCCATAGCCACGTCAGCCCGGGTGATGGTTAAAAAACACATATTCGTAAATCCTGCCTCTCCCATCGCCTTTGCAGGAAATCTGGCGGGCTGCCATGACTTTGAGGTAGTTCCCCCCCTCAATGTAGTCGTTGTAAAGCTCTTCTATCAGAGGGTTTACAGAGTTGCTCATTAGAACAAAGCTCCCTTCTTTGTCCAGTTCCATGAACATCGACGCCAACCTCTTCTGATCATCTTCCCCAAAGGGATCGGGAGTATAACTGGTGAAAGACGAAGTCATGCTCAGGGGCTGATAAGGCGGATCGAAGTAGACGAAATCGTTTACTCCTACCTTTGTGAGCACTGAAGAGTAATCGCAACAGATTACCTTAACACGTCTGTCCCTCAGGGCTTTTCCGACTGCCCTTATGTTATCTTCATCATATATCCTTGGATTGTTGTTGCGCCCCCATGGGACATTGAAAACGCCATCAGAATTGACCCTGTATAGCCCGTTGTAGCAAGTTTTGTTCAAATAAACTAAGAGGGCAGCTTTGGGAGGATCGCCCTCCATGCCAGTTTTTAAGCGGATCTTGTTGAATTTTGGCCTTGCAACCTCGTAGAAAAAGTCCTTGTGGTTTGAATGCTGCTGCAGGATTTCCAGCTCAGTCAGCAATGCTTCTTCATTATCCCTAATGGCGATGTAGCAGTTGATGAGGTCCTTGTTGGCGTCAGAAAGAATCGCTTTTTTGATCATCCCTTCTGAATACAACCTGAAGAACAGAGCGCCTCCCCCTAGGAATGGCTCGCAGTAGGTTTCAAATTTCTTGGGAACGCATTTTACTAGAACGTTTAGAAGTTGCGCCTTGCCTCCCGCCCATTTCACAAAAGGGACAGGACCAGTCGCCATTGCGCTCACAAGTTCATAATCATTGATACAAATATAAGAAGTTTGAAGGCCGTGGGAGACGATATCCGCCTTAGCAGCATTTCGCTAAAAAGCTGTTAACCTCATATTTAAATATGGTTAACTTTACCGATGATCTGATGGTCAAGATGCATAGCCATGCCGCAAAGGTAAGCAAAGCAAGGGCTTTGGTCTTTTCAGCAGTGTTTTCTGCCATGATGGCTGTTGGCGGTCTTATCGCGATACCTTTCTTCCCTGTCCCGTTGACGCTCCAGACGTTTTTCGCATATTTAAGCGTGCTTTATCTAAAAAAATGGGCATTTTTGAGCCAGTTGATTTATATCGGCTTGGGTTTGATTGGCCTTCCCGTATTCGGCGGAGGTGCATCTGGGTACAGTGTGCTAATAGGTCCTGCTGGAGGGTTCCTAGTTGGGTTTATTGCCGGGACACTCCTGTCTGGGAATCTGCTGCAGAAGACTGCGGAGATGCGTTATGCAACTGCAGCAGCTATGTTACTTTGCGCAGCAGTCATATTCATGGCGGGATGGCTCTGGCTCGCTTACTGGTTGCAAGGCAATTTTACGGGAGCGCTGTTGGCTGGCGTCCTGCCATTTCTCCCCGGTGATGCCGCGAAAATGGCATTAGCGCTAATAATAGGTAAAAAAATGAGACTTTGAGACAGAGCAAAAAGATGTTATTTGTGGTTCAGCTTCTTCTTCAGCCAGATCTTTGAAAGCTTCTCGAAGTCAGGAATTACCTTGCGCAGAATTGGAAGGTAAGCATTGATTTCATCGTTGGTCATGTACTGGAACTGATACTCGCCATCATAAGTGGATGGCTTGCCTTCCCTTGTTATGAATTCCATGTGCATGAAGTGGTCGCCCTTCTTTATTGTGATTGGGTGCCGGTCGTTGCTCAAGTTGACGATCTCAAGGGCCAGCCTGCCACAAAACCCGCTGTGAACCTTGGCAGCATTGAGGAACGAGAGACCCATCCTGCCATATCTACTCTTTGCGGTCAGGTAAGCTACGCAGTCCGGCGGAGTAAAGACTATCTCATCAGATATCACATTCTGGTGCTCCAAGTATTGGAGGGTGCAGTCCTTGCCCACAGTCAGTATGTATCCGTCACCGTCGAGCTGGGACCCTTTAAAAGGGGAGACTATCTTGTATTTCTCGTTAAGCTCGATAAGCTTGTCTTTTCCAAGTACGGTCATAGAAACTCACTTCTAACTCATTCTGGAAGCATCTATTTTTAAGCTTAACCACGAAAATATAGAAAGGTGTTTTTGGTGTCTGTAGTGCAGGCCTGGAAGGTAAAGGGGATCAAAGTCCCGAAACCGCACGAGAGGGTGCTCAAGGTCCTGATGGCACCGGAGGTGGGAAGCACCAAGGATTTCACGATGCTCATTTCGCTCATAAGCCCTGAGAGTGAGACAAACTACCATGCCCATGACGGGAGCGGCGAGGTAATGTACGTCCTGTCAGGTAGGGGCGAGTGCATCATAGAGGGAAAGACTCATGGGCTCGAGCCAGACACTGCTGTCTATGTTCCACTTGGGGTCAGGCACCAGATCAAGAACGCCTCAGACGAGTGCATGAAAATTATTTGTGTTTTCGTTCCACCTTTGGTATCTCGCTATGTTGAGGATATCGAAAAGATCAATAGATGAAAAGGAGGGTACACGGATGCTTGCAGAAGATGAAGTTGAGAAGCTGATCAAGGCCGGGAAGGTTGTTAGGGAAGTCAGGAAGAATGTCCCGTCTTTCGTCTCTGAAGGTGCGAGGGTCTTCGAGATCTGCGAGAAGGTGGAGGAGGAGATAAGGAAGCTTGGGGCGGAACCTGCCTTCCCATGCAATGTTGGGATAGACAGCGTCGGTGCTCATTACACCTCCCCGCCTGGCGACGCGACAATCATACCTCCAGGCTGCCTCGTCAAGATTGACCTGGGCGCGCACGTCGATGGCTACATAGCGGATTCAGCCCTCACTGTTTCGATCGACTCTGAGTACGAGGATATGATAAGGGTGGCGGACGAGGCTCTTGAGAGGGCTGTTCAGGCAGTCTCCGTTGGAGGGAGGGTGGCGGACGTTGGGGTTGCTGTGGAGAAGACAATAAGATCGAGGGGATTCAGGCCCATCAGCAACCTCACAGGCCATCAGATCGCGAAGTACACGATCCATGCTGGGGTGAGCATCCCCAATGTCGGTCCACAAGAGGTGGGAGGTGGCAGATTCGAGCCATGGTCCGTCTATGCCCTGGAACCGTTTGTTACCCTGCCTGATGCAGTTGGCTCCGTGAGGGATGCGATGCCGGGGAACATCTTAGCGGTGGTCAAGATCAAAGGTCCTAAGGATGCAATGGGGCGCAGGCTATTCGACGAAACATACAAGAGGTTCAGGACACTGCCCTTCTCCAAGAGATGGATCTCGAAGAGCGAGAGCTTCGAAGCGTGGAAGAGGCTAGTCGCTGAAAGGGTGTTTTACGAGTACCCGGTTCTTGTCGAGTCAAGCGGCAAGCCAATAGCACAGGGTGAGCATACAGTACTCACCACTAAGAGAGAGGTAATAGTCACCACGTAAGCTGGGACTACTCGCGGAGCCCGGACTGGTAATCCTCTGCCTGTGGTATCTTATCCTTGAGCCTGGTTTCAGCAATCGTCGCGGCTTCTTTTAGGATTTTGTCTGCATCCTCGCTTGAGGGCGAGAGCACGGAAGTGTCACCCAGCACGTTGTTGAATGAGATCATGGTCTCGTTCATCACGTTCGAAAGCTCGTTCAGGGTATTGCCTGAGGCTGGCAGAAACTCGTTGAGTGTGCCTCTGACGTTCCTTACGATCTGGTTGACCGGTGCCAGGGCAGCGGCTATGTCACCGAAGTCCTTGGCCATGTCTATTCTCGCAAATGCTCTCTCAAGGGCATATTTTCCATACTGGGTCTTACTCTCCAGCTTCCTGAGCTCGGCCAGTTCGCCAGCAAGCATGGAGGCCTTCTGATTATCGTGGTCTTCGTATGCTTTAACAATCTGGTGGTAAAGATTCTTGTCCTTATCCGACATCCTGTTGTTTATCCTATCTAGGGACTGGATCTCTTCAGTAAGCTTCCTCTTGGCGAGTTCGAGCCGCCCGCGGAGCGGCTCCGGGGGAACAACTTGTTCCCTTATTCTCTCAGATACCGGCGGCTTGTCTTCGGCTTGCCATCTCTTTGAAAGGTCTTCAGGCATTAGTCATCCACAAATAATAGCATGCATTTCATAATAATTTAAGACTTTGTATTGCAAAGTTTAATCATTTTTAGAGAACTCGCAGTGATTGTGATTGATTATAACACGAGAATACCAAGGTGGATTGGGTAAAAAAATTTGAAACGAATAAATTTTGAACTATCTGCCCTTCTTTCCCCTTGGGATTCCTTTTTACCTTTTTGTTTTTTTGGCATTTTTTATCACATTGAATGTCTCTTATGTAAAAGGAGACTTATCATAATAAATTACAAAACTATTCACATAGAGAGCGATTAGCTTAACCTGTTTTGAAAAAACGGTTCACACCCCATCTGCCATCATATTACAATTCTGAGTTTGCTGATTTGTGAGGAAGATTTAATGCCCGCAGATTTTCAATAATATTAAACTTGCTGGTGCATAAATGGAGCCAAAAGAAATATTGGCCAAGATGGCTGGTGCTCTTGGCGAAGACTCATGGACAGCACTGAGTGAAATTGGCAGCGAGGATCATTCAGGTCCCTTCAAAGTACTGATAGGAACAATACTCTCACACAGGACTAGAGACGAAAGGACGGCTGAGGCAACAGATAGGTTATTCGGGAAGATCAAGGGTGTAAACGAACTCGCAGAGGCAGATCCTGAAGAAGTTGCTAGGCTGATCAGGGGTGTTGGATTTTACAATGTCAAAAGCAGGAGGATAATCGAGGTGTCGAGGATCCTCAGGGACCGGTATGGTGGCAAGGTCCCCAAGTCAATGAAGGAGTTACTGAATCTCCCGTCGGTGGGCAGGAAGACTGCCAACTGCGTCCTGGTCTATGGCTTCAAGATTGACGCTATACCCGTGGATACACACGTGCACCGGATCTCCAACAGGCTTGGCATTGCGCACACGAAGGAGCCAGATGAGACAGAGGAGGTGCTGAAGGCGTTCTTCCCTCGGAAGCTATGGAAGGAGGTCAACGACCTCTTCGTAAGGTACGGCAAGGCGATCTGCAGGCCAGTAGGGCCGAAGTGTGGAGTGTGCCCCCTAAGGGAGGGCTGTGAATATTACATGAAAATTCATTGTTAAAAAAACAGCTATTCATTTACCTCGATAGCCTGGGTCGGGCACTGCGCTACGCAGGCCATGCAGAGTATGCAGTCCTGCTCCCTTACCGGCACCGCCTTGTTGTCCTTTAGCTCGAAGACGCTAACAGGACAGATCGAGACGCAGATTGCATCACCGTCGCATTTCTCGTGATCGACCTTAACAGATACCATAGTTCATTACCTTGTTCAGAAAATCATAGGCTTTTTAATAAAGTTTTCCAGCTTAGCACGATATTATTCTAGCTTTTCCCTTCCTATCTGAGCCAAACCTTCCAAGGCTTTGAGGTCCTCCTCTGTGATTTCCATGTTGTGGAGCTTTATCAGGGCAGTTCTCTTCCTAGTCTCGAACATGCCTTTCCCGAGCACCCAGTACACGGCCTTTCCACTCACCAATGAGAACGCCACTTCCCCCCTCTTGACAAGTGCAGAGACGTCGACCGCAAGCTGGTCAAGGCTCTCCTTGTATCCGAACTTGCTGAGCTTCTCCAAGAGGATGCCCATCGGAACGGCTTCGGACTCACTCTTCGGGAGGGCTCTTATTATCTGGTTAAAGCGGTGCCCGGTTCGCCTGCGGAATTCCTCAGAAGGGTTTTGCATGGGATACAGTATGCCAAATTGGGAAATAAGGATTTAGATCCCTTTTTTTCAAAGAGATTAGCCTAGTAGTGAAATGCCGGTAACATGATTCGCATGGTCCGCAGTCATCTGGGCCCAATGGCTGATATCATTGTACCTTTTTGCCAGCATTGGGACCTGATTTTACATCGTATATCTCTTCAACCTTTACCAAGACAATAGCCTTTGCAGGAAGGTTTGCATTGCTCGCCTTTACCTCTGCCTTAATCTTATCGTAAAGCGGGCCACTATCCTCTATCTTCGCCTTGCCCTTGAGCTGAAAGCCATCCTTGGGAATCAGCTTGCCATCCTTCTCCTCCATATTCCAGCATGTGATGGTTGCCAACGGGTTCTTGTTGAGGTTCTCCCTAGTTTTCAGGAAGTAGTTGTCAATGACTATCAGGGTCTCGTCGTCGTGGAACTTCAGTATGCCGATGGGGACAGCGTTGGGTACACCTGCTTTGGAGGTTGTACCGAGAACGAGCCTTCTCTCCTTGAGCGACTTGTTCAGGCAGTCTTTAACATTCTCAGGAATTTTCATTCAAAACACCTTAGCAATAACTCTGATCCAACTCGATTTAACCCTAACGGAGCTAGAGAAATTATGGGGGAGGGGAGGAGGCTTCTTTATTCGCTGCTTTGCCTATGACCTCCACGAGCCTATCAACTGAGGGGACACCACCGTACAAGGTAACTTCTCCGTTGATGAAGAGGACCGGGGCGATCGCAGTGCCATACTTGTCGAATAGTTCCCAGATCTTCTTGGGATCAAGCACCTTAAGACCAAATAGAGCGTCGGTTGCCGATGTGACCTCCAATTTGGCGTCGAGATTGAGCTTGGTGAGAGCCTCTTTTATCTTCGAAGCGTACTGCTGGTCGTATGCTGCCAACTTCGAGTTGCAGCAGGTCAGCGACAGAACTGTTATGTTCATCTTCTTAGCGCTCATAGAGTATGCTCGCCACCTTTCTCAGATTGTTCACCCCAAAGGCGTCGGTTTCGAGCAACGGGACTTCCTTCCTCGGGATGCCCTTGAACCTTGTTTCTATCTCCATGAGATAAGCGTCTTGCGTTGCTCTCCGCCTCTCAAGGAACCAGTTGCCCTTTAGGACATCAGCGGGAATGACCTCGTTGACTATTAGCGTCTGTACGTTTATATTAAACTGGGCTAGGTCTACGATGGCTCGGGCGGTTTCCTCGATAGGTAGCTTCTCCGGCAGGAGGACGAGCTGGAAGGCGGAGATACTTTGGTCGGAAAGCGCCTTCACAGAGTTGTCATATCTCTCCTTCTCGACCCGCAGGCTCTCGAGGATGTTCTCGTCGTTGACTGCGCCATCCATCACGGCTGACAGCTCTCTCTTGTTTTTGATCTGGTTTGCCATGTAGCCGGACCAGTCAAAAGGCATTGAGAGTTCTCTTAGGCTGTGGCCAGTTGGAGCGGTGTCGAAGACCACGTGATCGTAATCCTTGTCGTTGAGGAATGTGACAAACTGATCGAATGCGGCCATCTCCTCCGCACAGGGTGTGCTGATGACCTCGTTGCCAAAGAGTGTTATGAAATTCGCAACCATGCCCTCAAGCCTAGCTTGGAAGTATCCTGCAGCTGTCCTTGGGTTGATGTTCAACCCGCAGAGGTTCTTAACCATGTTTATTTTTGTGATCTGAGTCTCACTGATCTTCTGTTCGTATATCACTGAGAGACTCACCGTGGGGTCTGTAGCAACGATCAGGGTGTTGTATCCCTTCTCCGCGAGCCATACGGCGGTGGACGCGGCCATGGTCGTTTTTCCGACACCGCCCTTTCCCCCAAAGAAGAGGAATTTTCGTTTCTCTGTAAGTTCCCTAAGGCTAAATTCCGGCATGCATTTCCCTCCTAATCTCATTCTAACCAATGGTGCGGGGAGTGGGATTTGAACCCACGAAGGCCTTCGCCACGAGGTCCTAAGCCTCGCGCCTTTGACCTGACTTGGCGACCCCCGCAAGCCCAAACAATTTGATTGTTGCCTGTTCTATTAATCTTTCTCAATAAATCCGCTTTGATGGCATTACTCCGATAGAGATATTATTTTTCAGAGCATAACTTTAAGGGATCAAATTGAGCGAGAATATTAAAAAGAAGGTTTCAAGCTGGCTGAAGGAAGAGGGCTTCTTCTATAGGGAGGTTGCTGATCCGGACACCTATTTCAACTTCGGCATCAAGGTAGTAGGCGCAGCGCTTGACGTCGTGAAGGACATTAGCAAGGATGTGGTGATGGTAAGGTCCAATCTTATCCTTACCGACGGACAGATGGTCACTCTCAGGAGCATGAGTGAGAAAAGCAGGGAGGACTTTTTTTGGGAAGTAAGGTCGATGCTCCTGAGGAACAATGAGGTGGGGGCTTTCCAGGTAAAACCCGAGGCGAAGAACGTGGAAGTTTTTGTGCAGGCAAGGGGGATCTTCCACGACGGTCTCTCGAAGGACAGGTTAATGCAATCGATTCTTGTCGTCCACAAATCCATCACCATGGTGGTCTGGCTGCTTGAGAGGCACTCTGGCAAGATCAAGTCCGCAGGCGATTCATTGTACATGTGATCCCTCCCCTCGCGAATCTCACAAAAGAGTCCTGGGGTTACTGGAAAAGGTTAAAAAAGGCATGCGGTTTTGATAAACCCGTGCTTCGGTCGTATAGTCCGGTCAAGTATATTGGCCTTTCGAGCCAATGACCCGGGTTCGAATCCCGGCCGAAGCACTCAAACACCAATATTTAACGATTAATCCCTAATAATCAAGCTGGGAGAATAAAGGGCATGCAATACCACCTTTCTTGCACAAGGTGCAACAGAAGATTCCACATCGATGCGCCGCTTTGGAAGTGCTCTTCATGCGGGGGGACCTTGGAGGTCGTCTCTGAAGATATTGCCAAGGGGGACTTCGATTCATTCATTGACAAGGGAATGCGCGGCCTATGGAGATACAGGAAGTTGATCCCGCTTCCGAATGACCCTGTGACTCTCGGGGAAGGGGGCACCCCAACGGTCATGAGGAAAGAGCCAAAGACCGAGCTCTGCCTAAAGCTTGAATACATTTCGCCAACTGGCGCCTTCAAGGACAGGGGTGCCTCGGTTAGCGTAACGAGGGCAAAGGGGGCAGGAGCCAAGTATGTTGTCGAGGACTCGACTGGGAACGCAGGGATTGCTGCGGCGGCCTATTCTGCAAAAGCAGGCATTAAGGCAAGGATTTATGTGCCATCGGATGCGCCTCGGGTCAAGAAGATGCTGATCAGTGCCTTTGGTGCCGAGGTCGTGGAGTGCAGCAGCAGAGACGAGGCTGCTGCCAGATCCAAGAGTGAACTGAAGATGGGGGAGGTATACATAGGCCACATGTGGGATCCCTTCTACATAGAGGGGATGAAGACCATCGCCTACGAGGTCTATGAAAACAGCTACAGGGTTGACTCCGTTGTTGTTCCTGTTGCCAGCGGGACGATACTATTGGGCATTTATGGCGGGTTCAGGTTCCTTGAGAGCTTAGGGCTCGTGGACAACTTCCCATCGATTTATGCTGTTCAAGGAGAAGGTTGCGCTCCTTTATACGAAGCCTTGCACGGGAGGATAGCCAGCAGCAGAAGCAGCCGGCTGGCTGATGGGCGCAGGATCAAGGACCCACCGAGGAAGGATGAGATACTGAAAGCCATCAGGGAAACAGGAGGGGACGTCTTTATGGTGTCCGACGAGGAGATTGCCCCCGCAATGAAGGAGCTGTACAGAATGGGCATCATGGCAGAGCCGACCTCAGCCACAGTTTATGCAGCATTTAGAAAGAATGAGAACGAGCTGAAAGGAAGGGTGTTGATGCCGATAACCGGAACTGGAATGAAGAACACGGATAGTTTGGCGGCTGTTTTCGGTAAAATTGGCCTTTCACATCGTTGATTTTTTCACTTTTTCCTTGACAATTTTAGCAGATTCTGGGTTAATGCCTTTCCATTTCACCTGGTAGCCAAAGTAATTCAGCAGCGGGTAAGGGTCCTTAATTCCCATGGGCTCAAGTATTAATGCAACCGAGGAGAGGAGGTGCTCCCCTGACACGACCCTTTTCAGCCCTTCCAGCTTTTCCTCCTTGATCAGAGATTCGCCGATCAGCCTGTATCCTGGAATAGGGTGTTCCTTGATTACCATTACAAGCGCTTCCTTTGACATCTTCATAGAGTCTGATAGTCGGTTCAAGGGCACGAAATCGCCGTCGACTGTAATCTGCATTCTGGAGAGCTGCTTTACCTCTGAGTCGAGGCTAACCCTCTCTGCAGCTTCAAGGTATTCCAGGATGGGTTTGAGCGGCACCTCGCCGTCAAAGACTATTACCTTCCCCGGTACCTTTTTTGATATCCCTAGGCCTGAATCCACCGCCACTATGATGTCAACGCCCACTATTTTCTGCAGCTTTGAGAGCTTCTTGGCGAGGTAATCGGGAGTCCAGAAGCCCACGATCTCCAGAAAGATGCGCCTTTGACCGAGAACGAAAGCGAAGTCGGGTATCATCACCGTGGTGCCAGCGGGGAGTGGTTCTGGTTCCCTTAGCAGCTTCCACCTGCTTCCCATCGAGTTAAACCTGTTGGCGAAGCTGCTCTCGAGCAAACTGTCATAATTCTCCGATAAGTCGGTCGGGAAGGATGGAAGAAGCACACCTTCGGACGACCCGAGGGTGAAGGACAAAAGCCTGCTCTCCTCCTGCCAGCGAGAGACAATCTGGGCTCTCAAAATCCATTCCCCGCTAGCGAGTATCTCTGGCAGCAGCTTAGCCAAGTTGGTGCCATACCGCTCGGTAAGCTTGAGCAGTGCCACGGGCCCCTCTAAAGATATCTGATAGCCGCCATCGTCCCTTTCGATGGAGTACATGAGGCCGAGGCGCTTTATGTTGCGGAATATGCGCTTCCAGTTCTGCTTGACCTTGAATTCCATATATGTGGCCTTGAAGAGCAGGGTTTGGGTGAGGGAGAGGTTGTATGATGCAAGGAGGTCCTTGGGTCGGACTGGCGCAAATCCATTCAGGATCTGCTCATCCTCAAGGTCGTTCCAGAGAAATCTCTCCACGTCGCCTGGAGCAATGTTGAATTCACGGGCCACCGATTCCAATATGCGTGATCGCTCTTCCCCCGAAGATGCAAATCCCCTAGACCTCGCAAAGACCGCATTTCTTAGCTTATAGGGATCGACCGGGCTGTCAACGACGAAGGTTGCCTGCCTTTCAAGCAGCGTTGCGAGCCCCCTGACCAACCGGAAGTTGAAGCGGCCATATTCGAGTGAACTGACCTCTTTAAGTATCTGGGACCGCTTTTTTCCTATGCTGTTATTGTAAATGGCAATCAGCTTCTCCCCCAGCTTCACGTGCTCCTCGTCAGCAGCCACATAAGCAGGTCTTATCTGCCCACTATTCTTCCTGGTAATGAGCAATTGGGAGGGCAGCATCAGAGATCGCCCCTCCGCCTTGTGCTGACCTTAGTCTCGGCTGTGGACCTAGAGATTATCTCGATCAGCTTGGCCTCCTTGCCCTCCACCTTCCTCAGGAGGCGACCGAGCCTCTGGACGAACTCCCTTTTAGAGCCGGTTCCGCTGAGGATCACCCCAAGGGAGGCATCTGGAACGTCAATCCCTTCGTCAAGGACCTTGGACGTCACGAGGACCCTATATCGCCCTTCCCTGAAGGCGTTCAGGGCCTCCGCCCGCTCATTCTTTGGCGTCTTATGGGTGATCGCCGGTATGAGGAACTCCTTGCTCAGCCTGTAGACCAGTTGGTTGTGCTGCGTGAATATCAGCGCCTTCCGACCCTCGTTCTCGGAGATTGTCCTGCGTAGGGCCTCGATCTTGGCATTGGAGTTGAGCGCTACGTCCATGGCGCGGTTGCGGGCCAGGAGAGCCTCCCTAGCTTCGGGGTTCCTCCCACTGATCATTATCAGGTGCTTGAAGTCCCATGGCGTCCTCATGGTGATATGGTTCTTGGCAATATACTGGCGGAAGGTCGTTATGTTGCTTCGATAGACCGTCTCCTCTTCAGGGTTCAGATCGACATACACCTTTTCTATCCTGAACGGAGAGAGGTGGTCCCCCGCCATGTCCGCCACTTTTCTTTCGAAGACCTTGCCCCCGACGAGCCGTGGCAAGTCCTTGTGAAGCCCATCCTCCCGCTCGTATGTGGCAGTCAAGCCGAGCCTGTAGGGGGAGGCAAAGAGCTCGGCTATCTGGGAGAAGCCAGGCGATGGGAGGTGGTGGACCTCGTCAAATATGACCAGCGGGAATAGGTTCCCTATCTCTTCGGCGCGGAGGTAAGCCGACTCATACGTAGCCACGGTCAGGGGGGCGATCGTGTTGGTGCCGCCACCGTATTCGCCTACCTTCTGTGAGAAGGATAACTCCAGGCGGCGCTTCCACTGATCCATGAGGTCTATTGTGGGTACGACCACGAGGACCGGCTTGTTGATCTCAACTACGGCCAGTATACCCACGTGGGTCTTCCCAGAGCCGGTGGGCATCACCACGACACCCCGTCGCCCAGCGCTCACCCATGCCTGGAGGGCTGCGACCTGGTACTCCCTTGGATGGGAGCTGGACTTCATTGGAGGGCAGGGAGGAGGGTCCATGACCTCATCATCGAATGGGATGGCGCTCTCTCGCAGGTATTCAAGCGCTTCCACATAATAGAGGGCCATGGCCCTGAAAGAGCCGAGGGACTTGTCCCAGACGGAGTGGGGAAGGCGCACGTCGCCGCTCAGGATAGTCCCCCTGTGATAGCGGAGGGTGAGCATCTCGAAGGAACACCATCAACCAACTGATAGAGCCAATCCGTCTTTAACTCTTTGGTCTTATCTTGGAGAGCAGTGAGGGAGCAAAGATGACCAATGCTGCTATGAAAGGGAGGATCGGCGCCAGTGCAAAAGCATCTTGGTAGCTGCCGCTGAGCTGGATGATTATCCCGAATGCAGTCGGTCCGATGAGCATGCCTACATCATTGCCCATCGTGTAGATGCTGGAGAGGAGGCCCCTGCTATGGAGGGGTGCATTCGTGAGGGCAAGGGTTTGCGAGCTGGGTATGTAGATACCTATCCCAAGGCCGAAGATCACAGCTGCCACATACAGCAATGGCGGCACTTCAAACATGTAAACGAGGAAAAAGGAGAAGGATATTATCAGTAGCCCGCCATAGGTAAGCGCCCGGGGGTTCCTGTCTGCGGCTCTGCCGGCGAGTATCCTCAGTGCCAGGCTTGAAACAGCCTCGATGGAGACAAAGATGGTTATTTGGAGGGGGCTGTAATTGAGCTCTGTGAGAAGCGCAGTGAGGAATGTCAAAAGGCCCATCCACGCGATAGCATACATTATAACACCAAAGAAGGCCAGGAGAAAGTTCCTCTCTGCCAGACCCTCCCAACTTGTCTTCTTCTGCACTGACCTTTTTGGGTCCTTGACGATCACCAGGGGTATGAGGAAGAGTAGGAAGAAGGCTGCTAACCCGAATGTCCCTACGAACCCTATCAGTTGGGCGATTACGCCGCTGAGGGCGGGACCGATGCTGAAGCCGAGGCCAATCATGAGGCTCCTCCAGCCCAAGGTCTCCCCCAGCTTGCCAGGCGGGGCGCTGTCCACGGCGCTAGCTATGGAGGATGGGACGAAGGCAGCCACGCCGGCTCCCTCGATCAGCCTTGCGACCATGATCCAATAGATGTTCTGTGAGAAGAAAAGAAGAGCATAGGCGGCGGATGCAAGAAGAAGGCCGAGCAGCATGAATTTGGTCCTGGAGCCCTTGTCGCTGAGCACCCCGAATGCCGGCCTGAGGAAGATGGCGGTTATGGATACGCAGGCGACTGCAAAACCAAGGAGGATGGGCGCTGCGCCGATGTCTACGGCGTACTGGGGTATCAGCGGCACCACAAGCTGAACGAGCGTGAAGAAGAGCATGCTCGCGATGTTGATGCGCCAGATGGATGAAATCACCGATACCCCTTCCAAACGGTAGAAAAAATACGCAGGCCGGATATATGCGTAGAGGTGCTATCCAGCCGTTCCCGAGGTCGAGGAAAGTTAAGGCGGATCCAATAGTGACTTTTATATCCCTAGTCGACCCCTATTTCTAATGCATCCGCTGGAGATCGGTGGTATGGGGAGTTCACTCGATGATCTATTTAAGAGAGTACTCAGCGCCAAGATCTTTGTAAACCGCGACCTTTTAAGGCCCGACTACATACCTGAAGATCTTCCCCACAGGGAGACACAGATCAAGAGGCTAGGAGCAATACTCGCGCCCGCCCTGATAGGCTCGAGGCCATCAAACATATTCATTTACGGAGTGCCAGGCACGGGCAAGACCGCAGTCACCCAGTACGTCTTGAAGAAGCTGGATACCGAGGGCAAGAACAATGGCGCATCGCTCAAGATCGCCTTCATAAACTGCAAGCACGACAACACGGACTACAGGGTACTCGCGGACGTGTGCGAGCAGGTAGGCGAGAGGGTACCGTTCACGGGGCTCGCGGTCTCTGAAGTCTACAAGAGGTTCGTCAAGCTCGCCGACGACTCGAAGAGTTCAATATTCGTTGTCCTTGACGAGGTCGATTCGCTCGTGAAGAAGGCGGGGGACGAGGTGCTCTACAAGCTTACCGGAGTGAACAAGCAGCTGAGCAGGGCAAGGGTGTCAATAATAGGCATAACGAACGATCTCAAGTTCACGGAGTACCTCGACCCGAGGGTCAGGAGCAGGCTGGGCGAGGAGGAGCTTGTCTTCCCGCCGTACAACGCCTCAGAGCTCGAGGACATCCTGAGGAAGAGGTCCGTCGCCTCCTTCTACAAGGGGGTCCTCGGGGCGGAGGTCATAAAGCTCTGCTCAGCCCTGGCAGCAAAGGAGCATGGGGACGCGCGAAGGGCGCTGGACCTACTCAGGGTTGCGGGGGAGCTCGCCGAGAGGAACGGGGAACTGAAAGTGACCGAGGACCACGTGAGACGGGCGCAGAAGGAGGTTGAGAAGGACAGGGTGGTCGAGGTCGTCAAGACGATGCCCCTTCATTCGAGGCTACTGATCCTCAGCCTGCACCTGCTGGAGAAGCAGAGCGGGAACGGAGGCACCACCGGCGAAGTCTACGAGGTCTACACAGGCGTCTCCAAGAATTTTAGCGTCGAGGCGCTGACGCAGAGAAGGATCAGCGATCTGATAAACGAGCTCGACATGCTTGGGATTGCCAACGCCAGGGTCGTTTCCAAGGGAAGGTACGGCAGGACGAAGCTGGTCAGGCTGAGCATATCAGACAGGAACCTCAGGGATGCCCTGCAAGAAGACTCGAGGATGACCTCTTACATCGGCAAGTGAGGGTCATGCCTGTCTTCAGAGTGCTGGCTGTAGCCGGAGGGGGCTTCTCGAAGGCAGTTGGTGGCAATGCGCCTATTGCTTTTGTCTACGCAGAAGGCATAAGGCCAAAGAGGCTGATCTTCAGGGAGGTGGAGATCGACGGGCTAGACGCGACCCCAAAGGTCTTAGAGGTCATCGAGGAGATCAAAGAGCGTGTGGATGCAGTCATGGCGCGTAGTCTTCCGATATCAGGTTTCAACCTAATCGATCCAAAGGCAATTTTTGAGAGAACAGGCATACCCACGGTATTTGTGCTCAGCGACAAGCCTGACGAAGAGGCCGTAGCCTCCGCGCTGAGGAAGCACTTCGGCGACTGGGAGGCGAGGCTCGAGGTTTTGAGGGGTGCTGGAGCAGTATGGGAATCCCCGGGCGATGATGGGAAGGTGCTGCTGGAGTGCTTCGGCATCTTGCCGGTAGATGCCTTCAGGGTTGTGAGGAGGCTCTCGATCTTTGGGACGTCACCAGAGCCCCTGAGGATCGCAGCGATGGCTGCGAGGGCAGTGAGCCGCTCTGCCAGATTCTGCCCCTAGACGAACTTCAGCGTTGTTGCCTTGAAGGTGGCTAGGTTCACCACGGGAACGACACCAGGCATCGGTTCTATACCCATGGAGAGCTGGTAGTTTGTCTGCGCCTGCCAGGTTCCGCAGTTTGCGACTATCACTCCCCGGTACTCGGTGACTCCCCATGTGTGGACGTGCCCCGCCTGGAAGACGTCAGGGACAGTCTCTATTACTAGGCGGTCCTGGTGCTCGGGAGCGAGCGGCGTCTTCTCGCCGTATATGGGCGCCAGGTGCCTCGACCTCAGCAGCTCCACCATGGCTTTCTGGGGTTCCTTGAAGCTGCAATTGGGGAGGGCGGGGATCGTGTCATCGAGGCTCCTTCCGTGTGTGAGAAGAAATGTTACCCCGTCGAGGTCTACGTACGCAGGATCACCGAGCATGACCACGTTCTTCATGGAGTATATTGGCCCTGCGTACTCCTTGTATATGGGGGGCGTAGGCATGGTCGGCCTACAGGCATCATGGTTGCCGGGTATTATGATAATCTTGATGTTTGGCGGGACCATTGTGAGGTACTCGGCAGCCTGTTCGTATTGCTTGTTCAGGTCCTTGACGAGCAGTTCTTCCTCCTGGTTCGGGTAGACGCCCACACCGTCCACCAGGTCACCAGCTATTATGAGGTACTTGGTCTTCACCGCTATCTCCCTAGTGGCCTCTTCGCCACTCTCGCCCCTGATCCAGTTTATGAAAGATTCAAAGTTTTCTTTCATGAAGAGCTTGCTGCCGATGTGGAGATCGGAGGTCATAACAGCGTACTCCTCCTTCCGCGAGTTGGCCGACCTTATCTTCGGCGAGATCTCCGGCCAGACTGCATCCTCTGCGATTATGCTCCGCCCGTTCTTGGTAAATCCCAAGACGCAGACGACCTCGTCCATGAGGAGCCTCGAGGCTTTCTCCTTCAGGTGGCTCTTGAAGATGACCTCTACTGAGCCCAGGGTGTCCTCAAGCGTCACCAGCGTAGAGCCTGTCTTAAATTCCCTCTTTGACATTACCATTCCAATTATCTTGACCTTCCGCCACTTGCTGCCCTCAATTATTGAGGATACGCCTGTTGCGTCTTTCAGATCCGCTCGGGATTTGAGGATCCGCTCGAGCGATTCGAACCTGTTGATGAAGTGGGCCTTGAAGTCGTTGATAGTGCCCTCGATCTGGACAGACTGATAGCCTGAGATCACCCTTACGCTCGGCGCATCCACCGCTGGGACTTCCTCTTGCTTCATTTCGCCAGGACGCCTATCCGCGTCGAGAAGGTCTTCAACGTGGCGCCCCTCGATTATGAACGGCTTCTCGGGCGCGATCTCTAGCATTTTGAGCAGGCGCCCAGCCACCAGCTCTGGGGACTTTGACCCCTCGAGCAATGAGAAGGCCTCCGGTGACACTTGGTATCCTGCGCCGATTATACTTTCGTACGCGGTTTTCAGAGACCCCCCCAAATGGCACTCCTCTAGAGAAGTAGTGGCGAGGTGATTCTTATCACTTTAGGAGCCCCAGCAATACGAGGAAAAGCCTTAATGAAAGGGGTAAGATAACATGGTCAGGGGTCATGCAGATGGAGTACCGAAGGTTGCAGATGAGCAAGGGTGGCTCCTTCCTTCTCTCCCTTCCAAAGGAATGGGTATTGAGGAGCAATCTCAAGGGGGGGGACGTGCTGAGGCTTGCGGAGGGGGAGGGAGGGGTGATCACAATCAGGGCAGAGGAATCGACAGAGTCCGAGAGAGGCGTCACCGAGACCATAAGGGAGGTAGATGGCCTCGAGCGGCAGATCCGCACATACTACCTCTTCGGAACGGACACCATAGTGATCGATCTAGGGAGAAGGATGACACCGGCGATCAGGGACCAGGTGAAGTCCGCTATCCAGAAGCTGATAGGGTTGGAGATAGTGGAGGAGGAGGCAAACAGCATGACTATCCAGTGCCTTCTCCAGCCATCATCCATGCCTATCAAGAGCACCCTGAAGCGCGCCTACATCCTAGCCGCGAGCATGCATAGGGAGGCAGAGCAGGCGCTGGTGCAGGGAGACGAGGAGCTTGCCCAGTCGGTCAGCAGGAGGGACGACGAAGTGGATAGACTCTACTTTTTGATTGTGAGGCAGCTCAGGATTGCACTCAGCAACCCCGAGGTTGCAGAGAAGCTGGGGGTGGGGCTGCCAGAATGCCTGGATCTAAGGATGGCTGCAAAGTACGTAGAGACGATTGCTGACCTTTCTTCTGCCGTCGCGCAGGCGGTTCCCAAGCTTGAGGGTAAGGAGGTCGGAAGGGAACTGATGGATGGTCTGACAAGGCTCAGCGGGGCAGCTTATAGGATCCATGAGGAAGCAGCCCAGGCCCTCTTCAGGCAGGATGTAAAACTTGCCGAGGTTGTCATGAACAAGAACTCCGAGCTTGTGGATGAGTTCGTCTCCGTTAACAAACTTCTGTCAAGCAGGCAGCCTGCAGTGGCAGCGCTGCTTGACTCGGTTACTATGTTCTTCTACCAGATCGGTTCGCATGGCATAGACCTTGCAGAGCTGGTCAGCGGAGCTAGAGCTTAGCGCTTCCGGCACAGATAGAGAAAAGGTAAATTACTCACCAGACTGTATCTTTTGGGAGGGGAGAACCTGTGAGGGAATTGGGCAGGCACTATGTCTTCGAGCTGTTTGGCTGCGATAGGGGGGCATTGGACGACCTTAAGGCCATAGAAGTGGCGATGGAGGAAGGTGCAGAGAAGGCAGGCGCCACGATCGTTGGCAAGGTGTTCCACAAGTTCGCGCCCCAGGGGGTCACAGGAGTGGTTATCATTGCCGAGTCGCACTTCTCAATCCACACTTGGCCGGAGCTTGGTTATGCAGCAGTGGACATCTTTACCTGCAATGAGATGACCGAACCCATGAAGGCTTACGATGTCCTGGTTAAGCTGCTCGCGCCAAAGTCATCCACTGTCATGGAGCTGAAGCGGGGAATTATGGAGGAGGGCGGAAGATGAGCCTCGGGTGGAAGTGGTTCATAGAGTACCAGACCCCGCACAGTGCCCATATGCACGGGATAAAGAAGATCATCCATAGCAAGGATACGAGGTTCCAGAAGATAGACATCGTGGATAGCTACGAATATGGGAGGATGCTTTTGCTGGACGGTAAGGTACAGTCAACCGTCAGGGACGAATTCATCTACCATGAGTCACTCGTCCACCCGGTCATGATTGCTCACCCTAATCCCAAGGACGTATTGATTATAGGGGGCGGGGAGGGAGGGACTTTGAGGGAGGTCCTTAAGCACCCGCAGGTCAGGAGCGTGACGATGGTGGACATTGACGCTGACGTGATTGAGAGCTCGAGGAAGTACATGCCCGAGCTCTCCTGCGGGGCTTTCAGCAATGCGAGGACAGACGTGATAGTGGCAGACGGGAGGAGGTTTGTCGAGAGTTGCGCTGGGAAGTTTGACCTGATCATCATGGACGTGACCGATCCCCTGGAAGGGGGGCCCGGGCAGCTACTCTACACAAAGGAATTCTACGAGAGCGCCCTTGCCAAGCTTAGAGCTGGTGGGATGCTGGTGACGCAGGCAACTTCGACTTATTACAGCATCCACTGCTTCGCGACACTCTTCAGGACCATAAAGAAGGTCTTCGGCAGGGCTGGGGGATATCATGTGTGGGTGCCAGCATACGACTCTTCCTGGGGGTTCGTTTATGGAACAAAGGGGCGGGATCCTAGGGGACTCGGAGCCGGCAATGTGGATCAGGAGATAAAAAGGAGGGGGATCCCGCTCAAGTACTACAGAGGCGAAGCGCATTCCGCTCTCTTTGCGCTACCAAAGGATGTAGTGTTGCAACTGGGAGAGCCGGGTAACGTTGCTACAGACTCCAAACCGACGTTTATGCCAATATGAAAAAGCTTTAGATAGCATCGGCGCATATTCTTCTTGAGCCGGGGTGGCTGAGCGGTTAAGGCGCCGGCCTTGAGATAATGCACTGGAGAGCCGGTTCCTCTTCTGGGGAGCAAGGGTTCGAATCCCTTCCCCGGCGCCATTTAATCAATAGAGAACGCCCTGAAATTGGAGCGAATGCATGATGGCTAGATGACGGATCTCAGCCTATCGAGGAGCCAATCTCTGTCTAGTGCCATAAGGAGCGGAGCCAACCTTGGTCCCCTCTCAGAACCCAAGAGAATCCGATAGATCAAGCTAAAGGCTTCACCAATCTCCAAGCCCAGGGACCTAGCAACATTGAAGATTTCATTCTGCAGGTCGTCCTCTTTGAGATCCTTCTCGAGCAGCTTGATGACGGCACCGATGAATGCCCTCTCTTCATCCGATTTTGGTTTGTAAGATGGAGCCTCGGTGGAGATCTGGAACTTCAGGTTTGGCGGCGCGTACGATTCCACCCAGTTCTTTGCATTCGTGAGGCGCGCCCTCATGTCCTCGCGCTCCTCCTCCGTAGCGGGTCTCCCGATGAGCTTGGAGAGATAGTCTGCTGACTTTGAGATGATACCTCCAGATGTGAAGAGACCCTCGAGCTGCACCATGTAGACGCAGAACCGGTATGGTATGCGCCCTGGTTGCGAAGAGTGGTTGGTGACTGTGCAGATCTCGTAGAGATCCCTCATGTACTTTATGCTCTCATTCCCAGAAGGGGGTTCGCTGCCATAATATATGCGCTCGAGCCTGTCGAAGTTGTCGACGAGATCGGGAATCCTCTCCGGAAGGAATGAAACGTGCCTCATCAAATCAGCAGAAAGGATTAGGTACCTTAGCGGCTCGGGAGGGGCGATCCTCAGCCATTCTGTCGGCGTGAATGTTATGCCCTTGTGCGTCTTCATTGCGCGGTCGCCCAGCGTCAGCCATTCGTATGAAACCCGCAATGGCCCGCGGTAGCCAAAGATCTTCGAGCAGACCTCGAGACCCATGTCGTATGCACCGTCCTTGACGCAGTGGTCCTTGCCGGCTGGCTCGCACGTAACCTTGAAGACAGCCCACTTGGCAGCCCAGTCCACCCTCCAGCTGAGCTTGAGGCGGGTTCCGCTTATGCTGCCTGTGCCCTGGTAGCCGCAGCTCGTGCATAAGTAGCTTACCTCATCCTTTCTGAGGTCCCATGATGTGACCCTGTTGGGTGCGACCTCTTTCTTCTTTGAGGCGATCTTGCCACAGTTATCGCAGACCACCATGACCGGGTTCCAGTCGTCGGCGGAATTTTCACCTTCCTCCTGGATGAACCGTTTCCTGATTATCCTGAGCTCGTCAAGGCGTGCGAGGACTGTCCTGATCGCGTCCTTCATCTCCTTCTGCTGATACAGCACGTGGGAGTAGATCACGTTGGGGGAGAGCCCAAGACGGCTCTGGCACTGCACGAACTCGTCAGCGTAGTGCACTGCATAGCTCTCATGGCACCCAAGCGGGTCGGGGACATCTGAGAGAGGCTTGCCTATGTTCTCCTCAAAGCCAATTGGAACCTTTACGCCTACAGGGATGGACTTGATGGGGTCATAGGAGTCGATTATGAAGTTGAAAGTGGATTCAAGCCCGCGACGCGTCAGTTCCTTCTGTATGGCGCTGCATATGAATTGCTCGCGCTCTGCGCCAATGTGGATCGGACCCGAGGGGGTCTTGCCGGTGTGGACGACTATCTTCTCGTCCCCGCGCCCGATTATCTCGTCAGCGATGCCTTTTACCCAATGACCCTCTGACATTGCCATGCCTCACAGGCGGGAGGCGAATCGCCTCCTTACTTCCTCGCATCCCCCATTTTTCTTTGCCAGAATCACGTCAAATGGCGACAGCTCCCTAGGGAGCGTCTGGATGTCCTTCATAATGCATTCCCTGATTATGTCCTTCGCTGCAAAGAGGGCCTTGTCGTTGATCTCTGCATCTGCCATGTCCGCCATATGCACTAGGAGTGCCTCTATCGTGCGCGGCTCAATCGGGCTCCCGTCGCCATGGTGCGCCGCAACGGCATGAATAACATCAAGGGGGAACTTCCTGCTGTAGAGCTCAGCAGTGATAAGAGTGAGGTGATCGAGCCTCTCGCCTAGCTTGGAACTAGAGTATTTCCCCGGGTAAATCATCGAGTAAGTCACGTGCTTGAAGATGTCGTGGAGGAGAGACGCTGCGATGACCACGTCGCGGTCCACATTCACACCATAAACCTGTTCCATAACATCTGAAAGGCTGAGAGCGATTCTCACCGTCGATAGCGTGTGAGTAATGAGCCCGTTCTCGTATGAGTGGTGCCGCCTCTTGCTCGCTGGGGACTCTCTGAAGCTCGTTGACTTGGATTCTGAAGTGTCTATCATGGACAGCCTCGGCTCCTTGATTAAAGCAATAACCCTATCCTTAAGGGCCTGATCCTTTATATCATTGGCAACATTCAACAAGGCATCCTCTTTCATGGACCCCACCGCCATGGATGGAATGAGGGATTGGGATATTTAAATTAGAACGTCAAGGGAGGCATGTTTTTAAGAGTGGGGGCGGCAAAAAGTTACTGCGAGCGGGGATTCCCAAGCCAGGTCAAAGGGGTAGGACTGAGGCTCCTATGTCGAAGGACTTCGTGGGTTCGAATCCCACTCCCCGCACCAATTATCGCAGAAGCTTTTAGAAAAAAAAAGAACAGATGCAAAAGCAGCGAAAGCACCCAATATTACCCAGGAAGCTTTGAGGGCATAAATGTCGCTGCCCGCTTATCTCTGAACAATGGCGTTTTGACTGAGGGTTGATTGAGTCCACAAAAGCAAATAAGTAGTTAGCGGACAAATAAAAAAAATGGTTGTTGACGGTGTCGAGTAAGAAAGAGGTCCTGTTCAAAGAAGTTTACGAGCTCATTCCCGATGCACTTGTGATCTGCAGCCTGAGCGGAAGGATCATAGACTGCAACCAGACGACGGTCCGCCAGTTCGGCTTGAAATCGAAATGGGAACTGATCGGTACCGTCATTTATGACTGGGTGGCGGAGAGGGAGCGGAACAGGGCAGCAGAGAGCCCGACCCTAGGGCTCACGGAGGGAGGAAAGAAGGCAGTAGAGTACCCATTCCTTAGGGTTGACGGCTCGGAGTACTTCGCAGAGCTTTCGGTGATACTTATCACAGATGAAGCGGGAAACCCCACTTCAAAGGTTGCAATCATCAGAGATATCGGCGACAGGAAAGTAATGGAGGAGGAGCTCGAAGAGACTAGGGAGACCATAAGGGCACTTTTGAATGCACCCCCCGACACCGCCTACCTCATAGACAAATTCGGAAGGGTATATGCCGCCAACGAAACGGGCGCACGTGTCTTAGGCAAGCGCGCCAATGATCTTGTGGGGTTGAATTACTTCCGACTTCTCCCTGCCGATCTGTCACGCGCTAGGAGGGATCAAGTCAATGAAGTCTTCCAGAACGGACTCCCCTTGCGCTTTGAGGACCAGCTGGGTAGGAGGTTTTACGAGATTACAGTCTACCCCGTTTATGGGCAGAGGAGGAAGGTCACGAGGGTGGCGCTCTTTGCGAGAGACATCACCGAGCGGAAGGAGATGGAGGAGGAGCTTGAGCGCTACTCGGAGCATCTGCAGGAGCTTGTTGAGGAGAAGACCAAGCAGCTGCGCGATGCTGAGAGGCTAGCGGCAATCGGCGAAACAGCGACCATGGTGGGCCACGATCTGCGCAACCCGCTCCAGGTCATAATAAACACGGTCTTCCTTGCGAGGACAGAGGTCGAAGAGGCGCCCGAGGACTTCAGGAAGAAGCTTGATGAGTACAGCATCCCCGGGATGTTCGATTCCATAGACAAACAGGTGGACTACATGAACAAGATCGTCTCGGATCTCCAGGACTTCGCGAGGGACATGAGCCCCAGGATAGTTAGGAGCGACCTCAATGACCTCATAAAGGACGCACTACCGTCGTCAATGCCAGCCAATATAACCATAAACAAGCAGGCCTCGATTGATAGTGCCTTCTTTGATCCATATATGATGAGGCGTGTAATGACCAATCTGATAACGAACGCTATACAGGCCATGCCAGACGGCGGCGAGCTCACCTTGAGGGTTTTTAGCGAAGGGGATTATACCTTCATCCAGGTCAAGGACACAGGCGTGGGAATACCCGAGGAGTTCAAGCCCAAGCTCTTCAAGCCTCTCTCGACAACGAAATCAATAGGCACAGGAATGGGCCTGGCAGTCGTCAAGAGGTTTGTTGCGGCGCACAACGGCACTATCGACGTCGAGAGCGAGGTCGGGAAGGGGACCACATTCATAATCAAGCTGCCTGCCATGCCTATGCAGGAAAATGCAGCAAAGAGCGCGAGTGCATAAAGGATTGAACTATGAAGGCACTCGTGGACAGGCTTGGCATTAAGCCCAACAGCAGGGTGTGTTTGATCCGACCAAACCCCGAAGTTGTTGCGGCATTGAGAGAGAGCGGCATGCCGGTATCCCTAGTCGATGGGGTTGATGGAGGATGCGATATTATTCTTTACTGGGCTGTGTCCCAAGAAGGCATTGGAAGGGAGCTTGAGATCCTGCGACATAGGATCGGGCATTCAGGCAGGATATGGGTGATCATTCCGAAGAAGGAGGCTGCGGAGAAGCGCGGAGCGACGCTAGACTGGAGTGTGATCCAGAAGCAGATACTGGAAGAAACAGATCTGGTAGACAACAAGGTTGCCTCAATAGGCGAGGAGGAGTACGGGACCCAATTCGTCATCAGAAGGTCATTCATGGAAAATTCAGCGCACATAAAAAAATAATAAGGTTAATAGGGAAGCACGGTTTCTTGCAGTTAGGCAGGAACCAAGAGTCTTCTATTGAGTCTTGTTCTTGTTATCAATAGAGTAAGAGGTGAAAGAAATATGGCAAGTCGCGAAATGAATAAGGCAACTTGCGCAGATTGTGGTAAGGAATGCGAAGTTCCATTCAAACCGGATGGAAAGAGACCAGTATACTGCCGCGAGTGTTATTCAAAGAGAAGGCCACCACGCAGATTCTAGGGCGTGTCCAAGGTAACTGGCACTAACAATTAGTTTGTTTTTTTATATCTTTAATTTCTCTCGGATTCAGTTTAAAAGCAAGCCAAATTATTGATTTAGCAGAGGGTTTGATTTGGAGATAAAGACCATTGAGGAGACCCTGAAGGAAATATTCGAAGGTTACAACAGGAGACCTAAAAGCTGGCGGATAGCATCTGACTTCAGGGGAAATTCTCTGGTTATTGGCCCCGACGACGGTTACAGGCTCAAGACTATGATGATAAACCCTTATGAGAACATTGGGGTTGGAGCCAGGATCGATGATGGCGAGGAGTTGGGGCGGTCGATGGGGGAGAACGCACCATGCGGGTTCAGACCGATAGATGCCGACATGACGCAGAGTGTGCTTTCCTTGATGTCCAATTCCCAAGCAGATGCGGAGAAGCGGGAGATGATCAGAAGGGTGCTCGCCATAGACCCTGTCCCAACATGGAGCCTAGGTGGCGATAGGACTGGGGCAGTGGTTGGAGGACCCTTCATAGCACATCCGGACCTGAGGATGGTATCAAAAAAGCAATCAGAACTCGATCAAAAGCTCGAGCTTGAGCTGAACAGGCTTTTCTGCGCAAGGTACCCCATGCGCGCCTCGGCATACAGGTAACTTGCGGGTAAAAAGGTTTAACTTTTCTGCAAGCAAGTATTAGTCGGAGCGAGGTCCATGGAAATGGTCCTGCTTCGTGTTCAGTCACCGGAATTGAGCGTTTCCAAGGTGAGCTCCAGCTGATGTTTAGTATATAAAAACCAAAGTTTTACAAACTAAAAAGCACGAGCATAAAAATAAAATTAGACCAAAGAATGGTGCTTCCCATGCGGTGCAAGTCCTGCGAGAAATGGTATGGAGCAGAGGATGACGATTATGGTCCGTGCAGTATCAAGCATGCGCGAGGAGATAAGAGGTATATAACCCACGGCGAACACAAGTGCGATGAAATTTACAAAGATCTTCCCGAGTGATTACTATGGAGATCAGGAGAGCAGACTCCCAGGATTATGGGGCGCTTGCGGCCCTCACGGAACTGGAGGGATGGAATTATTCGGTGCAGGACTTCTCAGACATGCAGGCTACGGGATGTACGACTACCTTCGTTGCTGTAGGCGAGGGCAGGATCAAAGGCATGATTACAGTGATGGATTATGGGCGGGTGGGCTGGATCTCCAACATGCTAGTGGAGAAGGCATCGAGGGGGAAGAAGCTGGGCGGCGATCTCCTTGAGGAAGGCATCAAAGCGCTTGGGGAGAAGCAGACCATCACGCTCTTCGCCTATATGGACGCCAAGCGCTTCTATCTGAGGCACGGCTTCAGGTGCGACAGGGATTTCCCGCTGGTAAGGTTCATCGGGGGCAGGAAAGGCTCCGCAAGGGAGGGAGGGAGCATCGAAGAAGTCTTCGCAATGGACGAGAAATGTTTCGGGTTCAGTAGACGAGGGCTTCTGAGGGTGTTAATGGGTAAAGGCAGGACGCTGCTTCCATTAAGCGGGGCGGGATACGCCATTGTGAGACCGGATCCGAGAGAGGCCCTAGTCGGACCCGTCGTCGCCGAGGAGAAAGGATCGGGCATGGATCTCCTTTACGCAGGCTTCAATATGCTAGGTGCCGGCTCCCTTGCAGTTGTGCCTGATGGAAAGATCGATGGCGTTGAGGAGGTCATCCGGGTCAGCAGGCTGTTTCTAGGGGAGAGGCCTTCTACGGATTTTGCCAGGGTATTCGCCTTTGCCGGGCTGGAGTTTGGGTGAAAGCTAATGCAAATATACAACACGAGGACGAGGGAGAAAGAGGAACTGATGACCCAGACCCCGAATGTGGTGAAGGCATATGTGTGCGGCCCCACGGTCTACGATTACAGCCACATTGGACACGCGAGGACCTACGTCAACTTTGACGTGCTCAAGAGGTACCTTGAGGCTACGGGGTACGAGGTTGTCCACATCCAGAACTTCACCGACGTGGAGGAGAAGATAACCGACAAAGCCAGAGAGGAAGGCGTGGACCCCACGGCTTTGGCCAACAAGTACATAGGGGAATACTTCAAGGACATGGATGCGCTCAACGTAAAGCGGGCGACCAGGTACCCGAGGGCTTCTGAGTACATAGGAAGGATCATCGAGATCACGAAGTCGCTCGTCGCCAAAGGGTACGCCTACCAAGCGGGGGATGCAATATACTTCGAAGTCAGCAAGGCAGGAGGCTACGGCGAGCTTATCGGTAACCTCAAGGGGGCGCTCGCGGACAAGGTAGACAGGACGACAGTCAAGAAGGACCCCTTCGATTTCGTGCTATGGAGGGAGGCCAAAGAGGCCGAGGAGGGGTGGGAGAGCCCCTGGGGGAGGGGAAGGCCAGGGTGGCACACGGAGTGCGTCGCCATGGCAATGGACAGCCTCGGCGAAGTGCTGGACGTGCACTGGGGCGGGAAGGATCTGATATACCCGCACCACGAGTGCGAGGCCCTGATTGCAAAGGCACTCACAGGCAAGACTTTCGTGAGGTACTGGATGCACAACGAATTCGTGCTCCTAAGAGGCGAGAAGATGTCAAAATCGACCGGCAATACAGTCCCCATACACGAGATCCTAAAGAGGCATAGCGGAGAGGCGCTGAGGACGCTACTCCTCTCAAAAGGGTATAGGGAGAAGATCGATTTCTACGATGGCGCTCTCGACGAGGCGGAGCAGAAGCACGCCCGAATAAAGATGGCGGCAGAGCAGGCTAGGAAGGTCGGCGCGGGCGACAAGATGAGCACTTGCGTCAGAGATTATGCAGGAATGTTCTTCGGAGCAATGGATGACGACCTCGAGACTGGAAAGGCTATGGCCGTCGTAGAGCACTTGTCGGAAGAGCTCCTGAGTGGCCGCCCAGGGAAGGATCTCAGCGGTGCTGCCAGAATATTCGATGCTGTGGAGGGCGTGCTTGGAATAAGGCTCGGCTAATCCACGTCGACCCAGTAGTCGCCTTTTTCAGTGAACTCCTTCTTCCATATGGGAATCTCATGCTTTGCATGGGTGACTGCTAGCCTCAGCGTCTCGAAAGCGACATCACTCCTCTCGGTCGCTATTACCACGTAAAGGACCTCTTCACCGGGGGAGAAGGTTCCATACCTGTGGCAGAGGGCGACATCTAATACACCATTTATGAGGGAGAGGGCATTCGCCATATCTCCGAGGGACCTGCGTGCGGCCTCCTCGTAGACCTCATACTCCAAGTGATCCACAGCATCGCCCTCATGGGTTCTTGGGCGGATGATCCCCGTGAAAGTCACGATAGAACCGCAGTTCTTGCCCTTAACGCTCTCTCTTATGGTGCTTATCAGTCTGGCCAGGTCCACCTTATCCTCCTTTTTGGCGAGAACCCCTATAGGCATTGCAATCACACATGTGTAAGTTCCCAAAGGGGTTAAAATATCTGCACCCAGTTTAACAGGCATGGGCTGTTGCCTTGATGACATTAGATGAGGTCGCCAAAGAGCTTCACTACAAGAGAGAGCTTCTTGAGCTGTTGAGCCGGGCTTATGGCAGCAGGACCATGAAGATCCTCGAGGCGGTAAGGAGAGCACCTAGAGAGTATGCCATGCGGGTAAACATGCTCAAGGCTTCCCCAGAAGAGGTAGTGCTTGAGCTAGAGGGTATGGGTGTCTCCTGCAGGAGGTCGCTGGCGCTTGATGAGGCGGTGCTGATCGATGTGCCTGATCCCCATGAGGTGCAGAAGAAGGGGAAGCAGGTGGTGGCTGAGAAGGGCGCCGCTGAGAGCGTCATGATGGGGAGCAAGCTGTACGGTCCGGGCATATTGAGGACGGACAAGTACAGAGTTGGCGAGCCAGTCTATGTGACGGACATCTACAACCACGTTGTTGCCAACGGGATTGCCAAAGCTCCGCCCAAAACTGACAGCAGCAGGGCACGGGGGATAGCAGTGGATATAAGGGAGAGCGTCTACCGGCTGCCGTCGATTAGGGAGAGCGAACTCTTCAAGAAGGGCATGATCAGGGAGCAGAGCCTACCAGCCATGATTACATCAAGGGTTCTCGATCCGCAGATGGGCGAGACGGTGGTGGATATGTGCTCCGCCCCAGGGGGGAAGTCCTTGCATTTGGCGCAGCTGATGGGTGGCGAGGGGATCATCTACGCCTTCGATCACTCGGAAAAGCGGATAAATGCATTCAGATCTGAAATAGCCAGGCTTGGAGCCACTAACATTAAGGTCTTATGCTCCGATTCAAGGTACCTTGACAGGGACTTCCCAGGTCTAAAGGCCGACAGAGTTCTCGTTGACCCACCATGCTCGGCGCTTGGTGTGAGGCCCAAGCTCTACGAGGACGCCAGAGTTGAGGAGGTAAATGGGTGCACTAAGTACCAGAAGCAGTTCCTAAAGACAGCAAGCAGGATCGTCAGGGACGGGGGGTCGGTGGTCTACTCGACGTGCACGCTGACCATCGAAGAGAACGAGGACGTTATGAAGTATGCCGTAGAGGATCTTCGGCTTGAGCCAGAGACACAATCGATAAATATAGGCGAGGAGGGGCTTGGCGGAGCCATGTTCGGGAAGGCGCAGAGGTTTAGCCCAGATATTCTTGAGACGCCAGGTTATTTTATAGCGAAATTCATAAAGAACTAGGTCTATCGACCTTCACAATGCACTTAGGAGTCTATTTCTTGTCAGGTGTTTGTGCCTTCTTGCGTAGGAAGATGATACGCCGGGCATGGAGTCTGGATGATCTTGCTGGAAAATTTTCATGGGGAAGCCTTCTGCGTCGCCATGGAAAATATCGGTTTGCTTCTCCGCTTTAGGTAAATATAAATAATGTTTTAACATTTTCTTAATAGCATGGGAGATCCCAGGGTATCTGACTTTTTGGCGCTCCTTGAAGTTGCCAAGACGAACAGCTTCAGCAGCGCAGCAAAGGGCCTGCAGACGAACCCCGTCAACCTGCTCAATCGCATCAACAAGCTGGAAGGCTATTTCCAGACAAAGATCTTCACGAGGACAAACAGGGGCGTATTCCTGACCAAAGATGGCGAGAAGATAGTCGAGATCGCAAGGGCAGTAGTCGGCCTTCTCTCAAGTACCAGACCTTCAGAAGCGCCTACACCGGAACGCACCGTAAGGATAGGTGGCTCGATGATAGCTGGCGAGTACATACTACCTTGCGTGATAAGCAATTACAAGATGGCCAACCCTAATATGAAATTTGACCTCGAGATCCTGAAACCACATGCCATGCTTGAGAAGCTGGAGAAGGGTGAACTGGACTTGATCTCATACATCAAGCAGCGCGGGGAGCCACGTTCTGATGAAGTCGAGATAGCAAAAGACAGGCTCGTCGTAATTGCGCCCCCCAAGCACGAGCTGTTGGGAAGGGAGGGGCTGAAGTTGCGCGAGATCCTAAAGCACCCGCTGATCATGTATGAGCCCGATCACGAGTTCGCGGAGGTAGTGGAAGATTTTCTCATCTCAAACGGCGTGAAGGCGAAGAGCCTCGAGGTAAAGATGCTACTTCCGGATCCTGCTAGCGTCATCGCCTCAGTGTCCGAGGGGCTGGGGCTGAGCCTGTGCTCCGAGATCATTGCCAAGAAAGCCGAGCGGGCCAGGCTGGTAGGGATTGTCAACCCAGAGGGGGCAACCGGGGGGCGATATTCCATATACATAAAGAGAGGCGGGGAGCCGATGGACGAAGCGCTGAACAGTTTCTGGGGATATGTCGAGAAGATGTCTGAGAGGTTCAAAGGGAACCTACCATGCATGCTAAAGATGCTTTATCTATGAGGGTTTTGCAGCAGCACCCGTTTCATCTATATTCTTCTTGCTGTAGACCTTCCTCTTCAGAGTGTGGCCACAGACCTGACAAACGGTCGATTTCAGAGACTTCTGGTAAGTGGCGCCACAGGCTGGGCAGTAGAGGAACCACCAGAACTCCTGGGAGATGCCCTTAGTCATCATTGGCCGGAAGTTTAGCCCGAGCATATTACAAAGGTTCTGGAGGCTGTAGTCATCGCTGACCACAACCGGGTCAGAGCCTTGCATCTTCAGCTCGAGGGCCAGAGCTGCGACCTCCAAGTCGGTCTCGGAAAGGACCGAGAGATCACCTGTCGAGCCTGCCCTGCTTTTGACTATGCCCTTGTAGTATTCATTGGGAGCCTTTACCTTAAGCCGTCCAGAAATCAGGGAAAGGTCTGTTGCTGCTTTGGTCCTCTTACCAAGGAGTTCAATGGAGACGCGTGGCGTGATGAAGTGATCGCCGTCTATGAGGCGTGGATTGAAGCCATATATTATGGCGGAGGTGTCGAGCACGAAGGTCTGACGCTTTTTGTCGACCATTGTCAGGCCTCAAAACCGCACGTGATTTTTTCTCTGATCCGCTGGTAGAAAAATTCAGAATTGTTCACCCTGATGAATACGGCCTTTTTCTCAGATTTCTTTATGGTGACAGGTTTATCGTATTCAAGCTCAGCCGTGGTCTGGCCATCTAGCACGGCAATGCCTTCAAAACCTTCTGGGAGAACAGTGATCTCGAGGCTGCTCGATACTGGAAATATCATCGGGCGTATTCCAGCCGAGAGCGGGCATATGAACACAACCTCCAGGACATCCAGCTTGGGATCGATTATGGGACCGCCTGCGGAGAGAGCATAAGCCGTGGAACCGGTGGGGGTCGAGACAATTACGCCATCCGCCTTCCCGTGGTGGAGGAGGACGCCGTCCTTCTTCACCATGAGGGAGAGTATTTTTGAGGGCTTCGACGTTGTGATCAGTACTTCGTTTAGGGCATCGGGTAGTTTAAGGCCGTCGAATCGGGGGGTGAGCTTTGTCTTATACTCCAGGTAGTACTTCCCTGCCAGTACCTTCTCCAATGCATCTTTTGCCAACTCTGGAGTCGTCTCGCAGAGGAAACCAAGAGCACCAACCTTTACACCAAGTATTGGTGTCTCGCCAACCACCTGTGCAGTCCTCATTATAGTTCCATCGCCTCCCACGACTACAATGAGGTCAGCTTTAATCTCGTTGGGGGAGGATGATTTTGCCCCTATGACAGTCTTTGGAAGCGCGCCTGTATGGAGGACCTCGATCCCTCTAGATCTCAGGAATTCGCCCAAGCCCTGGGCGACGTTGGCGGCCTCTTGGGAATTAAATTTTGTTATTATGTTGACGCAAGAGAACCTCAAAGAGCACCACCGCTCATTTAAAAAAGTAGGGCTTTCCAAGTCAATAACGATTGCGGTGAAAATCCTTGCATGGCTAGATAATCCGCAGATTATTGCAGTTCTCTTATCAATAAAGCATAAGACCAACAACCGAACTTATGGCACTTGCTTGATGCATTACTTGTCGTTCAGCAGTTTCTATATTCACTTCCCCCGATGCAGGACCGAAAAATGTCAGGTGACTGCAATTGCACCAACTGGGCAGACCTGCACACATTTCATGCACCTTGTGCACAGATTTAACCAGACAGCAGTTATGCGCCAGATCTGTGGATCATATGGGTCCTGCCTAATATCCATGGTCTCGTGCATCAGCAAGATCGCTGGATCGCAGGCTCTCAAACACTTCCCGCAGTCCCTGGGATCGACCTTACTTCCCCCGTCGCCACATTTTGAGTAATCCACTATTACTTTCGGACTTTTTTTGGGCATCATTCAGTACTGCAACCCCGGAAACTGCTCTCTTGGAACCATCTGTATCGAGTCATTCTTGCAGGCATGACGGCATACACCACACCCGAAGCACTTCCTAAGGTCCACCATCACTCTTTCCTGAGATGGTATGTACCTGAGGGCTGAGAACTGGCACATGGACACACACGATTTGCATCCCTGGCATTTGTCGGGGTCGATTGCCGCGACGTACTCTGCCTTATAGACGGAATTCAGCCCGAAATCCTGCCTCAGTCTCAAGCCGCCACACTCGGGGTTCTCGCAGGAGCATATGGCATTGATGTAGGGCACGGGCTGGAACCACACCGATGCGACATAGCCCTTGCGGTTGTGCTGCTCGATCCTCTTTATTGCCTCATCCCGGTCTAGCCGGTAGACGTTGTTCTTAGGGATGAAGCGTGGCAGCTTCTCTATAACGCCGGAGAGGACGCCGAAGTTAATGCAACAGGCTTCCTTCACGCCCCTCTGCATCCACCTGCACATGCAGTAATTTTCAATGATGGGCTCAGCTGCTAAGTTGCCAAGTATGATCTTCGCGTCTTCCAGCGGGATGACCTGCCCGAAGTGGCCATCGGCTCTGACGGCGTTCCTGTTCTTGCTCTCGCTGTGGATCATCTTCTCAGCATTCCACCGCAGGACCCGACCTATGATGGGCAACTGCAGCTTGTAACCTACGTCGATGGACGATATTCCCATGATCTTTCGGATGTATACCTGCTCGAATGCCCTCCACTGTTCGGTTTCGTACTCTGCAATGTTCATTTCTTTTGCAAGTTCATTCGAGTAGTTCTTGGCGTTCATGTACCATTTTCCGCCGGCTCCATGCTTCATGCACCACTTGCACAACTTTCAATACACTCCACAAAAAATTGTCGAGCCGCTTACAAGCACTCACTCCCATGACAAAGAATATAAGGATTCTGAAGAGGGGGAGTTGTGATAATTGAAGGAAGATATTCAAACTATCAATCCCGGATTGGCCATTTATGAGCGAAAAATGGGCAACTATTCCCGATGAGAAGACCATCAAAGAGACTGTGGATTTCCTCAGAAATAGGGGCATAAACGTTATAGCAGTTGGGACTGGAGCCGAAGCCATGGAGAAGCTTAAGGATATTATTCCGGTGGGAGTGGAGGTGATGGTAGGATCGTCGACAACGCTGGACGAGATCGGCTTCAAGGACTACCTGAAATCGGGTAGACATGGTTGGAAGAGCCTGAACGATGAAATAAGGCATGAGAATGATGATTCCAAGAGGGGAGACATGAGGAGGAAGTCAGTCACCGCAGAGTACTTCTTGGGAAGCGTGAATGCCATCTCACGTGATGGTGAGTTGGTAGCGTGCGACAAGACAGGCTCCAGGACGGGGGCTTACCTTTACGCCGCAAAAAACCTCGTTCTTGTTGTAGGTGTGCAAAAAATCACTCAGAACCTCCATGAAGCATTAATGCGCGTCAAGGAGTATGTCTTTCCTTTGGAGGATGCAAGATCAAAAAAGGCATACGGGATCCCAAGTGCAACTAATAAGTGGATCATAATTGAGGGTGAAGTTGTTAAAAACAGGATAACATTGATTCTCGTAAGAGAGAAGTTGGGGTTTTAGCATATCCTTGCGAGCCATGGTTGCATGCGAATCAATAATTTTACAGCCAACCGAAGATGATGACTCAAGGGTCAATATGGACGATGGATTGGCTCACCAAACATCTTCAGGACATATTATTATCCTTTAGTTGATATTAAGATAAGATTTATTTAGTTAGTTACTACTTACTCAATCTTGAAAGGATGTAAGCATAAATGTCGGTTAAACCGGTTGAGTTGGGCGAGCTTAAAGATGGTAGCTTCGTGGTCATAGACAACATTCCATGCAGGGTCGTTTCTCATGACAAGTCCAAGACAGGAAAGCACGGATCAGCCAAAGTCAGGATCGTAGCAATAGGCATATTTGACGGTTTTAAGAGGAATATAGTCGGTCCAGCGGACCAGAGGGTTGATGTCCCCTTGGTCGAGAAAAGGGCAGCCCAAGTCATCTCCATCATGCCAGATACAGTCCAACTGATGGATCTCTCCAATTATGAAACCTTTGAGGTCAAAAAACCAAATGATGAGGAGATCCTCTCTAAGCTTGTGTCGGGCGCTGAGATAGAATTCTGGGACATCCTCAACGAGAAGCACATCGTCAGAGTCAAGTAAAGGTTTTTTGCCCATTATTATTTATCTTTTTGAAAGCGTTCCATAATTTCCTGGCAGATCAATTATAGTGCAAATATGGAACAACGTAACATATTACGCTACAGGCACAATTTGATGATTGCCGTAAAAGTTGGGGATGCTTCAAAGTATTTTAGTGTCTTGGATCAGCACGATAAGGCTTTCCGCATAAGGCAAGTGATAATATCAAGTCGAATAAGCATAGTTCTAAAATGTTTTTTAAGGAGCGGACTGATTGTTTAAACCATCAGGTGTGCAAGATGGTCCTTGACAGCCTTAGCGGCGCCCTTGGCAGTGCGATAAAGAAAGTCCTTAGGGCTCCAGTTGTGGATGAGAAGGTAGTGAAAGAGCTGATCAGGGACATCCAGAGGGCGCTCCTCCAGTCTGATGTGAATGTAAAGCTCGTGCTGGAACTGTCCAAGAACATCGAGAAGAAGATCCTTGAGGAGGACCTCCCACCAGGGATTACCCGCAGGGAGCTAGCAATCAAGGTCGTCTACGACGAGCTCGTGGGGCTCTTAGGCGGGGACAAGCCTCAGCTGCCAAAATATCCGAAGGGAAGGACGACCATAGTACTGCTTGTAGGAATACAAGGGTCGGGGAAGACCACGAGTGCTTCCAAGCTTACTTTTTACTTCAAGAAGCAAGGGCTGTCGATGGGGCTGGTGTGTGCCGACAACTTCAGGGCAGGGGCTTACGACCAGCTCAGTCAACTTGCAACCAAAGCTGGGGCTGAGTTTTATGGCGACAGGACGAACAGTAACGCCGTGGATATAGCAAAAAATGGTGTCAAGGCATTCAAGGAGAAGGGAATCGAGGTCATAATAGTCGATACTGCAGGCAGGCACAAGAACGAGAGTGATCTCCTAAGTGAGATATCCCAGATAGCTGAGGCAGTGAAGCCCGATGAGATTATGCTCGTCCTTGACGGCACAATCGGCCAGCAGGCGATGCAGCAGGCTGAGGCGTTCGACCAAACGACAAAGATAGGCACAATATTCCTTACCAAGCTCGACGGCTCTGCCAAGGGAGGTGGCGCACTCTCCGCAGTGGCGGCAACCAAGGCACCAATACGGTTCATAGGCACGGGCGAAGGCATGGAGGAGATAGAGGTCTTCAGCCCAGGCAGGTTCGTCAGTAGGCTCCTTGGGATGGGTGATATCGAGGCGCTCGTCGAGAAAGTCAACGAGATACAGTCCACCACTGTAGGCAAGAAGAGCATGACCGCCATAGCCTCTGGCAGGTTCACGCTGAAGGATCTTTACGCGCAGATGCAGACCATGAGGAAGATGGGGCCTCTTAGCAAAGTCCTGCAGTCAATACCAGGGATGGGCATGAACGTCCCCAAGGAAGCCATGGAGGTCTCGGAGGTCAAGATGAAGAAGTGGATGGTTATAATGCAGTCCATGACCGAGGAGGAGCTCACGGATCCCCAGATCATAGACGGCTCGAGGGTAAGGAGGATCTCGAGGGGGTCCGGTACTGCACCCAAGGACATTAAGGAGCTACTTGACCAGTACAGGATGAGCAAGAAGTTCATCAAGCAGTTCGTCACCAAGCAGAAGAGGATGCCCAGCATGAAGGACTTCACGAAGAGGTGATATTTTTGCGGGAGCTAGCGCTGCTTGCACCCTCTTCGGCGATCTCATCGGATGAGACAGGCTTTGTAACCAGGTTTGTGGTTGGGGCGCTCCTTGTCTCACACGGCGCGAGGAGGGATGTCAGGGTCACTATCTTCTTCGACGGTAGCAGGTGCGTCAGCTTCGAGGGGGGAAGCATGAGGAACGTGAGGCCAGACGAGCAGTCCCTTTCGGGGATTCTGAAGGCAGGGCTGAAGAAGATCGATGGAAGGGGGTCCGGAAGGATCATGCAAGGCATAAACGCCTACACGAAAAAGCTCGATGACTATCTGGACGACATAAGATCCATGAAGGTCTTTTATAGGGGCGCTGGAGGGAAGGATGTGAGCCTGGAGGAGGATTTCACTGCTGTCTTCCAGCACCCAGAGATAAGCAGGGAAGTGGAGAGCCTTTTGATCAGCAGAGGTTTCATACCCGTCCGGCTGAGCAGGGGGACAATTCCACCAGATCAGGCCGTAGTAATGCTTAACAATAGAGCTGACAGAGGAAGACGTTACTAAATGGGGTAAAAAGCAGCTCATTGGGCTAAGAGAAGAAACTTATTTTAAGAAAGACAATTAGATGGATGAGCGGGGGGCTCACTTTGAGAGGCGCAATAGTTTTCTTGGTAGTTTTTCTGCTATTTGTTGTTATAACCTTAGCATATCCAACACTGCCACCTGGACCAGCTATATACAATATGCTTAATGTACCCACTACAGATTATCCAGTGCTTGGAATTCCTGCAACAACGCTTGTAATAGCCATCTTCAATGGAGTAGTTTATGGAGTAATAGCATGGATAATATTCAGCATAGCCAACATGGGAACCAAGAGGAACAAGACAACCCAAGCGCAGGCGGCGCAGCAATCGCAAAAGTAGCAGGAATGACTTTGCTTTTTTTATCCAATGCCAATTTTTTTTCTCATGGCAATCCCAGCGCGATGTCATAGTGCGCTACCGGAAACGGATGAGATTTAAGTGGGTCCGGATTTTCCCAGTTTGAGGACGCCCCATAAGGTGATTGAATGATTCTGGATGAAGCCGAGAGGATTTTGACAAAGTACTCCCTATGCGACAATTGCTTGGGTAGACAGTTCGGGGGTCTTGCCAGGGGCGTGACGAACAGAGAGCGCGGATACGCACTGAAGTTGGCACTGACCATGGAGGGGCACATGGGTTCGCGCAGGGGCGATGAGGGTGGCATGAGGCTGCTCCACGAGCTCGTCTCCAACGGGGACTTCACACCCGCCTTCAATGTGGCTGGCGGCGAGAGGGAGAAGAAGGCTTGCTATCTTTGCGAAGGGATCCTGGAAAAGGTCCAGGATTATGCCAAGGGTGTGTCGAGGAGCCTCGATGGGTACAATTACAGCAACTTCCTCATTGGAGTGAAGATCTCCGGGGAGATGGCAGAGAGGGAGGATCGACTGAGGTCCGAGTTCTCGATCGAGTTCGGCGAGTCCCTGAAGATGGAGTGCAGCAGGGAAATCGGGAAGGAGGTCTCAAGGCTGACGGGAAAGGAAGTGGAGTTCGAGAGACCTGATATCGTTGTCATGCTGGATCTTCCTGAGTTCAAGGCAAAGGTGAAGTCCATGCCCCTGTACATCAGGGGCAGATACAAGAAGCTCGTCCGCGGCATCCCCCAGTCGAGGTGGGACTGCGTCCACTGCGGTGGCAGGGGGTGCGACATATGTCACGGCACGGGTAAGATCTACCCAATATCGGTTGAGGAGATAATAACCGGACCTGTGCTATCGGTGACAAAGGGGAATGACTCGAAGTTCCACGGGGCGGGGAGGGAAGACGTTGATGCAATAATGATTGGCAACGGGAGGCCGTTTGTCATTGAGGTCAAGGAAGCCCTCAACCGTAGCCCCGACCTAGCTGTCTTGGAGGGTGCGATAAACCGCGCTGGCGATGGAAGGGTGGAAGTCTTGGACCTCGACTACTCGGACAAGAAGACGGTCAGGAGTCTGAAGGAGAAGTCTAAGGTAGCCGAGAAGACCTACAGGGCGCTCGTGGAGGTTGATAGACCCGTCTCCGAGGAAGACCTGAGGGAGCTAGAGAAAAGCTTTAATGGATGTCTTTTGAATCAATATACTCCGAAAAGGGTAATGCATCGGCGCGCCGACAAATTGAGGTACAAGAAGGTGCACGAGATGCAGGCCACGAGGCTCGATGATAAAAAGATCGAGCTTGTGGTGCGTTGCCAAGGCGGGCTCTATGTAAAGGAGCTGATCTCTGGCGACGAGGGAAGGACGAAGCCCAGCGTCTCAGAGGTGCTCGGTACCGGGGCACGATGCATTGAGCTTGACGTAATTTCAGTAAATGAGGCGGTATAAGATGAAGCATTCGCTAGGATTTAGGAACAGGACGAGGTCTGTCCTCAGCAAGAAGTCCAGGGAAAAGGGGTTATCCCCCATCAACAGGATACTGAGGGACTACGCCAAAGGAGAGAAGGTAGTCATCAATATCGACCCTTCCACAGTGAAGGGCATGCCGCACAGGAGGTTCCAGGGCAAGACATGCTCGGTTGTGGAGAAGAGGGGAAGGGCATACGTCCTGAACGTTTACATGGGCGGCTACGAAAAGATAGTAATAGCAAGACCCGAACATATATTTCCTCTAGAGGGAAAGTAGATGCCCCGCGAGATTGTAAAGGAGGAGGAGGTAACACTCCCCCAGGTGAAGAAACTGCTGGAGCAGAGGATGACTGAGGGCGAGCTGAGCTACCTCCAGAGGCTGACTTACGACTACTGCACGAAGTTCTCAAAGCTGAGCCCTGATAAGGCTGATGAGCTGCTGAAGAAGCTTGAGGGGGATGGGCTCTCGCCCGTGATTGCTACCCAGATAGTTAACCTCATGCCGAGAAGCGTTGATGAACTGAGGACTGTCTTTGCGGTGGAGAGCAAGCCGGTTCTGCCGTCGGAGCTCGAGAAGATACTGAGCGTGCTGAATTCTTACCGAGAGTAGGAATTTTTTTTACCAACCTATTGTATTATAGGATATCTAAAGCCTAGAGGTGAGACCCATGATGCCTGACAACAGGGAGCCCCTAAGGAAGTTCGAGGACTTCGCATATGTGCTTGAGCACCTCCCGTACGGGCATCCGAGGGACACAAGACCCCTCTACAGGAGGGAGCCGATAGTGCAAGCAGTGGGGGAGGACTTCTTCACCCTATTGGAGCTTATACCTTACCCGGGAGTCACGTTCCAGAGGAGGGAGAAGATCGCCATCGGCAAGTGGGGTAGGGAGAAGATCGACCACGTCAAGAGGAGGATCGAGTATGAGGAGCTTACGCAGAACGCAAAGGACGAGCTGCAGATCGTGGTCGAGGAGATCGTAACCAAGAACGAGGCGCGGTTCGTTTCATTCTTCAACAACTCCGGACCTGTTACAACGAGGATGCATTCGCTAGAACTGCTTCCTGGCATCGGGAAGAAGGCAATGTGGCAAATACTGGAGGAAAGGAAGAAGGGACCCTTCGCCAGCCTGGAGCAGATCCAGGCGAGGACGCACATATCGGATCCAAAGAAGATCCTCGTGAAGCGGATCTTCGTGGAGATCAGGAACGAGGACAAGTATTATATATTCTGCAAGCCTCCGGCAAAGAAGGAGTTCTGATGGTTGAGCGCCTCAGACCTTCTTAAAAAGACCCTAAGGGCAGTCAAGGAATACAGCATCAGGCCAAGCAGGAAGATGGGTCAGAACTTCGCCGTCAATCCAGAGCTCATTGCAACCATGGTCGCAGCAGCGGAGCTCGGGAGGGGGGATGTGGTCCTGGAGATAGGGGCCGGGATTGGCAACCTTACAGAGGCAATCGCGGAGGTTGCCAAGAAGGTCATAGCCGTTGAGAAGGACGCGGTTTCTGCCAGGGCACTGCGGGACCTGTTCGCTGAGAGAAGCAATGTGGAAGTCCTCAACGAGGACATTCTTCTGATGAAGCTGCCCTGCGCCAGCAAGATTGTTTCTAACCTTCCTTACTCGATATCGACCCCAATCACCTTCAAGATCCTGTTTGAGGGGGACTTCGAGAGAGCAGTTCTGACCTACCAGAAGGAGGTAGCTGAGAGGCTGCTGGCCGAACCAGGCGGGCATGAGTACTCCAGACTGAGCGTCATGTCGTCCCTCCTTGCCGAGGTAGAGAGGGTCAGGGACTTTCCACCCGAATCATTCTACCCCAAGCCAGATGTCTCCAGCACCGTCGTTGTCATGAGGAGGAGGACGACACAGGGCATTGACTGGGAGTTCTTGAACGAGACCCTGAAGCTGCTCTTCTCACAGAGGAAGAGGAAGCTGAGGAGAGCTCTCGAGACGTACTCTAAGATCAAAAAGTTGAATTTTGTGGAGGTTGCAGGCGGGTTCGAGGAGAACCTCTTGGAGACTCGGGTCTTCCAGATCAGCCCGCACGGTTTTGTCACGATAAGCAGCAGGCTCAAAGCGTTAGGGTGCCGGTGAGGGCTTATGGATGGCATCGAGATCGATGGCTTGCATATCTCGATTATGAAGGGGGTTTACCCTCCCTCAGAGGATACTTTTCTAATGATTGACGCGCTGAAATCAGCTGAGGTTTCCGGAAGCGGCCTGGAGCTCTGCAGCGGCACCGGCGCCATTGGGCTGGTAGCGGTTGGGAGGCTGGACTTCATAGTTGCAGTTGACATAAATCCGCTCGCCGTGGAGAATACAAGGCGGAATTATCTGGAGAACAACCTGTATGCGAAACTCTGCGCTGTGGCTGGCGACCTTTTCGCTCCGCTCAAGAAGGTTGGCTTCGACGTGATCTTGATGAATCCGCCTTACCTGAACGATGATGAGGGCAGCCCCAAGGACGTATCGTGGAGCGGCGGCGGCGCGGGAAGAGAGATCGTTGACCGCTTCCTCGGCTCTGTGGGGGGCTTCCTTTCAAGGGAGGGGAGGGCGATCTTCCTGCAGTCGGACCTGAACGGAATCGACGAGAGCCTAGGGAGGGCAGAGTCCATGGGGATGGTCGGGAAGGTTCTCCGCTCGATCAATTTCCAGTTCGAGAGCCTTGTGGCGATAGAGCTCAAGCATGCAAATTCCCTGCAGAAAGACTAAAATACTATTGTTATGTTCTCCATCTGGAAGCAATTGGAGGTATAGGACATGCCAGCAGACCGTCCAGCAAAGTGCTATCGCCGCTTCGATACTCCCTCTTACACCAGGAAGGAATACATAAGAGGAGTTCCAGGTTCCAAGATTGTGAAGTTTGATTACGGGAATACCAAAGGCGAGTTCCCGGCCAAGCTTTCGCTGGTCACCCTCGAGATCGGGCAGATAAGGCACAATGCACTGGAGGCGGCGAGAGTCATCGCCACCAAACATCTCGCGCTGAATCTCGGCGAGATGGGCTACCACTTGAAGATCAAAGCGTTCCCCCACCAAGTGCTCAGGGAGAACAAGATGATGGCATTTGCAGGGGCGGACCGTATTCAGGACGGAATGAGGAGGTCCTTCGGGAAGCCGGCAGGCACGGCAGCAAGGTTCAGGTTCCTGCAGACAATAATTGAAGTTCACGTGCCAGCAGACAAGAAGGACGTTGCAAAGAGGGCGCTTGAGCTCGCAATGGCCAAGGTCCCGATGCCGACTCGCATCATGGAAGGAAAGCCGAGCGCTGCCTGAAAGGCATTTTTCAGCATCTCAGCCTCAGCGTCAGCCATGGCGCTAACTCGATATGGAACGCTCGGTAGATATATTACAAACAAGAAGTTGATTTTAGGAAACGAGGCAGCTAGGAGCTTTGTCGCTTTTGGTCCCCTATGATTTGGATCTGGAGAGGGTCGTGGAGCTTGTAAATGCAAGGGGTGCAAAGCGCGTGCTCATACAAGCTCCCGACGGGCTGAAGCAGTACGTGAAGGACCTATGCGAAAATCTCAACGAGCGCGGAGCTATGGCCATCGTTTCTGGAGACCCTTGCTTTGGGGGGTGCGACTTGGCCTATTCCGAGGCGTCGTTTATTGGAGCTGACCTGCTTGTGCACATCGGCCACCAGGAGTTCCAGCACGGCGGCGATAAGATTCCAACGATTTACATCCCAGCAGGCCATAAGGCAGATCTGGAGAAGCTGGCGGTCATGACAGCAGATCTCCTCAAGAAGAAGGGGGTGAAGAGGGTCGGGCTGGTTACCACCGTACAGCACAGGGATTACCTCAAAATATTCGGAAAGGCGCTCGCAGAGTCGGGCATAGAGCAAAGGATCGATGAGGAGAGCGGAGGCATAATACTAGGATGCAGGCTCTCTGCCGCCAAGAGGATAGAGGGCGATGTTGACGCGTTCGTGTTTTTAGGTGGCGGTGACTTCCACGGGCTCGGCGTAGCGCTGGCCGTTGAGAAGGATGTCTACGTAGCCGACCCTTACAGGGACGAGGTTCGCGATCTTGCGAAGCTCAAGAAGAAGGTCCTGGCTAAGAGGTGGTGGGGCATAATGGAGGCGACTAAGGCAAAGAGCTTCGGCATAATAATGGTGACCAAGACAGGACAGTTCGCCGAAGAGCCTGCGCTCCAGCTGAAGCGTGACCTGGAGGGGCATGGGAAGAGAGCGTACCTGATAGCCATGGATGAGGTGAACTGGGAGAGGATGGCTCCCTTCACTTTTGTGGAGGCGTTCATCATCACAGGGTGCCCCAGGATATCCTTGGACAACCAAGAAAGCTTCGGCAAGCCAGTTCTGAACGAGGAGGATGCGGAGGAGCTGCTCAAGAGGGTATGATGCGTGATAACCTCCAAGAGCGAGCTCGAGATCCTGCTGGAGAGGATCGGGAACTTCGACGCCCCAAAGTTGAAACTCGAGCAGTACAGGCTTCCGGCGCCCGCAGCGGCAGAGATCCTATGGTACATAGGTCTTAGGCACAAGGACCTCGAGGGGAGGATTGTAGGGGACCTAGGTTGCGGCACGGGCATGCTCACCGCCGGCGCGGCGCTGATGGGAGCGGACTACGTCGTCGGCGTCGATATAGACGCCCCAGCGCTCTCCAAGGCAAGGGGGGTTGTGGAGAAGTTCCGCCTTGGAGACAGGGTCGATCTCCTGATGTGCGGAGTCAATGACCTCTCGATCAGCGTGGACGTGATAATCCAGAATCCGCCCTTTGGCATAAGGGAGAGGGAGGCGGACAGGGCTTTCCTCAAGGCAGGCATCAGAGCGGGGCAGACGGTATACTCCCTCCACAGGGGGGACGAGGGGGTAAGGAAGTTCATCGGAAGCTACGTCAGGGATCTGGGAGGGAAAGTGGACGAGATCCTTCCGTTAAACATAAAACTACCCCCTACATATCACTTCCATAAAAAGAAGTTTCATGAGTTTGATGTTGATCTTTACAGAATTGTGAGGGGAACTTGTTGACAAATGAAAAGAAGAAAGTTGCAGTGCCTGGCGAGCTACTCGGGGTTGAAGAGGAGTACGTCCCGGGCAACAATGTTTACGTTGAGGATGGCGAGCTTTATTCCAATACTTACGGTGCCGTTGACCTGGACAGCCAGAACAAGAAGATAGGGGTGACGGCGGAGAACAAGGTCGCTATCCCAGAGTTGGGGGACATAGTCGAGGGTGTTATCGCCAGCGCCAAAGAGGATTCATGCAGCGTGACGATCGTTGCAATCAAGGGGAAGAAGCCGCTGTCTGGCAACTTCTCAGGGGTGCTGCATGTCTCCCAGGTTGCAAAGAGCTACGTGAACACCATATTCGATGCGGTGAACCTCAATGACAGGATCTTGGCTAAGGTGATGACTTCATGGGCGCCTTACCAGCTATCCACCGCAGACGACGATCTGGGTGTAATATACGCCACTTGCACGAGGTGTGGCGAGGAGCTGGTCTTCAAGAGAGGAGGCTTGTTCTGTATGAGGGACAAGTTTTTTGAGAGGAAGAAAATATCACGCTCATATCTGTTGAAGGAGGTCTAGAAAGATGTCGGTAAAGATCGTCAAAGAGAGCGAGAATAAGCTGGAGATCGAGATATCAGGCGAGGACCACACCGTTGGCAACCTGCTGAGGGCAACTCTGCTCAAGAACAAGCACGTAAAGTTCGCAGGCTACCAGATAGTCCACCCGCTGACCGGCGGGATATATGTGGTTATCCAGACCGACGGCAAAGAGAAACCCAAGGATGCGCTTCTGGAGGCAATCTCGCAGATCGAGTCAGAGACTAAAGAGTTCAAGGACAAGTTCAAGAAGATCGTTTAGAAGAGGACGCGCAGCGTGGATGAGGCAATAAAGAAGACCATATCTGCCCTGATGAGGGACAAGGGCCTCTCACGCCTCGGGGATGCCTTTGTGAATTTTGCATATTCATCCGCCAAGACTAGGGTAAGGGGCATACCGTTCGGCGAGAAGGTCCCGGACAGGGTCCTCTCGATGGCGCTTGAGATTGCCAAAGTGCCTGTTCCCTCGAGGCTCAGCCATGGGGAGCGTGGGGACATCGCAGAGGCTCTGCTGGCACATGTCTGGATGGGCAAGCGCCTCAGCCTCGATGAAGCTGTTGACATATTGGCCACGAGCATGTCCAAGGGCGAATATGAGAGCAGGGCACTAGAGAGAGAGCTGTCGGCAAAGGCATTTTCTGACCTGATCAAGTTAGCAGTTGAAATAATCGAGCGTGGTGACCCAAACGCCTAAGAACCTGAAGAGAGAGGCACGGATTGCGTACATCGAAGTCATGAAAGAAGATCCGGTCTCGGTCATTGCAATAATTTTCAGGGGCTGCTGGATGGATGGAATGCTGATCGCGACCGGGTGCAGCTCTGTGGAGGGCATAAAGGGCTGGTTGGGTGGATCCGAGTATTTCCTAGAGCTGAATGGCATAGCCTTTGGGGAGGCGATGACTGAATACTTTGGCAACAAAGGTTTAGAAAACCTAGAATCGTGGATGAAAGAGAATGGAAAAGAGGCATTCAAGCTTGGGCAGAGGAACCAGAAGCAGGCACGTGTTATGGTTGAAGGGGTAAGCTCATTCTTAAGAGAAAGGTTAAAATCGCCCATCTAGATTTGGAGAGGCGGTGAAGCCAGCTTTGGAATTCTGCCCCAGCTGCAAGTGCGTACTCCTCGAAGACCGCAAGAAGAAGGTTCTGCTTTGCAGGAAGTGCGGCTTCCAGAAGCCACTGGGCTCCAGCGAGAGTCAGAGGTTCGTAGAGAGCATCGAGAAGCCACGGGAAACGGTCATCGTCAAGGATACAACGAAGGGGGACGACAGAACTTTGCCAATAACCAAGGCCGAGTGCCCCAAATGCGGCAACACGAAAGCCTACTACTGGATGATGCAGACAAGGAGCGCTGACGAGGCATCCACGAGATTTTACCAGTGCACAAAATGCAAGCATACGTGGAGGGAGTATGAGTGAACTGCCCCGTCTTGCAGGCCGGGGTTATCGCTTTAAAAGATTTTTCAGAACCCGAATAGATTTTAAGTAGTCAAACTTAGTATAGTGTTAAATCGCGGAGGCAATTTTGTGTTTAAAGCAGTTCTCGCTGACAGCAGAGTCTGGAAAAACGTAATAGAATCTATATCAACTCTCGTGGAGGAAGGGGTTTTCCTCGTAGATCCGACAGGTGTGAGGTTGAGGGCAATGGATCCGTCAAGGGTGGCCATGGTGGACATGGAACTACCCAAGGCGACATTCGAGTCGTTCGAGTGCGCTACCGAGACCCCCGTCGGCGTGAATTTCGAGGACATGAAGAACATAATGAAGAGGGCCGGCTCGAGCGAGAAGCTCGAGCTGGAGAAGGGGGACGACGAAGCCAGGCTGAAGCTTAGGTTCAAGGGCAAATCTTCAAGGACCTTTTCCCTGCCGCTGCTGGACCTGAGCAAGGACGAGCTCTCCGCACCGAGGATACCGTTCAACGTGACAATCAAGACCCCCGCAGGCACGCTCCTTGAGGCGATAAAGGACGCTGAGGTTGTGAGCGACTTCGTAAAGGTCAACGCAGAGGAGGGGCAGCTGAAGATAAGCGCAAATGGTGACAGGGGAGAGGTTGATGTCGTGATTACCAAGGAGAGCGGGGAGATTCTCTCAATGGAGATGAAGGAGCCTGCTCATGCCTTGTACAGCCTGACATACCTGAGCAAGATGATGGTTGCATCGGGGCTTTCGGAGATTGCCGCCATTATGTTCTCCACCGACATGCCGATGAGGCTGGACTTCAACCTTGCCAGTGGCGGCAAGATAGTATACTACCTTGCGCCAAGGATGGAAGCAGAGTAGTTTTTTATTTTATTATTAAGATTGATAACCATAATTGATGGTAAAGATGCAAAAAAGGGTATTCCTTACAAAGGAAGATCAAGCTAATTACCCATTTCTGAAGGAAGCAACAAATTTTGTTGAGAATTTTGGGGTGAATTTAAGAGAACTATCAATCGAGGACTATCCATCGATTATTCCAAGAGCCACACAGTGGATACAAGATAATATTGAAGGGAATATGTTCACTACTAATATCAAAGATCCTGACAGCGATATTCTAGCATACCCTCTTGCACTAGCATTCCTTTTTGGCTTGAAGAAAGAATGGGTGATTAATCGGTTTGCGACATCTGAGCAGAAAAGAATAAAAACGTTGCTTTTGAACGAAAATCCTGAACATATTATTGAAATCGCGAAAAGTGGATTTGGATGGGATCTTGAATCGATCAATATTAACCAAGAGGAAGCAAAATTTCAATTTTCCATCAGTGTAGCAAATTATCTTGAGATCGCGCCTCAATTTCATTCAGCTGAGTGGAAGCTAATCAATAGATATGTCGACAAGGGCAAGGTATATCTCCGGAACCTAGAATATGCGCGATTGCTATCAGGAGCAGCTGAAAATAAAATCAAAAAGAGAGCTATGGAAGAAGAAGTGAGAAAGTTTGAGCTGCCTGAAAAATTCAAGCCATATCTTATAAATATTACAAAAATAATTGAGCAAAAAAAGGATATTTACGATGAAGAAACCCCATTAATATGGGTCGAAGAAGCGAAGCCACCATGTGTAATTGCTATGTTAAATGATATCGAGTCTGGAAAAAATCTTTCGCACATGGCTAGATTTACAATTTCCACATTTATGCTAAATGTCGGGAAAAAAGTCGAAGATGTGCTCGAGCTTTTTAGCAGAGTTCCCGATTTTGATGAGGGGAAAACACGATATCAAATAGAGCATATAGCTGGTGAAATAGGGTCAAAACAAAAATATAAAATGCCAAAATGCGATGTGTTGAGATCATTCGGTTTATGTGTTGGTCCAGATGCCTTGTGTGAAGAAGTTTGGTATCCTTTGATTTATTATCGAAAGAAGATAGAGGAGATGAAAAAAAGACCCTCACCCGTTCCTCAAGAACAAAGTGAAGAATTGAAAAAAGTCCGCAAGAGGTTGCAGAAAAATGTATAATGTTGTTCTTGAGCAGTTCCAACATTATTACAAATCCTTAAGGAAAGAAGATCTATCACTTTTACATTTTCGAGAACGAGAATTTGCATTCTTACAATTTGATGAACAAACGATGATTAGGCACATGTCATTCGAAAATGAGGCAGAGATGAAAGATTATCTTACCATTAGACCTCCAGCGCATCTATATTATTCATCAGCATATTATCAAAATCCTCAAGATTCTAACATGGGAAGAAAAGGATGGATCGGGGCAGATTTAATTTTTGATATTGACGCAGATCATATTCCAACAGAATGTAAAAAAAATCATGACACATGGAAATGTCTTGATTGCAACGAGGGAGGTGTAGGTTTTCCACCTGAAGAATGCCCCAATTGCAAGAAGAAGCGAATATCAACCAACACATGGGTATGCGACGAGTGTCTTCTAGTTGCAAAAAAAGAGATCTTCAAACTTATTGATGATTATCTTATACCAGATTTTGGATTATCTGAGGGCAAAATCGAAATTTGCTTTTCAGGTCATCGAGGATATCATCTGCACGTTATTGATGATAGTTATAAGATTCTGAATAATGATGGCAGAAGAGAAATAGCTGATTACGTAAGAGGATTAGGTCTTAAGCCAGATCTACATGGTTTTAAAGTAATCAGTAAGAAAGACCCACTCCTGATGGGTCCTGATATATATAACAAAGGCTGGCGGGGAAGACTGGCAAAGTCAGTTTATGCTCATCTAAACAAATGCAATTCGAAGGAATTGAAGAAGCTTTATCTTCAAGAAAAAAACGAAGATGAAGAAGAGTATCGAGAAAGAGTACTACAAAAAATTTCAGGTTCTCCTACGTGGTGGGGGGGATTAAGCGAAGCACAAATTAAAAAATTTTATGTTATAGCTTTAGAAGCCATTAAAGACATGGCTTGTAATATTGATGAAAGAGTAACGATCGATACTAAGAGATTAATAAGATATCCAAATAGCCTTCATGGAAAATCCGGATTAAGGGCATGTAGAATAAGCTATAATGATCTTGAAAGGTTTGACCCTTTAGGAGATGCAATAGCTTTCAAAAATGGTTCAATAAAGGTATATGTAAAAGATGTTCCTAAAATTAGGATAGGAGATACCGAGATAGGCCCCATAAAAGAAAAGGATCGAAAAGAGATCGAGGTACCTATGGCGCTTGGTATATACATGATCTGTAAAGGCGCCGCTAAACCTGTATGATAGGATGCAATCTTATGTACAAGAGGATTCTGGAGTTCTGGATGAATGAGAGGGAGTTGAAGGATCTCCAGAAGGCTCCACCGGGGTTCAGCGACGAGGTCAAGAGATTTCTTGAAGACCTGGGGCGCAGTGAGAACGGCGTGCCTTCGAAGCTGAGGATGGCCGAGGTGGAGAGGGTGAAACATGTACTGAATGAAATTGCAACATTGAGGAAGGAGAAAGCCTGCAGGGTCCTTGCAGCGGAAGTGGTTTCTGATGACACTCTTTTTGATGATGAACTAACCGTGCCAAAACAGCCCAAGGAGCCCCCGGCAAAGGTAGAGGGTGCGAAAAAAATATTAGTCAGGCTGCTCCGAGATGTTGCATCGTTCGTAGGGGCAGATTTAAAAACCTACGGCCCCTTTAAGAGCGAAGACGTGGTGCTGCTACCCCTGCAAAATGCAGATGCCCTCATCAAGAGGGGAATAGCAACCGAGATACAAAGGAAGTCATAGAAGATGAAAGCTCCAAAAGAGATAAACACGTACTGCCCGAGGTGTAAGGTTTATACGGCTCACAGCGTCACCCTCTACAAGAAGGGAAAGGAGAGGAAGATGGCTCAGGGTACGAGAAGGTACAACAGGAAGAAGAAAGGGTATGGTAGCTCAAGGAAGCCAGTCCAGAAGAGGACGGCAAAGACCACAAAGAAGCTGAGCCTCAAGCTGAAGTGCAAGAAGTGCGGTTATATGAACCAGAGGAAGGGCATTAGGCTCAAGAAGTTAGAAATTGGTTGAGGTGTTTTGTTTGAAGAGAAAAGAGATGCTTACGCCCGTGCCGAGAAGCAAGTTCTTCAAAGTCCAATGCTCGGAGTGCGGCAACGAACAGACAATTTTCTCCAATGTGGCATCGGTGGTCAAGTGCTCCATCTGCGGCAAGGAACTCGCTTACCCAACTGGCGGCAAGTCAAAGATACTGTCGGACAACGTTAAAGAGATCACTTAGCCTTTTTCGGGCGTTTTTAGCCCGCTATCCTTATAACTAATTTCTTAGTTATCATCACTGAATATCATCTACGTATTGGTGGTAAATATATGGTCTTCAGGCGGAAGGATTACCCCGAGCCGGGCGAGTATGTAATTGCCACGGCAGTGAAGCTAGAGGGGCACGGCGTCTATGTCAGCGTCGATGAGTATGGCAAGAACGGCTATATCCCCATAGGCGAGGTTGCGTCTACCTGGGTAAAGAACATAAAGGACTTCGTCAAGGAAGGGCAGAAGGTCGTTTTGAAAGTCATAAGGGTTGATGAGAAGAAGGGCCACGTTGACCTCTCGCTGAGGAAAGTTACCGAGAGGGAGAAGAAGGAGAAGCTCATTCAGTACAAGAAGTCAAAGAAGGCCGAGAAGCTGCTCGAGAGCGCCGCCAAGACCCTCAACAAAGACTACGATGAGGCAGTCAAGACTGTCGGCATACCGCTTGAGGATCACTTCGGTGACCTTTACAGCTCGCTGGAGGCGCTGTCAGCTAAGGGACCCGACGCGGTCAAAGCAACAGGCATTCCAGAGGACTGGGCGAAGGCGCTCTACGAGATAGCCAAGGATCATGTGGAGCCACCCATCGTGCAGGTAAAGGGGACTTTGCAGCTTTCCTCCCCCAAGCCGAGGGGGCTCGAAGACATAAAGAAGGCACTCCTCGAGGGGAAGAGGGCGAGCGTTAAAACAGGAATAAAGACTGAGATCACGTACGACGGCGCCCCCCGCTACAGGGTGAGGGTCACTGCTAATAACTACAAGACAGCAGAGGACTCGATGAAGCAGACCACGGACGCCATAATTGCCAAGATCACTTCCGCCGGTGGATCAGGCTCCTTCGTAAGGTGAATGCGTTTGAAAGGGATGATAAGGAAATGCGCCATATGCGGCGAGTATACCCTGAGCGAGGAGACCTGCCCGCACTGTGGCGGGAACCTTAAGAACCCCCACCCTGCTCGTTTCTCCCCTGACGACAAGTACAGCAAATTCAGGCTTGCGCTGAAGCTTAAGAACAAGGAAGAGAGCCAAAGGACTTGATTGTAGCCTCTTCCATCAGATTGCCAGTTTTTTATGGATAGCTGATCTCGTAGATCAGCACCCAGTAATGGGGCGAGGCGTAGACGAGCGACATGTGCTGAAGAGGCTCAATCGTCACACCCAAGGTCGCATAGCCAGCAGTCCAGGGATCGAAGAGCATCTGATAAAGCGTACAGTTCGCTGCGCTTGGTCCTGCAGGGAGCGGGTAGCTGATAGTTCCAGAAGTTGTGCTGATCGAAACGTCTTTGATATAGTTAGAGACATTGTAACCGGCAATCGACATCATGGCAGTAGACTTCTCAAAGTCACCGAGCTGGGACCATGGAGGCAGACCAATTGTGTTGTTCCCCACATTGTAGTATGTCCAAGGCTCGAAGACCACCACATAGCTCACGTTCATATTTTTGAATATGGACAACGCGTATGTCTCGTTGTTCAGGAAAGCATCGGCGATTAAGGTGATCTGTGTACCATTGGTTGTTCCGTTGTCTGAGATCACAGTGCAGTTCCCCATAATGTTGATCCAATAGCCGTAGTCCCACCACTCACCTACGACTGCAGTCGAGGGAATATTACTAGCCATCCAGCTCAGGGCCTCCTCCCAGTCGGGAATTTCTGTAACGTAGCCAGTGCTGGCAGACACTATCATTGTTGGTCTATCTGCTGCCTGTATATTGGGGTAGACTATTGGCACCATTGCAACTATGATAATTGCGATTATCAGTATGCCGTACCATTTGTTAAGAAATGTCGCGCGGCCCTTCTTCTCACTCTTTTGTTTTATCAATTGGTAGGCATAGCCCAGGATCGAGGTCATGGCAAGGCCTGCGAGAAGGGCAATACTGGGAGCAACGACGATCATTAATCGCACATACGATGCAGCGCCATAGATTGCCATGAGTCCGAAGAGGACTATGAATATGTCCCTGTATTTCTGCCGCTTCACAGCTATGTAGGCGCCGACCGCACCGAGTATGATAAGAATGTGGTATGTATAGAAGTAATTGTACCAGATTGAAGGGAACTGCTCTCCTACCGTACCTACGATAGGAGTTGACAATCGAGCAACGATATCTATAAAATTAAGTAACTTGCCTCCGATCGCACCAAATACTCCTGCAACAGTCAGAGCAAAAAATCCGACCACAACACCTAAGACGGAGACTATTGATATTTTCCGCCTTCTAGCGTCGTCCTCAATATGCTCAAACAAGCCAAGAATAACTGATAGTACTACGGCCAATATTGGGGCAATGGTGTACGGCGAGATCGCTTGGCTGATCCCGTGGTTAGGATTAATGGCCAATGCGAACATTGTTATAGAGGTTATGATTGTGATAGGAACCGCAAGTCTCCTGCTCCATCTTCCGAATACAGCGAATATTATGACAAACAATGCGAAAAGGTTGAGAGGGTAGAGGTATGCCCCCCAAGATAATGACATGTAGGCGAGCCCGAGTCCGCTTATGACCGAGTAGAAGATATTCTTCCATAGCTTTTCGCTTCTTATCGCCATGAGAAAGAATAGGATTGCAGCGAACATTCCCAAGAGACCTGTAGTCTCATCATCAAAGAACCCGAAAGATGTTCTCTGTATTGAAGTTGGGTCAATTGCAAATACTAGGGCAGTGAAAAGACCAACGCCCCTGTTTACAAGAAAAGAACCGATAAAGAATAGCAGTACGATACACAGCGCTGCAGAGAAGACAGGCCAAAAGCAGACTGTGTCCAGCAGTGGAATGTTAATGCCTATCAAATTCAGTAAGAGGTAGGCAGCAGCACCCGTGGCAGGTGTTCCGAAGGGGAGCGCTGAACCGACATACTGTCCCCAAGGGGCCCATCGAGTAGGATCAAACCAACTGAAATAAGCCATGAAGCCGTTGTTTACGATGTAACTTGCTCCCTTGTACTGAATATAGGGGTCAAACTCGTCCAGATGGACCCCCCACTGCAGGGGCAGGAGCCTTATCACAATAGCTAGCGCCAGGATCGAGGCAAGGCTTGCGTAAACGAGGATTGTGAACTTCCTGGACTTGAATCGCTCTGAGCCGGGCAATTCAGGGAAATCAGGCAGGTCAGGAAGCTTGAAGCGCATCAACTATCCCCTGTTAAGACAGAAATGTATCGAACGAGAGACATTTAAACTATACGATCAGGGCGGAACGTTTAATATTCATGGTTGAGTAGATTCCCCGTTACCCGAGGTATAAAGTCATGGCATTCGTAGGCTCGATGCCTAAGGACTACAGGAGCGGCCCTGTTGAGGAGGAGGTCTTCAGGTACTGGGAATCCTCGAAGATCCCAGAGAAGCTGAGGGCGCGGAAAGTTGGGAAGAAGTTCTATTTCCTCGACGGTCCCCCGTATGTTACCAACCCGATCCATGTAGGGACTGCTTGGAACAAAACGCTCAAGGATGCCTACATCAGATACCTTAGAATGAATGGGTACATCGTGAGGGACCAGCCCGGCTTCGATATGCACGGTCTGCCGATAGAGGTCATGGTGGAGAAGAAGATCGGAATAAAGTCGAAGAAGGACATCGAGGTCATGGGCATTGAGAAGTTCATCAGCGTTTGCAAGAGCTTCGCCATCGAGAATCTTAAGGTCGCGACTACCCAGTTCAAGAACCTGGGCGTATGGATGGACTGGGAAGCACCATACAGGACGCTAGATAATGATTATATAGAGTCTGTCTGGTGGCTGATTAGCAGGGCAGAGGAGAAGAAGCTCCTCGGCAAAGGGAAGAAGATCGTCCACTGGTGCCCAAGGTGCGAGACCGTGCTCGCTGGGTACGAGGCAACGGACGAGTACAGGGACGTAGAGGAGGAGTCGATCTACGTCAAGTTCCAGCTCGAGGGCAAGGAGAAGGAGTACATCATAATATGGACCACAACCCCATGGACCCTGCCGGCAAACGTGGCGGTCATGGTCCATCCTGACTTCAGGTACGCGAGAGTAAGATCGGGGGACGAGATCTATACAGTTGCAGAGGAGAGGCTGGAGCAGGTATTCAAGGAGGTGGGCAAGGATTACGAGGTACTGGAGACCATGACGGGCACGGACCTTCAGGGGCTCGTTTATGTTGCGCCGCTATTGGAGGAGGTCCCCTTTCAGGCTCAACTTAAGCCAGCGCACATGGTGGTCCTGTCCGACCAGTTCGTCACTTTGGAGGAGGGAACTGGGTGCGTCCACTGCGCGCCGGGGCATGGCGAAGAGGACCACGCCGTTGGCGAGATCTACGGGCTACCCGACTTCTGCCCCGTAGACGAGAGAGGAAGATTCACGACTGAAGGGGGTAAATACGCCGGGGAGAACGTGCGGGACGCAAATAGGGTGATCATTGGGGACCTCAAGAGGAAGGGTCTCCTCTTCAAGGTGGAGCTTACAAAGCACAGGTACCCCCACTGCTGGAGGTGCAAGACGCCACTTATACTGAGGATCGCCTCCCAGTGGTTCATCAAGGTCACAGACCTGAAGGAAACTCTGCTTGAGGAGAACGAGAAGGTCACTTGGGTTCCGGACTGGGCAGGGAAGTCAAGGTTCGGCAACTGGATAAAGAATGCCAAGGACTGGGTCATCTCCAGGCAGAGGTATTGGGGTATACCTTTACCCATATGGGTGTGCGAGAAGTGTGGCAACTACGAGGTTTTCGGATCCAGGAAGGATCTGAAGCGTAGGGCAGCGGGCTCCTACCAGGCAGCAGAGTCTAACCCCGACTTCCAACTTCACAGGCCATGGGTTGACGGGATCGAGATGAAGTGTGGCTGTGGTGGAACAATGAGAAGGGTACCCGACGTAGCTGACGTATGGATGGACTCTGGCTCGGCATCCTTCGCAACCCTGCACTACCCAGCGGATAAGAAGGGATACGAGTACTGGTGGCCGGTGGATATGATCCTTGAGGGGCACGACCAGACAAGGGGTTGGTTCTACACACTGATGGTCTGCGGTGTGACAGCGTTCGGAACAACCCCCTACAGGCGGGTCCTCATGCACGGATTCACGATCGACCAGGACGGGAGGGCGATGCACAAGTCCCTCGGGAACGTGGTCTTCCCTGAAGAGGTTATAGAGAAGTTCGGAAGGGACACCCTTCGGTGGTACGAGCTAGGTTGCACCACCTGGGAAGATCTGAGGTTTTCTTGGAAGGCGGTTGAGGAGACTTCAAGGTTCATAAACATCATGTGGAGCACCTACTACTTCGCTAGCCTCTACATGAACCTGGACAGGTTCTCTATGGAGAGGCACCCACTCGAGACTCTCAGGGGGGTATTGAGGGCTGAGGACAGGTGGGTGCTATCGAGGTTCGAGAGGCTGGTCGAAGAGGCAACTGCATCCATGGACGGGTTGAAGATCTTCGAGGCTGTCAGGTCCATGGAGGACTTCATGAAGGAGGAGCTGAGCAGGTGGTACGTCAGGCTCATAAGGAAGAGGACCTGGTCCGAGGAGGAGGATCCGGACAAGATTGCTGCCTACGCAACGCTCTCTCACGTTCTACTCAATTATCTCAAGATGGCTGCCCCGGTGATTCCCTTCGCGTCCGAGAAGATCTACCAAGACATGTTCAGTGGAATGCCGGGCATGCCCGAGAGCGTCCACATGCTGGGCTGGCCGAAGCAGGAAGGCGCATGGAAGGACGAGAGCCTCGAGACGGATATGGAGATCGCAAAGGAAGTGATCGAGGCGTCTTACAGCGCGAGGCAGTCTGCCAGGGTGAAGATCAGGCAGCCGCTAATGAGGCTCAAGGTTGTCTCGGACGAAGAGAGGGTGAGGGAGGCAATGAAGAGGCTGAGGGGCATAGTCCTGGAACAGACAAATGTGAAAGAGGTAGAGGTCATAACCCCGCGGGAGGAGGAGGAGATGAAGGGGGTCGTGCTATCCCCCAACAGGGCGGCCCTTGGGCCTATCTTCAGGGCCAGGAGCGGAAGGGTGGCAGAGCTCATAGCAGGACTGGATGGCAAAGCAACTTTAGACGCGCTTAGCAGGGGGGAGCCCGTGCTGCTGGACCTTGATGGCGAGAAGATCGAGCTGAAGAAGGATTACGTAACGGTGCAGGAGAAGCTCCCCGAGAATTACAAGGGGGTGAAGTCGCGCTTCGGCGTCGTCTATATAGACACCACGAAGAGCAAGGACCTCATAGCAGAGGGGCTTATGCGGGACATCGTGCGGAGGGTGCAGGAGATGAGGAAGAAGGCAAACCTGAGGGTGGACGCCTACATCAAGGTAATCATATTCACGCCGAACGAGGAGAACAGGGAGCTGCTGCTCGGGAAGGCAATGGAGATATCCATGGAGGTAAGGGCCAAGGAGTTCGCGGTGACTGCCAAGGAAGCGATGAAGGCAAAGTTTGTTGAAGAATGGGAGATAGAGGAAGACAAGTTCACCATCGGCATTGATGAGCTCCAGCCAAGCTGATATCGAATCGAGGGTGCAGACATTGAAAATGGTAGGCCTTATTGTGAACCCGATAGCGGGCATGGGAGGAGCTGTTGGGCTGAAAGGCACGGACGGAAGAGCGACTCTCGCGAAGGCCATCGCCCTCGGTGCAAAGCCGGTTGCAGGGGAGAGAGCTAAGGAATTCCTCAGAGCCTTCGGTGCGCTCGCCAGGACCATAGAGTTCCTGACGTGCCCTGGCGAGATGGGCGAGCGCGTTTTCGCAGAGTTGGGCATTGCCTGCAGGGTTGTAGGAGGGAGGAAGGGGGAGACAGGCGCCCAAGACACGAAGTTGGCAGCTAAGGCGATGGAGGAGTCGGGAGCTGACATTGTTGCATTCTGCGGGGGGGACGGCACGGCAAGGGACGTAATGGATTCAATTGACCAGAGGCTTCCTGCCTTGGGGGTGCCGGCAGGGGTCAAGATGCAGAGCGGCGCATTCGCAGTAAGCCCAGGCATGGCGGCAGAGATAGTTGTCAAATTCATATGGGGGGAACTCCCAGTGAGGGAGGCGGAGGTTGCCGATGTCGACGAGGAGGCATTTAGGGATGGGAGGCTCTCCTCAAAGCTCTACGGGTACCTTACGATCCCCTACGAGCCAATGGCAATCCAGGGGATGAAAGCGCCCACGCCCGTTACAGACGAGGTCGACGAGAATAAGAAAGCCTTGGGCAAGTGGATTGCGGAGAACATGGAGGCGGGAGTGATCTACGTCCTCGGTCCTGGAAGCACCGTCAAGTCCATCAACGAAGCACTGGGCATTGATTTCACGCTCCTCGGTGTCGACCTAGTAGCTGACGGGAGGCTGATCCGCAAGGATGCCAATGAGTCGGAGGTTCTTGAGCTCACCTCTGGGAAGCCCTTCCACATTGTAGTCTCGCCGATTGGGAGGCAAGGCTTCATATTCGGGCGTGGCAACCAGCAGATAAGCGCTGCCGTGCTCCGGAGATCAGGAAGGGAGGGGGTAACGGTGATATCCACGCAGGACAAGCTTGATGGCATTGAAGTGCTGAGGGTCGACACAGGGGACGGCTATGCCGACACCATGTTTAGGGGGGCCATCAAAGTCCTAGTGGATTATGGGGTTTTCAGAATGGTCAGAGTTGCATAAACTGAAAACCAAGAAAGAGCCAGATCACTTAAGATTCTTCACAATTTCAGCGTACTGCTCGGGCTTCAGTAGCAGAGAATTTTCCCCCTTGACCTCTAACTTCACGAGCCAACCAGCTCCATACGGGTCCTTGTTAATCAGTTCGGGTCTATCGCTCAGATCGGTATTGATCTCTTTAACAACACCATCCACCGGCGCATACACCTCTGCCACAGCCTTTATTGACTCCAGCGTGCAGAGGGTTGTACCCATCTTGATAAGCTGGCCAACCTTGGGTAGCTCGGCATATACAAGGTCGTGAAGGGTCTTCTGGGCGTAGTCGGATATCCCCACTGTGGAGGGAGATTCGTCGAGATTTATCCACTCGTGAGTCTTGGCGTAACAGAGCCCCGTTTTAATGACACTGCTGCCAACAACAATAGATTCTGGCATATGCGGTCAGAGAGGAGATTGGGGGAGGTAGGATTTATCTTTTTATGATCTTTGCAAGGTCATTAAGATCAATGGTTTTTGCGTTTAAGATCGGAGCGGCGGAAAGGTTCAGTATCTCCCTGCGCCGTGCAAGTAAGCTGACCAGTTCGGAACCTATCTTCAGCTTCTCAAGCTTGCGCTTCAGCCTCTCGCCGGTCAACCCTCCCTTGGAATATCGCCCGACTTTTTCCCCGAAGTCCATGCCAACGAGGACCATGTGGGAGGCACCCAAACCATCCGCCCAGTAGGCCGCCCTGTCGCCATCCGTGAATCCACCAAGGTCAAGAACTAGCGGGGGGATGGGGTTGACCTGTGTCGAGCCCAATAACCGACCCTTCAGCATCGGGATGAGGTTCCTCACAAGGGGAATGTTGTCCCCGTGTGCATGGGCAATGATCCAGCTCCCGGAGCTGCTGGCTTTTATCAAATCATGGGCAGGGCCATCCAGATCAGAGAAGATCAGTTCAGGGCATTTGCCCCGCTCGATGAATGCTGTAACGGCGCCATCAGCTGCTGCGTGGAGGAAATTGTGGTATAGTCCAGACGATAGCATCGCATCGATCCCATCTTCGAGGGAGGGCCCAGCGCCGAATACTGCAACGTCCCGCCCGTGCACCCTCGCCCTGAGAGAATCTTCGGAAACTATCTCCTTATGTTTCAGGATTTCATTGAGGACCCTTGTGGATTCTTCGTCCCTTGCAGGATCCAGGCACAGGCGCTGCGCTATCCCCCTGTAAATTTCCATCCATTGGTTTAGATCCAAACCTGTTCATCTGTAAGAGTGTTACTTCTGGAATATCCTGAGGAGCCCATGCCTCTCCTGACCTTCGCTCACCGAGATCGAGAGCCTTGTGGCATCGAAGTCAAGGGGCGCTGAACACTTGGGGCATTTCGAGTCATATTTGTCGATTATGTCCTTGGGTGAGACCAGCTCGGGGTTTTCGTAAAGTACGGCCTTACATTGGCGGCATATAATTCTAACGGGCAATAACATCACCTTTATTTCTGTTGGTAAATACTTCGCCGAGCAGGTTGAGGCCTTTCTTGGCGAGGGACTCACCCCAGATCTCGGATGCAAATACCAGATTGCATTCGGACGCTTTTAAATCATTCCCAGCTGCCGGATCTTGGGTTTTGTTGATGAGAACCTCGATGAAAGATGAGGATTGCCGTGTGTCTGATAGGACGCAGAATACCGTTCCCCTTGACTGCAGTGTCTCCTTCGAATTGGCAATGTCGAAGCCTATGTTTATCCTGCCTCCCCAGCTGCCCACAACAAAGAGGAATATCCCCAAGAGGAGTACCGAATCCGCCAGCGGGGACGTGCCCAAAGCAAATGCTAGGCGGGCGACAGAATAGGCTATTCCCACCAAGGCTGTGATGAATATCCCCACGAGTCCAATTGTGGTCCTCATGAAATCTGGATCGGTCCAGACCCGGTCAACGAAGGCAACATCATAGAATATGGAGAGGGTGGCGAGCAGAAATCTAGACCTTATCCCGCTTAGTGAAGGCACAGGATTTAATATCGTAGCTTTTATAATAAGCTTTGAGATAAATGGCGTACCAGCTCATCCTCTGCGAGAAGCCCAGCGCCGCCGAGAAGATCTCCTACGCCCTCAGCGAAGGCAGGGTCAGCAGGAAGCGGGTCGGAGCTGTGCCGACCTACAGGTTCAAGCGTGGCGAAAAGGACATCCTTGTGGTTCCAGCACTGGGCCACCTTTATACGGTCAAGCAGCTCAGCACTGGGTGGAGTTTCCCAGTCTTCGACATTGGTTGGGCGCCCATAAGTGAGGTGGAGAAGGGTTCAAGGAGGATGGGTGCATGGATTGCCACCATCTCGAAGCTTGCCAAGGAGGCTGACTCCTTCGTAAGCGCCTGCGACTTCGATACCGAGGGGAGCCTAATTGCATACATGATACTGAAACACGCCTGCGACGGGGCGGACGCAAGGGCTATGCGGATGAAGTTCTCGACTCTGACGGTGACAGACCTCGTTGCAGCCTATGAGAAGATGATGAGCACACTCGACTTCAACGTCATAAACGCCGGCAAAGTAAGACACGAGTTAGACTGGATCTTCGGGATAAACGTCTCCAGAGCACTAATGGATGCGTTGAGTAGGATTTCTGGGAGGTTTGACGTCCTGAGCGCGGGTAGGGTGCAGAGCCCGACGCTCAACATACTCTACAAGAGGGAGCTTGGAATTAATCTCCACGTCCCAGACCCATTCTGGGTCATAGGGGCGGAGGCAGAGCTAGGGGGCTCAAAGTTCCCTGCGGCGTACAGGTTGAAGCAGATATCGTCGCAGGACAAGGCCAGCCAGGTAGCAGCCAGGTGCAACGGCAAGGAGGGGGTAATTGAGAAGGTTGATGTGAAGGAGGCGATTATCCCGCCGCCGTTCCCGTTCGACCTCGGCACACTTCAGAGGGAAGCATTTAGGGTCTTCAGGTTCAGCCCATCCACGACTCAGAAGCTGGCCGAGAGGCTTTACCTTGGTGCCCTCATATCATACCCGAGGACTTCGAGCCAAAAGCTCCCACGGACGCTTGGGCTGAGGAGCATACTCGAGAGGTTGGCGAGGAGCACTAGCTATGGAGGGCTCGCCAGTGAGATACTCTCCTCCGGCAGGCCCCTGAGGCCAAGGGAGGGGATAAAGACAGACCCCGCACATCCAGCAATCCACCCCACGGGCAAATCCCCTGAGGCGAGGCTAGGAAGGGACGAGTACAACCTCTTCGATCTTATAGTCAAGAGGTTTCTCGCCACCTTCGGCGACTACTCATCCAGGAAGCTGACTGCGATCACGATCAGGTGCGGCAAGGAGGACCTATTCATGGTGAGGGGGGAGAGCGTAACGTCCGAGGGCTGGATGAGGGCGTATTCCCCGTACGCTGCAATAAGGGAAACAAGAATACCTGATGTAAGGGCAGGCGAAGAGGTTATTATGAGCAGGGTTTGGGTCGAGGACAGATTCACGGCACCGCTGCCTAGGTTCAATCCCAGCAGCATCCTTTACATCATGGAGAGGAACAACCTCGGGACAAAGGCCACGAGGGCGGACATTCTAGACACACTATACAGGCGCAAGTACATAGAGGGCGGGAGGATTGAGGTTACGGACCTGGGTATGTCGGTCCTTTCTATTCTCAGAAAGTTCTTCCCGGAGCTAACGAAGGTTGACATGACCAAGAAGCTGGGCAACGACATGGACGCAATCGAGCTGGGCACAAAGGAGCCAAAAGAGGTCATAGATGAAGCGCTGGAGGAGCTTAAACCTCTCTTCGAGAAGATAATTGAGGACTACGATGACATCGGAGAAGAGCTGCTGAAGGTCATGAACTTTTTGAAGGATAAGAAGGCGGTCCTAGGCAAGTGCCCGAGCTGCGCCAGCGGCAGCCTCACCGTGGTGTATTCGAGGAGGACGGGAAAGAGGTTTGTTGGCTGCAGCAACTACTCAAATGGCTGCAGGTTCTCGCTGCCTCTACCCCAGAGGGGGAAGCTAAAGGCGACCAAAGAGACCTGCAAGGCGTGCGGGTTGCCCATTGTCGAGATCAGGGGTTACGGTTACAGGGTATGGAGGTTGTGCATCAATGACAAATGTCCATCAAAGGAAGGAATGCAACTGCCAGATTTGCAGAAGACCAAGTGATGATGCCCTCTGCCGCTACCACAGGGAGGCATTCAGGAGGCTGGTCAAGCATTACAAGGTCTGGAAGGAGAGGAAGGGGTTCACCTGGGAGCAGTACCTTGAAGGGATTTCCAGCAATGAAATGACGGGGGCTTGGGTGAGAGAAGTAGCGGAGTACGCGATAAAAGAGGGTATTAGGGAGCCTTCAGAGCCTGGCGCATAGACTTCCCACTAGCGTCCAAGGCGGCAACTCTCTTTTGAATATCTCTGCGGCTTTGGCTTAGAGAGATCTTCCTTTCAGTAATCATGCGCACGACCTCACCTGGAGAGGGGCCGCCAATAGTCGCCCTTATATTCACGTTGCTCACGGGCTCCACAGCTCTTTTTATCGAGCTTGCCTTAACCTTCACGCCTGACTCCTCAAGGATCATCTTGGAGAGTGCCTCTGGCTTCTCCTCGGTCAGCGAGGTGGAGGAACGGCTCAGCTTGCGCACTATGGCGCCGACGGCATTGTGGGCTTTCCTGAAAGGCAACCCGCCCTCCCTAACCAAGAGATCGGCAAGCTCCGTCGCCACGGAGAAGTCTTTGCGGACAGCTTCGCCAAGCCGCTTCTCATTGAACTTCATCTTCCGTACAAGGTCTGTCAAGACCCTCAGCGACAGGGAGGTACCCCCGCAGGCCCGCCACATGTGAGGTGTAACCTCCTGCATGTCGAGGTTGTAGGCGAGCGGGAGCCCCTTCATTATGATTGCCATCGATGTCAAAGCCCCGAACACATCGCCCGACTTTGCCCTCAGTATCTCGGAGGTCACGGGGTTCTTCTTCTGGGGCATAATGCTGCTTGTCGAGGAGTGATCGTCGGGTAGGTCTATGTAGCCGTACTCATAGGAGGACCATATCACCACCTCCTCGGCGAGCCTGCTGGCGTTCAGCATTAGTATAGAGAGGGACGAGACCGCCTCGAGGGCAAAGTCCCTCGAGGCAACGGCATCCATGGTGTTCTCGACGAGGCCATCGAAGCCCAGAAAACCAGCCAGCAGCCTCCTGTCGATCTTGAACCCTGTGCCAGCCAGGGCCGCGGATCCCATCGGCGATCGGTTCACTCTTGAGTAGCAGGATGAGATTCTCTCCAGATCCCTTGCGAAAGCATCGTGGTGCGCAAGGAGGTAGTGAGCGACGGTCACTGGCTGCGCGTGCTGGAGGTGGGTGAATCCGGGCATCACGACCTTTGTGTTTGAGGAGGCTTTCTCGAGGAGGACTTCCTGTAGGTCTACCAGTTCTTCGGAGATCTCTATCAGGAATTCCCTCAAGCGCATGCGCAGGGCTGTTGCTACCTGGTCATTACGGCTCTTGCCTGTGTGGAGCTTTCCTCCGACCTCATGGCCTACCTTACGGGTCACCTCCTCCTCGATGACCATGTGTATGTCCTCCATGTCCGGGGGCACGGACTTTATCTTTCCAAGCAGCCCCTCAAGGGCTCCTGAGAGGAGGCGCTCCTCCTCCATGCTGATGAGGCCACTCTTTGAGAGGACGGCTACGTAAGCCAGGTTTATCTCGATGACAGCGTTGGCGATGTAGAGGTCGTGCTCGGACGATGAGGTGAGCTTCGCCACATCCTCAGTAAGATCCCCAAAGAGGCGACCGCCACGCGTGATCTTCAATGGCCATCACTGCTTCTTTGACATTACCTTCCTGGAGACCACCGTCGGGAGACCCCACAGTGGGACGAAGCCGTTCGAGAGGGTCTGGTCGAACGTCGACGAGGAGTCATAGGTCGCTGTCTTAAAATCGTAGACCGAGTACGGGGATTCCCGACCCACAACCATCATCGAACCCTTGTAGAGCTTTACCTTGACCCGCCCCTCGATGCGCCCGCTGGTCTTGTTTATGAAGGCATCCAGGTCCTCCCTCAGCGGGTCTTCCCAGAGACCGGCGTAGACCATGAAGGTCCACTGGTCGTCAACCAGCTTCTTGAAGGTCAGTTCGTGCCTGTTTAGGATCAGCTTCTCCAGGTCTCTGTGCGCCTCAATTATGGTGACAGCTGCCGGGCACTCGTAGGTCTCGCGCGACTTTATGCCAACTATCCTGTCCTCCATGTGGTCTATCCTGCCTACGCCGTTCTCCCCCGCTACCTTGTTGACCATATTGATGAGCTCGATCGGCGGCATCTTCTTCCCGTCCAGCGCCACAGGCACCCCGTCCTTGAACGCGATCTCAAGGACCGTAGGCTTATCCGGCGCCGCTTCGGGGGATTTTGTCCACTCCCAACCATCGTCCTCAGGGCTGTTCCATGGGTTCTCCAGCGGACCGCTCTCTATGGATCGCCCCCAGAGGTTCTGGTCTATGCTGTACTTTTTGGCTGCCTTTGAGACGGGGATGTTGTACTTCTTCGCGTACTCCACCTCCTGATCCCTGCTCATCCCCCAGTTCCTTGTGGGTGCGAGCATCTTCAGATCAGGATCGAGCGCTTTCGCAGAGATCTCAATCCTCAGCTGGTCATTACCCTTGCCTGTGCAGCCGTGGGCCACAGCGTCGCAACCCTCCTTGTGCGCGACCTCCACAAGCTTCCTAGCGATCAAAGGCCTACCTAGCGAGGTGGATATTGGGTACTTCCCCTCATAAAGGCCATTTGCCCTTATGGATGGGAATATGTAAGACTTTGCGAATTCCTCCCTGCAGTCGATGGTATAGTGGTTCTCAGCTCCCACCATCAGCGCCTTATCGCCGATCTTCTTGAAGTCTTCACCCTGCCCGAGATTCACGGTCACTGTCACAATTTTGGCGTGGTACTTGTCCCCCAGCCACTTGATGGCGACAGAGGTGTCCAAACCACCCGAATATGCAAGAGCTATTTTTTTAATATCTGACATTTTAAAACCACCATTTATTATTCTTTAATATTTTGCAGAAAAATAGATTATAAATGTATGTAATAAGTCTTTTCTTAATGGTAATTTAATTGTTAATAGTTGAGATATAATGATCTGTTATATATCAGTTGCAAAGGGCTACACGCCCTAACGTCATCCTTTATTGCTTATAGTTTTGCAACACCAGCTTTGGAGCCCCACTTGGTCAAGACAGTTGGACAGAATCTAGTAAGGGCGGCGACCAGAGCCGCTGAGAGAGCGGTGATCGTTACTATGGGGAGCGTGACGCCTGGGAGTGAGGATATCCAGAAACCGATGAAGTTGTCAACGAATGCCCTAGGAATCCCAGAGTTGATGGTCGTGTTTTTTATTGAAGTTTATGTAACCAGTTTTAACTCCAACATGGTCAGTGATAGGTGTGTTCATAGTTGGGATATTCTCCACCTCTTACCTCTTGTCTAAAGTCCTCGACCGCCTTCTTTATTATTTGGTTCAGGTTGGCATACCTCTTGACATACTTCGGGCTGAAGGTCAGATCAAGTCCCAGCATGTCATTTATCACTAAGACTTGCCCATCGCAGTGTTTTCCAGCACCGATTCCTATGGTTGGAGCATCTACGGCTTTGGTAATTTGTTTGGCCAAGCCTTCAGGTATTGATTCTAAGACCATGGTGAACACGCCTAGTTTGTCCAGCTGCACAGCGTCTTGGAGGATTTTTTGAGCGTCTTTGGGTGCTTTACCCCTCACTCGGTAGCTGAGGGCTGTCTGTGGCAAGAGTCCAATGTGGCCCATCACGGGAATTCCGTCGCTTATCAGGGCTTTGATTACCTTAGTTTTGTTTCCTTCGATTTTAACTCCGTGCGCCCCAGCATCCAAAAAGCTTTTTGCATTTCTCAAAGCGTCCTCGATGGTGGAGTCACTGTTAAGGGGCATGTCTACAATTATGGGCGTCTTTTTGACTCCTCTAGCCACGGCTCGAGTATGATACAGCATGTCTTCCATTGTCACACTCTTGGTGTCTGCGTAACCCTGCATAACCATTCCTAGGCTGTCACCAACGAGAATCATGTCAATTACCTCTTCGTCGAGTATTTTGGCGATTTGATAGTCGTAGGCCGTTAACATAATTATTTTTTCTTTACCTTTTCGATTCCTGAACTCGTAGAGTTTCACTTCTTTGCCTCCAAGAATCTGATTAAACCCACCAATGTTTCATTAACCGGTGTTCTAATGCCATGTTTCCTTCCTAGTTCAACGATTTTTGCGTTTAAAAAGCTAATTTCGGTCCTATTGCCCTTCACGACGTCTTGATACATTGAAGAGTAGTTGGTGTAACCTTTAATCTTGCAGTCTATTTCAGTTTCCAAGCCGTGCTCGAAATGTATTCCTTCCGCCTCTGCTACAAGAGAGCATTCTTCGACAATTCTGTGTCTAATTTCTTTGAGGCGGGGTGCGTCGATTTCATTGTTTCTCACTCTGAGGACAGCGGTTAACGGATTTATGACACAGTTGACGACTAATTTACTCCACTCTTCTTTTTTGATGTCCGCAGTAAGCCTAGTTTTCAATCCACTTTTTTTAAACAAAGCTTGGAGTTTCTCTCCGGTTTTTGTGCGTTCTATTATTGTGGGGCCTTCCCAAAATGTAATTTTTCCGGGTTCCAAGAACTCCGCTGCCATCAAAACCAAACCTCTCACAACCTCAACTTGGTTTCCGATCGCTTCCTGGATCAGTTCTTTGATTTTTAACCCATTCTGCAGGACTAGGAAGACCGTGTCATTTCTCAACAATGGTTTCAACTTTGTAGCTGTTTTCACCGCATCCTGTGCCTTTGTGGTCAAAACAATCAGCGAATTTGCAGGAACTTCAGATATAGCAGTCTCCGCCTTTAACTGAAATTTGCCTTCAATGTGTCCATTAATCATTAGCCCATGCGAATTGATAGCATCTACATGAGATCGAGTTCCAATTAAGGTCACATCATATTCTCTTGATAAAAAGGCACCGTAACAGCTGCCTATTGCGCCGGCGCCAACTATGAAAATCTTCTGGAAGCTCATGTTTCAGATTCTTCCAAGATTGTCAGGTACGCTCACTCCTCTTTAGCCATGGCAGTCAGCCGGTCCCTAATGAAGAGTATAGTCTCTGATAGGTTCCTGCGGTTGTCGAAACGCTCTATTATGCCCTTGAGCTCCTGCTCGTTAAGCCTTTTTAACTCCTCTACTGCCCTAAGGAGGTTCGGTAATGCCCTAACTATGTTGTCAACTATTGTTATGTCAGCTGTCTGAGCAGTCCTCGACAGCGGGTTGAGATCTATGGTGATCACAAATTTGCCCATCTTTTTTAGGGCCATGGTCCTGTCCCCATCCTCCAGTGGCACGAGGATAACGTCGGCCGAGTAGATGCCACGGGGGTCCACCCGCCTCCTCTCGCTGAAAAGCTCGGGGATCCTTGCACTGGCACTGCTGCCTGTCCCGAGCACCTTTTTGGCACCGGCCCTTATCAGTGCGGATTTGACTGCGATCTCGCGCCTCCTATTCCTGTAGAACAAGTTGACTTCTAGGTCCGCTGGGACGAGCTTCGCAAGGCTTACGGCATCTGCTGGGACAAGGGCTGCGGTGTTCCCATTGACCGATATAATCGGGTGCTCGGCCAGAATAAGCGACGCAGCGGCTGCCCTTGTTGCGAACAGTGCTGGCGGTATTGTAACTTCACCCATGAGGTAGTCGAAGGCCTCGCCTCTACCATGAGCTATAAGACCGGCCTTTGCTACGATGCCCTTCTCCTCGGCGTCTATCAGCGCCTCACGCTTCTTCAAGGACTCAGCCCTTACGTGGCTCTTTGGAATCTTGAGTCTTATACCCATTAGCAGGCCCCCCTCTTTGATACCCTGGATATTATAATCTTAAGGCCGTGGACCAGATCGTAGTTTACGGTAGAGAACCCCTCGGGCGATGACTCCCGCTTACCCATGATTTTGCTGATTATCTTTGGCACGTCCTCTGGGTAGACCGCACCGAAGACAAGCCCTTTTTTGGCTGAAGGCGATGGGATTCCAGCAGATTCGAATACCTGGATTGCTTTCACGACGTCCTCGCCCATAATTCCCACGTTCTCCCAGAACTTCCTGGAGAGTCGCATGAAGTTCTCCATTTTGGGGGATTCCAGGAAAGAACCCATCACAACTTCGCCGCAGGAGTTTATCCTCTTGACAAACCGCTCTTCTGTGATCATCCTCTTGGTTGGGAAGGAGGCGACCGGAGAGCTTATGACAATGAAGCCGTCGCCAAAGTCAAGATTTTTCACTTCACCGATCCCTGGGGCGCCAGGTTTCAGCCGCACCTCCGTACCGCCGACAAGCTGGGCGGAGACATCGCCAAGGCCGGTGAGGTTCTCGACCTCTGCCTGATGGGCTATCTGCCCGACCTTTTCCTTGGAGAGACCCAAGCCCATAGCTTCGTTGATGGCAAAGCCCAGGCTTAGGGCAGCAGCACCGCTGATACCGTAGCCGAAGTTGGCAGGGAGGAGCGAAGTCTGCCTCGCAGTAATTTTCACCGGATCCACTCCATGAACCATCGCCCTGAAGACGGACTTGCAGGTAGGGGCAGATTCGATGGTGCTTCCATTAAGCATTACTACAAGCTCCTGGACCTTGGAAGGCTCAACCGACACTTCCGTTGTAACGCCTTCCTCGAGGCAGAGACCTGCCCCAGTGGACCCTGACAGAAGGGGCGACTCGTCCATATGGATCGTGAAGAAACCCGTGATGTGGCCAGGTGCGTATGCCCTGCCGCGCTCACGACCCTTGTAGTCTGCTTTCAGGGAGGAAGACTGCATCAACTGCCTCTCCTCGCTAGGTATAAGTCGAGCACCTTGCTGGCAACGTCCCTCTTTGCAGAGAGAGGAATGTGTGAAACGAGACCACTCTGGTCTAGCACGTAAACCTCGTTTGTCTCGGACTCGAAACCTGCAGACGGTTTAGAGAGGTCGTTTGCGACTATGAGATCCATTCCAGAGTCATGCAGGCGCGTCTGGGCCCTCAATTTCAAATCCTCGGTCTGCAACCCATATTCCGCCTTGAAGCCAATTATGAACAGGTCGGATGACGCGCTCCTTGCTTCCCTCGCGATCTTCGGAAGGGGTTTCAGGGACAGCTCGACCGGCGCATCGCTTGATATCTTCTCCTCCGACTTTTTTGAGATCGAGAAGTCCAAGGGTGCTGCGGCCATTATGAGGAGGTCGTATTTTTTGGACCTAAGTTCGGTAACTACGGCATCCAGCAGCTCTTCAGTTGTGGTGACCTTAATCGTAGGGCAGTTCGGCAAAGATACCTCAGTAGCACCTGTGACCAATACCACCTCGCCTCCCCTTGTCATCGCCTCCCTTGCGAAAGCGAATCCCATCTTGCCAGAACTTGAGTTGGTGAGGTACCTGATGGCATCCATGTAGGATCTCGTCGGCCCTGCAGTGACCAGGATGCGCTTGCCTGCGAGATCCTTCTTTGCCAAAAGTGAGATGACGGCTTCAACCACCACATCATTCGGCGGAAACTTTGCCTTACCCTCCGCCTCCTCTGGCTGGACCACGGTCACCCCCATAGCCTCGAGCTTCTTCAGGTTCTCGATCACGGCAGGGTGATTGAACATGCTCCCGTGCATTGCGGGAACAACAACAACGGGGATGCGCGCCCCTATGGCAGTTGTTGCAAGGGTTGTGACGGGAGTGTCGTCTATGCCGAGGGCCATTTTGCTGATGGTATTTGCTGTGGCGGGCGCAATAAGTATAAGATCTGCTGAATCAGGACCTCCCCTGCCCATAGCAACGTGCTCTATAGCCCCTGTGAGCTCGGTAACAACAGAGTTGCCGGTAGCCCACTCCATCAGGCTGGGAGAGATGAGCTTCTGGGCGGCTTCGGTCATGAACACGAAAACTTCAGCCCCTTCCCTCATGAGGGCCCTGGCGAGTTCTGGGGATTTGACCGATCCCACACTGCCGCATATGCCCATGGCAATCTTCCTACCCGCTAAGAGCTTGCTCCTAGAGCCAACGATATCCTTGGAAGGGTGAATTTTCAACGCCTAGTTATCATCAATCTACGGTCACTTATGTGATTTACGGAAGTAAAACCCATAAAATGTAGTTATTAAAGTATATACGTAATTTATGTGATTTTGGCAATGGCTACGGCACACCGTTAAGGATAATAATAACCAGACGGGAGTTCAGTAAATGTCGGTGCTGCCAATGGTATCAGTGTTGCGAAGGATCAGGGAACTCTATGAAAAGATTGCGACGAGGGAAGTATTGGCTATCGTGGTAGTTCTAGTCATGACATTGCTGACAAGCGGTTTCGTATATGTGGTCCTTGAGGGGGCGGGGGCATTGGTTTCGACGTCGAGCGGCGGGTCGAGCTTCATAGCAGCCTCTACAAGCAACATGACATCAACAGAATTGTTCGTCGTATTCGTGCTCACAGTAACCGGAGTGGGGGGGTTTATCCTGCTTGAAGGAGCTCTAAAGAAGAGCCATGACTTGAGTGGCTCGAGGTTAAGGTATCTCGTAGCAGTCATGATGATTGTGCTTGCGCTGGGCCTCCTCGAAGCGATCGCGTACATCAAGGTTCATTGAGCGCGCAAGAATTACACTGAATTCTTAATCTTGCAAACCCATATTCTTCATGGAGGGCAAATGAGCTATGAGTCACGAATATTCGCTATCGCTAAGGTATTCGGTGCACTTCCGGAAACGCAAAAATCAGATTATGCTTCAACATCTTTTCTTTTCATCTGCTTTTGTGTGGGGCAAGAGTCTGTAGAAACATACCTCACAAGAGGGCAAGAGTCTGCGCCATATCCAATCGGTTCGCTTTCCCTGTTGCTCCCTTGGGTATGCTCTCAACGAAGATTATGCGAGTGGGTACCTTGAAGTAGGCCAAGCGGTCGAAGAGGGACGCCCTCAGGTCATTCTCGCTCACATTCTGACCCTTCTTGAGGACAACAGCAGCAGCCACGTCCTCCCCCAAGGTTGGGTGCGGGACCGGGAAGGCAACCGCCTCTGCGACTGCTGGGTGCTCCATGATTGCTTCCTCGACATCCTGCGGTGCCACCTTCATTCCTCCTTTATTTATCATCTCCTTTACCCTCCCTCTCAGGTATAGATAGCCCTCGCCGTCGAAGTAGCCCAAGTCACCAGTCCTGAACCAGCCGTCCACGAAGGCAGCCTTGTTTGCGTCCGGGTCGTCCTCGTAGCCCTTGAAGACGTTGGGTCCTCTCACGGCTATCTCGCCCAACTCTCCTTGGTGCAGTTCGTTGCCATTTTCATCCATGATCTCGATCTCAGGTGCCACAGGCTTTAAAGCCCCAAGCCTATGCCCCATACATAGTGCGCTTTGCCCTATTCCATTTACCTCGGTCGAACTATAAAGCTCCACGACGGGCACGCCGAAGACCTCCTCCAATTTCTTCAAGGTCTTGGATGGTAGGGAGGTCATTCCGGTTCTTATGAACCTGAGCCTTGAGCGGGAGATTACGCCTATGTTCTCCTTGACCATCTCGATTATGGATTGCTGCACTGCAGGGGGCGTCGAATATATGGTTGGTTGCACTTGGTCGATCCACCGGAAGAATTCTGAGCGTTGAAATCCTGGTGAGCAGATAATAGTACCGCCGCCGTATAACGCCCTGGAAATGTTGCTTAGACCTCCAGCATGGAAGAAGGGGTTCGTTATTAGATATCTATCTGAAGGTGTTAACGGCAAGCTCAGTTGGTTGTAGTAGGCTCCCCAGCAAATCATGGAATGTGTCCATGGTACTATCTTCGGTCTGAAGGTCGTTCCAGAGGTTAAAAGGATATTGGCAATATCCTCTGGTTTCGCAAATTCTGGCTCCCGCTTATCTATGCCATCGAAACCGAGAAGGGAAAACATTCCAGCTCTGCTATCTTCAGATTTGATGAGCTCTATGATCTCTACCCCAAGATCCTTCGCAACTTTCCTCGCTAGTTGTCCGGATTCTCTCTCCACGAGTAGAGCTTTGGCGCGAACCCGCTGCAGGTACCTCTCATATTCGAATGTTGTCTCGTTTGGATCGAGTGGAATGGTAGTGAAACCACAGGTGAGCGCGACAACTGCAACTGCCAGCTCTGGCCCGTTGGGAAGCGCAATAGCAATCCTATCATTCCTTCTGAAGCCAGCACCGTTGAGCATTCCAACAACATTGCTAACGTGATCATGCAATTGCCCATAGGTTGTTTTCCTGCCGTCCAAGTCCTCTATTGCTGTGGCACCTTGATCCTGCCCATTGAAAAAGACTATCTCACGAAGCGTCAAGGATGGTTGCGAAGGTCTTTCGGGCATAAAAGAACCCTTCTAAACAGAATGTATTCTTAATTGGATATTTTACGCATTCCGCACTCATAAATCAGACTGAGAATGGACTAAGCAACACGTTTCTCCCTCATCGCGTCACATCTCAATATTACCTTTCTTCTGATTAAGATCTGATTCCCAATGCCAGCTCCAGATACTGAGTGCATGGCCCAAATCCCTACAATTGGAAACTGATATATTCTTCTTTACTGCTAGCATTGCCGTGGAGTTCCATGAGTTCAGTCGATATTGACAAGGAGAAGACATTCTCGAACGCATTAAAGATTGCAACAACATCATTGTTTGGATACGGTTTTGAGTTATTTGACTTCACCGCCTATATTTTTGCCTCCACATTGTTTGCGCCTTTTTTCTTTCCCTCATCGAGTTATGAAGCGAGTCTCCTTCTATCCCTTTTAACAGTGTCTCTGACGTTCTTCTCTAGACCAGTTGGTGGCATCTTCTTTGGCCATTTTGGAGACAGAATAGGCAGGAAAGTTGTTTGGTTTCTCGCCCTCGCTGGAACCGGATTGGTCTCAATCTTGTTAGGATTTTTGCCGACTTACCAACAGGTGGGGCTGATTGCGACAGTAGCCTTGATCATACTAAGGCTCCTTCAAGGCTTTTTCATAGCCGGTGAGCAGGCGGGTGGCTGGGTTCTCACCGAGGAGAACTCGCCTGCCAAATGGAGAGCCTTCTTTGGCTCTGTTGTTGGGATAGGAGCTGGCCTTAGCCAGGTATTGTTGTCAATCGCCATCTTCCTAGCATCAACTTTCGCCCCTGGCTCCCAGTTTGCAATATTTGGCTGGAGGATTATCTTCTGGTTTGGCGCCATCCCCCTTCTCATCGCCTTAATAATCAGGTGGAGGGTGTCGGAGAGCGTAGAATGGAAGATCAAAGCTGCGCCTAAGGTAGAAAAAATACCTCTTCTGACTGCCTTGAAAAATAAAAGCACAAGAAAGTTCTTCTTTATCATGTGCATAGCATTTTTTGGGTCAAACTTTTTTGCTCTGGGAAGCATTACGTTCCTACCAAGCTACCTGAAACTCTACACGTCCAATCCCCCGTCATATATTGCAACCATAGTCTTGATAGCAAACCTTAGCGTTATGGCTGGAGCCCCAATTTGGGGTTATTTATCGGATAAAAGGAAAAGCAGGAGAACTTTACTAACATTAGGTTTTCTTACGAATGCAGTCCTCCTTTATCCATTATTTGTTATCTTTAATTTGAGCTTGGTTGGGATCTCTCTTCTTGCTAGCGTTATCCTAGGGTTCTTCTCCCCTATGCTGATTGCAATTCTGCCAGTATGGGTCACTGAGAACACAAAAACAAGTGTGAGATATAGTACCATGGCTTCAGCGTATAGCATAGGAGCAGCATTCGCTGGCTTTGCCCCATACACCGTGGTTCTACTAAGCGCGACCTTAGGGCCAGTCACCTCTACAGCCATGGTGGCAATTTCCGGATGTCTTGTTGCCGCCCTCGTTATTCCCTTCTCTCCTCGCGACCGCGTCAAGCAAGAACTTGAATAATTGCATGTTTTGGGGTCCATCGATCCTTATTTTCAAATGGCATGATGATTTGCATACATATCAAATCTGGTGATAATATGGACGAGAGCAAAAAGAGCTGTTAGAAGATGGGTCTGGGTTGGGCTTAAGCTTTAGGCGGTACGCCATGTAGTTCGTAAATAGAGGGATGGGCGGGGTGACAAGAATGACAATGAGGAGTCCGCTTTAATATTCCTTCACAAGAAACCAAGCATGCGCGCCATATCCGATCGGTTCGCCTTGCCCGTTACTCCCTTGGGTATCGCCTTCACGAAGATTATGCGAGTGGGTACTTTGAAGTATGTGAGACGGTCGAAGAGGAACGACCGTAGCTCGCCCTCCGTGACCTGCTCTCCTCCCCTAAGCACTATGGCAGTATTGACATCTTCCCCCAGCGTTTGATGAGGTACAGGGAACGTCACAGCATCGGCTACCGCCGGGTGCTCCATCAATGTGTTGTCGATTTCTTGGGGAGCCACCTTCTCCCCTCCCTTGTTTATCATCTCCTTCACGCGCCCTGCCACATGGAGGTATCCCTCGCCGTCGAAGTAGCCCAGGTCGCCGGTCCTGAACCAACCGTCCACGAAGGCTGCCTTGTTTGCCTCGGCGTCGTCCTCGTAGCCCTTGAAGACGGTGGGCCCTCTCACGGCTATCTCGCCCAACTCTCCCTGGCGCAGTTCGTTGCCATTTTCATCCATGATCTCGATCTCAGGTGCCACAGGCTTTAAAGCCCCAAGCCTATGCCCCATAGAGGGTAAGCTTCTCCCTATTGCAATCGCCTCTGTTGAACCATAGCTCTCCACGACCGGCACGCCGAAGACCTCCTCCAATTCCTTAAAGGTCTTGGATGGTAGAGAGGTGGTTCCGGCCAGTATGAGCCTGAGCCTTGAGCGGGAGATTACGTCCATGTTCTCCTTGGCCATCTCGATTATGGATTGCTGCACTGCGGGTACCGCCGAATATATTGTTGGTCGTGTCTGGTCGATCCACCGGAAGAATTCTGAGCGTTGAAATCCTGGTGAGCAGATAATAGTGCCTCCGGCGTATAACGGTCTGTAAATGTTGTTCAAACCTGCAGCATGGAAGAGAGGGTTCAATATTAGAGCTCTATCTGAAGGTGTGAACGGCAGGCTCAGTTGATGGTAGTAGATCGCCCAACAAATCATGGAGTGCGTCCACAGTACTATCTTTGGTTTGAAGGTCGTTCCAGAAGTTGAAAGGATGTAGGCAATATCCTCTGGTTTTGCAAATTCTGGGTCGTGCTCACCGATGCTGTCGAAACCGGCGAGGGAAAATATTCCAGCTCTGCTATCTTCAGATTTGATGAGCTCTATGATCTCTACCCCAAGATCCTTCGCGACTTTCCTTACTGCCAGTTCGGATCCTTTTTCCACGAGCAGGGCTCTGGCATGCACATCCTGCAGGTACCTATCATATTCCAATGCCATCTGGTTTGGATTGAGGGGGATGGTAGTAAAACCACAGGTGAGCGCTACAACCGCAACTGCCATCTCCGGTCCGGAGGGAAGGGCGATAGCAATCCTGTCGTTCCTCCTGAAACCGGCGCCGTTGAGCATTCCCACTACATTGCGAACATGGTCATGCAATTGCCCATAGGTTGTTTTCCTGCCATCCAAGTCCTCTACTGCTATGGCATTTTGATCCTGCCCATTGAAGAAGACCATATCGCGAATCGTTAGAGGTGGTCGCGAAGATTTTTCGGGCATAAAAGATCTCCTTCTGAACAGAATGTGTTTCTAATTGGATATTTTATGCTTTCCCCAGAAACACCGACTGAGAAATGGGAATGGATAGCATATTTCGTTTTCTTCCTATCCAAATATTACTTTTTTTCTGATTAAACTCTGATTTCCAATGCCAGCTCCAGACAGTGGGTGCATGGCCCAAATCCCTACAATTAGAAACTGATATATTCTTCTTTATGGCTAGCATTGCCGTGGAGTTCCATGAGTTCAATCGATATTGACAAGGAGAAGACATTCTCGAACGCACTGAAAATTGCAGTATCGTCATGCTTTGGATTCAGTTTTCAGGTATTTGATTTCACAGCCTATATTTTTGCCTCCACATTGTTCGCGAAATTTTTTTTTCCCTCATCGAACCCAGAAACGAGTCTCCTTCTATCCTTTGCAACGGTGTCTCTGACGTTTGTTTCTAGACCCATTGGCGGCATCTTCTTCGGTCATTTTGGAGACAGAATAGGCAGGAAAGGTGTATGGTTTCTCGCTCTCATAGGAATCGGATTGGTCACAATCTTGATGGGATTTTTGCCTACTTACCAACAGGTTGGGGTAATTGCGACAGTGGCCTTGATTACACTAAGGCTACTTCAAGGTTTTTTCATATCCGGTGAGCAGGCAGGTGGTTGGATTCTCACCGAGGAGAACTCGCCCTCCAAATGGAGGGGCTTATTCGGCTCTGTTGTTGGGATAGGAGCGGGCCTTAGCCAAGTACTATTGTCCATCGCCATCTTCCTGGCATCAGCTCTGGCTCCTGGTTCCCAATTTGCACTAATCGGATGGAGGATTATCTTCTGGTTTGGCGCCATCCCCTTTTTCATCACCTTGATAATCAGGTGGAAGGTGTCGGAGAGCGTAGAATGGAAGACCAAGGCTGCGCCTAAAGTAGAAAAAATACCTCTCCTGACTGCCTTAAGAAACAAAAGCAACACAAAATTCTTCTTAATCATGATTGTCGCATGGTTTGCGGTTAATTTCTTCACTTTTGGAAGCATTACGTTCCTGCCAAGCTTCCTGAAACTCTACACGCCTAATTCGCCGAATGCTATTGCAACCATAGTCTTGATAGCAAGCCTTGGTGTTATGGTTGGAGCACCAATTTGGGGTTATTTATCGGATAAATGGAAAAGCAGGAGAACTTTTCTTACATTGGCTTTTCTTACGAATGCAATACTCCTTTATCCATTAATATTTATCTTCAATTTAGGCATGGTTGGGATCTCCCTTCTTGCGGGTATTGCCCTAGGGTTCTTCAGCCCGATGATGATGTCAGTTCTACCTGCATGGATCACCGAGAACACAAAAACAAGTGTGAGATATAGTACCTTTGCTGCAGCCAACGGCATAGGGGCAGCGTTAGGTGGTCTAGCTCCATATACGGTGGTTCTCTTCAGCGCGACCGTAGGGCCAGTCACCTCTACAGCCATGGTGGCAATTTCTGGATGCCTTGTCGGCCTCCTCGTTATTCCCTTCTCTCCTCGCGACCGGGCTAAGCAAGAACTCGAATGATTGCGCATTTTTAGGTTCATAGATCCTTCTTTAGATAGGATGATGAGTTGTATTCATATCAAATCGGCATCAACGAGCTCAAGAATAGCTGTGAGAAGATGGGTTGAGCTGAATTATTAATAGCCGTGTCACCAAGGGTTGGGCTTAAGCTTTAGGCGGTACGCCAAGTAGTTCGTGAATAGATGGATAGGCGGGGTAACGAGAATGACAATAAGGACCTGCGCCCAGGATATTGGGTAGAAAGGCGCAAGGAATAGCAGGGCGCCCACAACGAAATCCAGCTGGTCCAGAACTGGCGCTGATGCGCCCCTTGGGATGTTCATTCTCCTCTTAATGAAGGCGCCCAGCATGTCGCCGACCAGGGCACCCAAGGCAAGCATGAAGGAGTAGAAGATGTAGGCTGAGGGAGAGCCAGTGAGGAGCGTGTATCCTGTGCCGACCAACGTGCCGAAGAAGAGCCCCAGCGCTGTGCCCTCGAAGGTCTTGCCGTCGCCGAGGATGCGCTTACCATCGGTGAAGTTCCTCCCAAGGTCAACAGGGTGCTTTCCTCTGGACAGAACTGGAATGGAATTTGCAATGTAGGCAGGCATTATGATTGCAAACGATGAGAGTATCAGGTAGGTTATGTCGGCCATTATTAAACCCCGTCAGCGCCCACAAGCCCTCTTTCTGTAATCCTTATTAATGCGTCACGGGACCCTTCAGGCTTCATTAGGCTGACTTTGCGGAGATCGCCTGTCAGCTTCTCCATGCGGATGACCCTGTCTGACCAGTAGGTGAGTATGGCAGCTGCGACAGGCTTCACGCCCACGCCACTTCCACCGAGCTGGGCGGTGACCTCGCTTGTCATCAGGACAGTAAGGCCCGTCTCGAGGCAGAGCTGCTTGATTAGGGCAATTTCGCGGTTGAGGGACTTGTTGACCGGGATGTTATCCTTCTTTCTTTCCCTCACGGTGCCACGGTAGCGGGAGGTGATCGAGTCGATCACTAGGAGACCCGTCTGCTTGGGCATCTGCTCCTCAAGGCTTTCTATCAGGGTGTCCTGATCCTCGAAGCTCTTCACTTCCCGGATCCAGATCTGGTCGCAGACCGATGACCAACTGCTGCTGGCCATCTCCATCAAGCGCTCCAGCGGAACCCTGCCCTCGGTATATATTACCGTGGAGGGGATACCCTGGGTGGCAGCTTTGAGGATTGCCTGGAAGGCGAAGGAGGTCTTGCCGCTGCCGCGCTCCCCATAGAGCAGAAGCAGTTCACGCTTACTAAGTCCGCCACCGAGCAGAAGGTCAATAGGGGGACAGCCGGTGCTCATTTTTTTATCTGGGGGAGTGCTCAATATTAGTGGACCTCCCAATGGAGAGACGTGTATTGAGATACATAGGTGTCGTGGTTGATGATATTAAGGCTTCTTACAGGGTAATAAGGGAATTGAAGGCGAAGAGGATACCCTTCGTTCTGCTGAAGCCCGGCGAGCAGTCTCCCGACCATGTGACGGCACTCATAATCTGCGAAGTTGCTGATTCTGACCTTCTGTATAAGGGGGTCCGCTACAACGGGGATGCCCACAACACAGTGCTGAGGGCCATAAGCCTTTCAAAGGGAAGAGAGGAGTTCGAACTGGTGGTCGTCGGAGTCGATCCCGGGGAATCCACTGGCTTTGCAGTTATTGCGGATGGCGACTTCTTGGAGGGCTACACGGTAGCAAAGATCCGGGCCGGGGATGAGGCTAAAGAGATCCTCGCCTCCTACCCCGCATCGAATTTCTTATTCAGGATCGGCAAGGGAAGGGTAGGCAGGGATCTACTGAGGACAGTACGCAGTGATCCGCGCGCAGCAGTGGAGTTCGTGACCGAGACAAAGATGGAGATCCCCGTGGTCTATAGGAGAAAGGGGATGAGGAAGGACGTGAAGTCTGCACTCATAATCGCTCTCACATCCAAGGATGAACGGTTCGATCGGGGATAATGGGAATCATTGGTTTTCCTGAGGGGATGTGTGAAAAGCTTAAATAAATCAGTTCAAATTTGAACAGCTAGGCCCCGGTAGTATAGTTCGGTCAGTATACAGGCCTGTCGAGGCCTGTCGGACTGCCCAAGCAAGCCCAACACCGCTGAAAGTCTGTGACCCGGGTTCAAATCCCGGCCGGGGCGCCACTTCAACCCTCCTTCTGGCAGAGGCCATGCGATCAACCGTAGATGAAATTGTACAGATCGGCTGCCACTCCGGTCATGTTGCCTACAACCTGTGGGGAATCGACGCCAACGATGGCTACCTTCTTGCCATCCAGGAACCCTGCGACTATGCCGCCGCTGTGGGCTGTCCAGCCATTACCCCAAGAGGGGAAGGATGCGGTGGCGTTCAGCAGTACGAGGCTGCTCACGCTACTCTGGTCCAGCAGGCTGGTTGCGTTATCATAATATGGAGTCACCACCGTGCTGACTCCCCCGAGACTTGATGGGTCAGACACTATGGAATAGTTGGCTGACCACAGCGATGGGATGCCCATAGCCAAGAAGCGCACATAATCAGTGCTGATGAAATTGGAGCCGGTGGCTATTCCTATATAATCGATATCCATTCCATAGTTGCCTGTGATGTGATTAAGGTTTCTGAGCGTAATTGTGATCTGCTGGACCGACACATTCGCAGGCATATAGAACGCCTCGGTATTATACTCCCCCATGGAGAAGGGTAGAGGGAAGTCCACTTGGCGGCTGGTCGATCCCTGACCCAGGGTGAGACTGACCATCTGCAGCACAAGATTCTCCATATTGGCTGTTGTCTCGTTCGTGTTGCGGTACCGGATCACGAGGTAGGTTTTGCTGTCGGTGCCAATGGCGGGGAGCTGCGTAGTGATGGACGGGTCGCCCCTGTTGTTTGCGGGGATACTGGTCTTGGCCAGGGCGAGGATCTCCCCATCCGTGCTTGAGTTGATATTGGCAATGGTCCAGCCACTACTGAACGAGTCGTCAAGCCATCTGAAGGTGTTGTAGTAGGATCTGATTCCAAGAGGGGCTATATCAAGGGCAGCCACAGAAGAGTTGGCGGTCGGGGCAGCTATGGGCGGGATCTCTTGGATGCTGTATCCTCCCGATGAGAAGACGGTGGCGGAGTACCGAGCCAAGTATGCAATGAAGGGTGGCTGCTGGGCCACAGGATCTGTCAATATGTAATTGATCGGGTGGGAAACGTAATCTCCTGAGGCCAGCGCGCCACTGAAATATTGAGGCATGATCGTGAACATTCCCTCCAGCGACGATTGGGGCATAGTTATGGAAAAGACTGGTAAGCGGCCAGAGATTCCAAAGAGCCCAAAATTATCTTCGTAGGAGGACATCTCGAAAAACGTGGAATTCTTGGTAGTATTGTGGTAGATCCAGTTGTAGGTGATGGCCTCATCGGTCTTATCATAGATGCCAGGCGAGGGTTGGGTGATAAGCCAATACGCTCCATAGACCTGGGAGCTGAAGGAGAGGATCAGCATAAGCACCAGTGCCGACGGTATCAGTACGCGCAAGACCCTCGGGACAGAGTGTTGGCTTGATCGGACCTTCTCCCAGACATTGACAATGCCCACGGCCGCAAATATGGCCAAGGCAGGGAAGAGATACGCATTGAGGCGCTCCCCCCACCAGATGCTGCCCAAGGCAATAGCGTAAATTCCCCAGAATATGGCTACCTTGAACCATGACTCCCGCCAGCTCGAAGCTGCAATACCTATCAATGCCAGTATGCCCAAGAATCCATAGCGTGTGACAAATAGGTACCATGCAAAGGTGACGTTGTAGTTAAGGCTGACCTCTGTGCCAGGCCAGAAGAATATGCCAGCGATATAAACAACAGCCAGAGCCCCAACGATCAGGTACTTCAGCTTGGAAAGATTGAATGGGCGAACTGTAGCCTTCCTGAGCCTTGGGATAACGACCAGCGAGAGCGTCACAAATATGATGAGGGCGACGAGGATGGCTAACAGGACATAAAGCAGGTTGTGTGTATTTACCCCCCCGGTCAGCTGCGCAAGTTTGCTGGTTATCAAGGCAGTGTATATCCCCTCCATGCCGTAGTCCATGAGGAGAAAGATGACAAGAGTTATCGGTACTAGCAGCAGGAAGCTCTTGATGTAGGAGCGCTTGTCCTTCATAAACAGAACAATAAAAATGAAGATGGGCGAGAGCAGAGCAGGCAACATATGGATGAAGAATGCGAAGAGCATGAAAAGAGAGCTGAAAAGGATCAGGGTAATCTTCCTTCCCCTGGAGAATTTGACGCTCAGCGAGAATGCGACGAACGACGCAAGGGCAAAGGTGATAGCCAATGATTTATAGCTGAATTCAACGCCGCTCCAGAAGAATGGGTTAAAGTACATGTCCTGGGTGGCGCTGCTCACCTGCAGGAAACTTGCAGACCAGTTGAAATTGAAGACCTGGGCCAGCAGCCCCAAGCCCCCTGCGAAGCCGAAGATGGTAGAGGCCAGTGCGGCTACCTTATCATCCAGTTCAAAGAGGGTTTTCATAAGTGCATAAAATGTCAATATGTTGAGGCCGGCCAGTGGGAAGAGTAGGACATAGGTATTCACAAAGGGCAGACCGGCAGAGGTCGAGAGACCGGTTATTATGTAGCCAAACAAGACGGGGTAGTGAGTATAGAGGTATGCCTGGTACACGTTCCCTTGGGATATAATTTCGACCGCCGGCCTTAGGGTCTGCCAGATGTCGGTTGGGAAGAGGTATTGCCAGTTCAGCTGGACTAGGAACGCGATCAGTATGGTTATGGCAGTGGCTGCCAGTAGGAGGGTGTGGCTCTTGGAGAGCCTCAGCGAGATCGTCGGATGCGGCTCCTTGAATTTAATCCAGCTGACCAACGCCATGATCCCGATTATTCCGAGGAGTATGGGGGGTATGGAGAAGATCTGGCCAGAAGTTGAGTAGAGGACTATGGCAATCAGGCTGACAAAGACGATCGAGACATCTATGGTGAGAACAAGCCAAACTATCCTCGTAAAGTGTTCGCTCAGCCTTGTAATCCTAAAGATGTACATGCCCGGAAGAAGAAGAAGCCCAACCAGCCAGAAGGCGGCTCTTATTAAGAGCAGGCCGGGGATCTGGCTCCAAGCCACAATCGGGTCCAAAAGGGGAGGCAGGAAGAGGGTGACCAGCATCCCCAGCAGCAGGAAGGCTTCGATTAAGAGGCTTTTCTTGGCCATCCACTGATACCGGGGGGCGGGATCGCCATTTGTGGTCATAATGATCTGCACTTTTTAGCATCTCCTATGAAAAGCTTACTGTATAAGGTCTGCAAGATCGATTGCAGCTTCGGTCACGCCCCGAAAGTATAAGATATTTTTCTTAAGAGATTGATCATCATCCCAAGGGGAGCTATTTGTGCCAGAGATAACAGCGCGGGAAGGTCCTGCCAAGGCAGGCGGCGCAACACAAATTTATTAGCACGACTAAATTATGGGTCATAGCAAACCTTACTGAGGATTCACCGTGTCAGATGCCCGACCGCACAACAATCTGAGAGAGGAGTATGTCGCGCCCCGTTCCGACACCGAAAGGACACTTGCAGCAATATGGAAGCAGGTCCTCGGCGTGGATAAGATTGGAATCTATGACAGATTCGCTGAATTGGGCGGGGATTCTCTCAGGGCGACCTATGTGCTGGCAACGATAGAGGATAAGATGGGGGTCACGGTCACTGTCACTGAATTTTACATGACCCAGACCATAGCTGCCCTGGCGGATCTTATCGAGAAGAGGGCCAAGAATCCAGAGAAGCCCCGTTACGAGCACTTGGTTATGATGCAGCCGGCGGGTTCTCTGAAACCACTCTTTCTTCTCCATGCGGTTGATGGTGATGCCTTCACCTATTCTAACCTAGTGAAGTCTCTTGGAGATGAGAGGCCGATTTATGCCTTTCAAGCAAACTATAACCTAGATTTTGAGGAGCAAGATTTCAAGGTTGAGAATATGGCCAGGAAATACATCAAGGAGCTGATCGATGTCCAGCCCCATGGTCCTTACCACCTCAGTGGTTTTTCGCTTGGGGGGGTGATTGCCTATGAGATGGCGCAACAGCTCAAAGCCTCAGGGGAGGAGACAGCATTCCTTGGCATAATAGATATAGAGGCGCCTCATCCCAGAAATACAGTAGCGTTCTATACAAGGAGAAAGGCTTTCCTTAGGGAATTGATTTTTCTTTTTGAAGATCTCAAGCCTGATAGCAGGAGGCGGCGAACGGGAAGGGACGTAAAACTTTCTCTTAGGGCAAAAATAATATTGCGTTTGGGTCTGAGTGCGGTTGGGTTGATGAGACCACCACAAGAGGTGTTGATCCCAAGTACAGTCTATAAATATCCCGAAAGAAGGCAAAGGATGTGGATAAGAATGATGAAGACTGCGTACAGCTACATAGCTAAACCATACGAAGGTCAAGTTGTAGTGTTCCGAGGGGACACTCCTCAATTCGCAAGATCACCCGATCGTACAATGGGCTGGGAAAAGTTGGTGAGGGGTGATTTGAAAATCATTGATATCCCAGG
>JACTUC010000006.1 GCA_015660995.1 Candidatus Methanomethylicaceae archaeon | reverse complement strand
GGTCCAGGTAACCGTCAAGGGAGTGGAGTCGAAGGCGGTTATCCCATAAAGTGGATCTGTGAAGTTCTCCACTGAGTAGGTGAAGACAGCTGCAGCCGATTCGTAATCGTTGAAGTTACCCGTGGCGTAGTGGGTTCCGTTTCGGAGGGTGTTTACAGTTAAAGACGCGATTGCGCCATCGTACTCGTAGGTTGCTGTGATGGTTATCTGAGCTGTCTGCCGAATGCTGAGCAGCGTTGAATTGGATGTGTAGGTGATGTTCAGCCGGTCCCAGATGACGGATGGGTTAGACGGGACCTGGCTGTAGGCCGTAACTCCATTCGCACTGACCGAGGTCACGGCATAGGTTCTCTTGGTTACCGAGGCCGATGTAGCCGTGAAGTTGCACCAGCCTGCTGAAATAGGGTAGCTTGTGCCATTGACCGTAAGGATACCGCTGCTAACCGCTGAGGAGTTGCTGGACCAGACCAGGTGGTAAGCCAGGGCCACGAAAGAGCCCGTGCTGGTCCTGGATGAGTTCTGATTGATTGCTATGCAGTTGACCGCGAGTGGGGCCACGGTGATGTATGAAATGCCCGAGGAACCCCCGTTGTTGGAGGTGTCGTTTGCGAAGAACCCGAACCCAACAACAGTTCCAGCCGTTGGGTTGAGGGTTATCACCAAAGAGGCAGTATTACCCGTGAAGGGGGCCCATGTTGAGTTGACCCAGCTGCCTGTATTATTGGTCATGCAGACGAACCCTGAAAGACCAACATTGTCGCTCCAGGTGGAGGAGAGCAGGCAGGGAGATCCAGCAATGGTGGTGTTGGCAGCCAGGTTGGAGCAGCTGGGAGGGATAAGGTCACTGCCACTTGATAGGGTGATATAGCTGACACCCGAAGCGCCCCAGTTGTTGGAGGTGTCATTGGCATAAAACTCGAACCCTACAACGGATCCAACGGTAGGATTGAGGGTTATAATAAGAGAAGCAGTATTTCCTGTGAATGGGATCCAAGACGAATTAACCCAGCTGCCGGTGTTGTTGGTAGAGCAGATGAATCCTGAGAGACCGACATTGTCGCTCCAGATCGATGATAATAGGCAGGAGGCTCCCGCGATGGTTGTATTGGCGCCCAGGTTGGAACAGAGGGGCGGGATAAGGTCACCACCACTACCGCCACTACCAGCTTGGATGTCGCTGCTGATTGCACACTGGGCACCCTCAGTGGACGTAATCTTGAACTGGCAGACCCCTTCCGTGAAATTGTTTGTAAGTATGATTGGGCTAACGCTCCCCGTGCCCACACTCACCGCAGGTACTAGGGGTACAGCAACCAGCGAGTTACCCTGGGTCACGTAGACCATGTCCACGGTGAGTGGGGCATTCCCCGTATTCCTCACGTACAATACCACTTCGGTAGGTGACGAGTAGACCGAGTCGACCGCCATTCCCGTCTGGATGGGTTGTGCCTGCGTCCCACCTATGAATCCTGTAACGAAGCCGTAGGCTACCACCGCGGCAGCCACGGTGATCACGATCAGAAGCAGGGTGGCTATGATGGGGCTGACGCCCTTGCTTGCAGCAGCTTTTCTGATTCGGCGGGACGAGACCATGGATTTTCACTTCCTCCCCTTTGCTCAGGCCGAATCCTCCATGAGTCCATTGACCAGAAGCATGTCTCTCCCTTTCTCAGTTATCTGGACCCTGCATCTTCTCCCATTCTCTGTAACAGCCATCAGCCCCTGCTTCTCCATGGGGCGGATGAACTTGTTCTCCAGCATGACATGCCCATAGGGCCTGGATTTTCCTTGGTGCCGAATCAGACCCTCTGATTGGCAGGAGTTCAGCACTGTCTTCTTATCGGCCTCACCCACCTCTGCCAGGATCCGTAGGAAGTGAAGTGAATCTTCATCAGGAGCATTGATGGTAAAATGAGGCAATGTTATGATTTCTTCAACGCCGCACGAATTCTGCGGTGCCGCTGGCTTGGTGAGATCGTTCAACCGTTTGGGATAGGCGAAGTAGGGCGTGATGGCGCCGGGGGATGCGCAAGTGGCCATGAAAGCAGCCACGGTCTGCAGGTGCCCCCCCGAGGATAAATTGACGAAGACCTGATTGCCGCATCCAAGCTCCTCCTTTATAATCCGTTTGAATGCGGTTATGAGATGGAATATTTCAGAATCGGTCCTATGGATCTCGTAGCTTTTTCTTTCCCTATCGAGGGCTGAGCAGATTGACTCAAGGCACATTTTTGAACGCTTGTTTTGCCTTTGGAATGTGAAGAGATGAAGTCGTTCGCCTTTCATCTCGAGGAAGGGCAGCACAAGCCGGTCAATCTCAAGGAATGCGGGTGCTATGTGCACCCTATCTGGCACATGCTGCAGCCCACGACCGTTAATCATGCTAAGCAGTTTAATTTAAAGCACTTAAAATGCTAGCCTGATGGGAAGCGCCGCTCGATCGCCTTGGCGATAGCCTTCATGATAAATAAACGGCAAGTTGGGGGGATCAAATTTAACTTTTTTTCTTTTTATGTTGGGAGAGAGTTAGTAGCAGAATAGTAGCTGGAAGGAGCGAAATAGCAGTAGTTTGGGTTTGGGGATTAAATTTTTACCATGATTGAGAATGGTAATTGTTTAAAAGGCAGCGTCCTCATAAAAAAGAGGCCACTCGGTGAAATGAGTATGAACAACTGGAAAATTGTAAGCCAAATTGCATCGGTATTTGGTGTAGTATTCATGGTATTTGCAGTATTTGCTGCTTTGGTAAACTATGAAATGCTCTCAATTGAGTACGGAAGTCAAGCCCCTGCTGCGTTTATTCAAATCAGCGCCGTAGATTCAATGGTTGTCTACCTTCTATTTGCTGTACTCTCATTCGTAGTTGCATGGATTACCATGCGCTTTACAAAAGAAGAAGTTTCAGAAGAAACGCCATCCGAGATACCTGAGCCAAAGCACGAAGCACAAACCGAAGAAATCAAACCATAATTTTTTTGGTTCAACATTCTTAATGCGCGTGCGTTTTCTTAGAGCGGGAGAGAGTGGGTCGCACAGTTTAGCGCAAGCAGAAAATTGCGCTTAAAGTATTATACTGAAGATGTGTTAACATATCAAATGGCAAAGAATCACGTGCGATGGTCTGCTGCATGAGGATAAAATTCCTTGTAACTCCCATAGGACTGATGACTGGCAACATAATCTCCGCGAGGAGGTTGAGGGATGCCCTTCTTCGTCAAGGAGTTGATGTTACTGACGATCCAACCGAGAAGAACTACGACCTCCTTGACGTGCATGTGCCCATCCCTTTCACCAACATTGCTGAGGTGAAAAGGGCAAAAAAGAAGGGAATACCAGTGGTGATGCATGCCCACACAACGGCCGAAGACGCTGAAGGGGTTTGGACTGGAAGTGGGTTACTATCGGGGGTGGTAGGAAGATACCTGACATTTTTTTACAACATGGGTGATCTGGTCCTTGCCCCCAGCGCCTGGACCGAGGCCACCCTCCGGGCGAGGCACGTGAAGGCGCCCATCCAAGTGCTGAGCAATGGCATAGACCTCGACAAATTCAGGTTAGTGCCGGAGCGCAGAAGCTCGTTCAGGAAACATTACGGGATTTCTGATGATACGAAGGTGGTCTACATGGTTGGCGTCATCTGCCCCAAGAAGGGAGTTGAGGTTTTGCCAGCCGTGGCCAAGCAACTCCCCAACCTGCAGTTCGTGTGGGTTGGAAGGCGCTCAATTCTATATTACCCGTTAAGGGTTCGTAGGGCCATGGGCAAGTGCCCCCCAAATGTCCTTTTCCTGTCCGATGTGGAGGAAGCGTTGGACGCCCACTGCGGGGGTGATATCTTTTTTACACCCTCTTTCTGCGAAAACCAAGGGATAGCGCTCATGGAGGCGATGGCTGTCGGGAGGCCTGTGGTGGCCCGCAACCTGCCCGTCTATAAAGGACTACTCGCCAATGGCAGGAACGCCCTCACCTGCGAAACTGTGGACGAATTCGCCACCTCGCTAGAGCGCGTGAGTAAGGACCCCTTGCTGGCGAAGAACTTTGTCGAAGAGGGGAAGACGGCATTGCTGGATCATGATATGGAAAAAATTGCAAAAAGCCTTGTCTCCATTTATTCATCTCTCTTAAATGGCTGAAGGGTCAGTGGCTCCTTAATGATCGATCTCACTGTGTATTGTAAATTAATTGCGAGCAATTATAATCAGCGAACGGTCAACCTTAGCCCCTCTTCGAGCGAAACCTCTGGCCGGAAGCCAAAGACCTTCCGCGCTCTTGAGATGTCTGCCCTGCTGTACCTGACCTCGCCTGGGCGCGGCTCCTCGTATACGGGCTGCAGGTCGGGCTTGCCCATGGTGCGCGCAAGGGTCTCAGCCAGTCCCTTTATAGTTGAAGATTTGCCAGAGCCCACATTGAAAACCCCCTCGGAGAACTTCTCGACGGCGGTTGCCATAAGGGTAGCCACATCACCCACGTAGGCGAAATCCCGAGTCTGCTTTCCGTCTCCGAATATGATGGGAGGCTGCCCCTTCCTAGTTCTCTCTGTAAACTGGGAGATCACCCCCGAGTACTGGCTGAATCCCTGGCGGGGGCCGTAGACGTTGAAGAGGCGCAGCACGCAGGTCCTTATCCCCATGCTGTTATAAGCTTGGCAGTAGGCTTCGGCCGAGGCCTTCGTGGCAGCATAGATGGACAGGGGGGAGATAGGGTCGGTCTCCTTGATAGGTATCTTGGTTGGATCGCCGTAGACCGCGCAGGAGGAGACGAAGAGGAAGTTCTTAACCCCGCTCTCTACAGAGAGCTGCAGCAGGCGCAACGTCCCCGAGGTATTGATCTCGTGATAGAGGTAGGGCTCTTCCATCGATTCGCTGACGCTAGTTAGAGCGGCAAGATGGGCAACAACATCTGCCCCCTTTAGAAGACGCTTGACCAGCTCGTCGTCCCTGATGTCTCCCTCTATGAAGTCGATCTCATTGATGACCTTTTGGAGGTTGTCTTCCTTGCCGGTGACAAGGTTGTCCAGGACAACCAGGTCGTGCCCTCGCCAGACCAGGCGCTCGACCAAATGGCTGCCGATGAAGCCAGCCCCGCCCGTCACAACGATCCGCATGATTTCAAATTGGCTAAAGGGTTGTTAATAGCGTTGTTGCTCGATGGGAGCTCAGTATTGTTGTTTTTAGCACTGCCTTTTGCAGTTGATTTTCACTATGTCATACCGACCTATAACCTGAAATATTTGCCAGGTATTTCGCTAAAGGTGTGCTCTCGAAGAGAGAGTATATTTTATTGAAGGCTGCAGAACCCATCATACTAAGCCCTATGAGCGGGAGGGCTCTGAGGTTCTTCCAATTGCACTGAAGGCTCTTCACGAGGCATCGCCCGCCCTCAAGGTGATCGCCAAGCATGAAAAGCCAGACCCCCCTGTGGAAATAATAGTCAGACCATACCTTCTTCGACTTGATCTGGGGACCAATTTTTCCGTAGACTATGCTCTGACCTTGGAGCCGTTTCTCAATGTTGCGGTTCAGACCACCGTAGTCGCAATAATAATTGACCAATACCTCAGGGATGTAGTCAAATTCGTACTTCTTTGCAATCCTGAGGTAGAGGTCCCAATCATGCATACAAGGCAATGCCCCGTCAAATCCGTTGACCTCTGCTATGATGTCCCTCCTTATCATCACCGAGGATTGCGCCCAGATAAAGCACCCCATTAGCAGCCGGTCGAAGACCCTCCCCCTGCATGCTGGCAGGAAGCTCTTGCGCGAGCCCTTTACCTCATCTATGTAATTGATGCCCGTGTAGATCAGCCCGACTGAGCTGCCAGCTCTGCTGAACGCCATGACCTGCTTTGATAGCTTTGTCGGAAGCCATTCGTCATCATCATCAAGAAAGGCAATGTAGTCGCCATGGGCTGATTTTATTCCGACATTGTCAGCGGCACTCGCGGCGATTGCGGATTCTAGCCCTATGTATTCGATGCGCGGGTCCACGAAGGAGTTTACAACCTTCCGGGGTTCATCGCTGGACGAATCGTCCACAACGATAAGCTCAAAGTCTGAGTAATCTTGGGAGAGGACACTGGCGATCGATCTGGACAAAAGAGAAGGGCGGTTATGCGAGAGAGTTATCACGCTGACCCTAGGCATCTGAAAAGAACCTGCTTGATGAGGAACTAGTCCGAAATTACTAATAAGAGATATTATCCCGGGCGCACGCAAGAAATGAACTCGGGGATGCTCATGCAAGTCCTCATACCTGGAGAAGACCCAAGCACCGCTCATTCAGCAGATTAGACGTTTTGGGGTCCATCGACTGCATCCACACGTTTCTTGAGGTCAAGGACCAGTTTTGCGACCTGGGGCGGTTTCAGCATGTTCCCATGGATGTAACCACTAATGGTGGTGCTGTCCACTTCCCTAGCAAGGCGCTGCCATCCCATCTGAGGGTCGAGCGTCGATAGCATGGGGAATGGTGTCTGGCGGTAGAGAGTAACGACCCCTTGGTACTTCTTTGGCCGATAGGCCTTGGCAGCTTTAATATTGGCAATTATTGTGCGCTTCCGCGCCTCCGAGAGGTAGAAAGCCCACCCGGGCAGGAGCGGTTCTGCAGATTTTCTTTGAAAGCCCACAGCCTGAAGACCATATAGGATCAGGTTGGCAATTCTCTGGGGGAATGTTCGTATCAGGTCCCGAAGGTTCCCCTTGGGTATTGCCTGGCGGATGTCCACATATAAATTGAGGAATTCGACCACGAACTCGCGCCGCCTGGTAGCAGCCTCGGATTCCTTCTGGCCTGGGGTGGAGGCATCTATTATGGCGAGCAGGCCAACCTCCTCCCCAGCCTCTGCGAATTGCCGTGCCATCTCGTAGGCGGGTAGAGCGCCTTCGGAGTAGCCCAACAGGAGGTATGGCCCGTGTGGGCGGATCTTCTGCACAGCGTGCACGTATTGCGTTCCCATCTCCTCAATACTGGTCAAGGGCTGCGCTTCACCATTAATACCCCTTGACTGGATGCCGTAGATGGGGCGGCCTGGCCCATAGCTCCTTACGAAGGCTGTATAGTTGAGAACGTCACCGTCTGCCGCATGGAGGAGGAAGAGTGGAGACCCCGATCCACTTCCCTGCAGAGGGACCAGGAGATCCCCCAGTTGGGAAGGTTCCTTGGCCCTAAGGACCTTTGCCAGCTCCTTTATGGTCGGGCTCTGGAAAAGTGTGGCGAGAGGCATTCGGACCTTGAATTTCTCCTCGATCCGGGCGAAGAGGCGGACAGCCATCATTGAGTGCCCACCCAGGTCGAAGAAATTGTCGTTCACGCCGATTGGTTTAACCCTCAGCAGATCCTCCCACATCTCGATGAGCTCCAGCTCCTCGTGGCTATGCGCCATAGCATCTGCTTCCGATCTTCCAGTTCGTGGGGGCTCGGGAGGGGGGAGTGCCCTCCGGTCGACCTTGCCGTTCGGCATAAGGGGTAGTTCTGGCAGGACCATTATGGCTGAGGGGATCATATAGTCAGGCAGAAGACCCTTGAGGTAATCCTTCAGCTGGGATGGATCGATGGTAGCATTCGGGATGGGCGAGACGTAGGCAACCAGACGCCTATCCGCCTGTCCCTCCCCCCAGACTACAGCCACAGCCGTTTTTACTGCCGGATGCCTTCCGAGCATGGCTTCGATCTCCCCGAGCTCGATACGGAAGCCGCGGATCTTGACCTGAAGATCTGAACGACCGACGAATTCTATATTACCATCATGGAGGTAGCGGCAGATGTCTCCTGTTCTGAATATCTTGGAGGATGGATCCCCGCTGAAGGGATTGGGCAAAAAGGCGGCTGCGGTCAGCTCAGGCCTGTTGTAGTACCCAGAGGACAGACCGTCGCCACCAAGGTAAAGCTCACCCCTCACGCCAACGGGCACTGGCTGGAGATTCTTGTCGAGGATGTAGGCCTGGGTGTTTGCGATTGGACGCCCTATGGGGATAGGGGAGTCCTCGGCCACGTCCTTGACCACGTGCCAGGTGCTGAGCACCGTCCCTTCGGTGGGGCCGTAGACGTTTATGAGCCTGCCAGGCTTGCTACCGGCCAGTATCTCTTTGGCAAGGGAGGGATCCAGGACCTCTCCACCAGTGATCAAGTCGCGTATGCCAAGGAAGGCCGTAGGCACCTCTCTCACCATAAGGTTCAGCAACGTCGGTGTGGTGAACATCACCTTGACCCCTGTTTCTCTTACCCTGGCTACGAATGCTGACGGTGAAAGGGTGATTTCTCTATCGAAGATAGCGATCCTAGCCCCGTTGAGCAACGCTCCCCAAAGCTCGCCCAAAGAGACATCAAAGGCGGGGTTCGTTACGCTTGCCACAGTGTCTGCCGGGAGGAACTCGACAAAGCTGTTGTTGATTGCCGTCCTCAAGATTGCACGGTGGGGTATGCATACCCCCTTTGGCGTGCCCATCGACCCCGACGTGTAGATTATGTAGGCGGTAGATGGGACAGTGGGGCGGTTGGAGAAGTTGGCTTCATTTGGATTGCTTCCCAGTAGGGAGTCTTCAACAAAGATTATCTTTGCTGACCCCTGGGGTAACTGCTCACTGTGGTCCTTCGAGGTTAGGAGCAGAGGCGCGGATGTATCCTTCAGCACGAGGGCTATGCGGTCTTTGGGGTCGGTTGGGTTCATAGGCACGCAAATCCCTCCTGCCTTGAGTATGGCCAAGTGGGTGATGGGCAGCTCGGGTCTGCGGTCCATCAGTATAACCGCTGCAGACCCTGGCATGAATCCTGCTTTGGTGAGTTGGAGGGCAAGCCCATTGGCGCGCGCGTTGAGATCCCCATAGGTCAGACTTGTTCGCCCATAGACGAGCGCCACAGACGAGGGGCTTCGGGCGACCTGTTCCTCGAATCGCCCAGGCACCGTCTCATCCCTGGGATAGTCATGGCTAGTGCGGTTCCATCCCTCCAGGATCTGCCTCTTCTCCTCTGGTGTTAGGAGCGGCAGCTCGGATATGCGCTGATCTGGATCCATTGTTATTCCCTCCAGCAAGGTTCTCCAGGCGCCGACCATGCGCTCTATGGTCGACCTATCCAAGATTGCTATGCAGTATTCGAAACGGCAGTGGAGGGTACCCTCGATCTCAGTGATCTCGACCGTCAGGTCAACTCGGGCAGGAAAGAAGTCAAATTCATAGTTTTCCATCCTTAGGCCGCCTGCATCCGCGTTCCTAAGGGGGAAATTCCTTAACTGAAAGATGGTCTGGAAGATGGGCGTGCTGCTCAGATGCCTCTCCGGTTTGACGATCTCGACGAGTTTGTCAAAGGGCACATCCTGGTTTGAATATGCCTCCAAGAGATTTTGCCTGACCTGCCCGAGCAGGGATGAGAAGGGGGGGTCACCAGATAGATCGGTGCGGATAGGTAGCGTATTTATGAACAGACCGATCAATGGCTCTAACTCCCGGCGTGTGCGCCCGGCGATAGGGCACCCAACTATCAGCTTCTCCTGACCTGTCCACCGGTGGAGTAATACCTTGTAGGCTGCCAGCAGAGTCATGAAGAGGGTCGTTCCTCTTCTCCTACTGACCTCCTTGAGGGAGCTAGTGAGTTTCACATCCAGGGTTGTGGTGATGGCGCTCCCTGCCATGCTCTGGACCGCGGGCCTCGGATGATCCAAGGGGAGCTCAAGAGCAGGCAGGTCTCCGCATAGCCTGTTGACCCAATAGGACTCCTGCGCAGCGAATTCGCCCCTCTCGTAGAGCTCCCTCTGCCAAAGGGCGTAGTCTTGGTACTGGATGGGCAGTTCGGGGAGCGGAGAAGGGAGACCCTTGGAGAAAGCCTCGTAGATCCCTGCCAAGTCCCTCAGCATCACGCCTAGGGACCAGCCGTCAAAGGCAGAGTGGTGGGTTGTAATTGCAAGGAGATGATCCTGGGGAGAGAGCCTGAACAGTGTTGCCCGAAAGAGCATACCTCTGGCGAGGTCGAAGGGAGCCCTCGACTGCTCTCTGGCCAAGGCTTTGGCCTGATCCTCCCCCTTCCCATCGGGCATTGAAGACAGGTCCACCAGGGGTAGGTCGAATGCTTGGGCGTTGGTTTCCTCCTGGAACAGCTGGCCATCCTTGAGAACCAGCCTGCTTGCGAGGACTCTGTGGCGATCCAGGAGCTCCAGGAGGCTCCTCTTCAGGATCTCACAATCAAGCATCCCCCTGAGGCGAAAACCGTTAAGCTGGTTGTAGGCACCGCTCTGGGGATCGAGCTGTTCGAGGAGCCACATCCTCTCTTGGGCGAAGGATGCCCTTGTGGGCGAACCGTCGCTCTGCCTCTTAATGGTAGGGTTGCCCTTTGCCATTGAAGCCGCCTACCCTGCAGTTTCTCTGCGTGAGGCTTTCTGGCTGTTGGCATCGTCCAGGAACCTCGCAATGTTTCCTATATTCTTAAGCTCAAAGAACTTGACTATAGGCAGCTCGAAGCCCAGCTCATCGCGGATCCGAGAGATTGCCAAGGTGGCGAGGATTGAGTCCCCCCCTAGATCCAAGAACTCTTCGTCTGCTGAAATGCCACGGAGACCTAATACTTCACACCAGATCTTGGCGAGAGCGATCTCGGTCGGGGTGCTTGGTGGAAGGCTGGGGCGATCCTTGGGAGACTTGCTTGGTTGCGGTTCGAGACCGAAAAGCTTTGCAAGCCCAATCCTTTGGGGCTTTCCTGTCGGCCCTTTGGGCAGTTCCTTCACCACCAGCATCCGAGCGGGAACCTTGAAGGACGCGAGCCTTTCCGAGACGGCGAGCCTAATCTGAGTGGGTTCCATCGAATGACCGTCCCTCAGCACCACGGCAGCTGCAACATCCTCGCCCAAGGTGGAGTTAGGGATCCCAAAGGCGACCGCCTGCTCTATCTGTGGTAGAGAGAGCAAAGCTTCCTCGACCTCCCGCGGGGATATCTTCTCCCCACCGCGGTTGATGATTTCTTTCAGCCTGCCCTTGATGAAGATGTAACCTTCACTGTCTACGTACCCTTGGTCTCCTGTCCTGAACCATCCATTGGTAAAGGCAGCCTTGGTTGCTTCGGGGTTGTTCTCATAGCCCATGAAGAGGTTAGGACCCCGCAGAACGATCTCGCCGATAGCACCACTCGGAAGAAGATTGCCAGCATCGTCAATTATAGCGACATCATTGCCGATCGGTAAGCCGACCGAGCCAGCTTTCCGAGGGCGCGGGGGTAGTGGGTTTGATGCGATCATGTGGGATGCCTCGGTCATGCCATAGGTCTCCAATACGGGACAGCCGAAAACCCTCTCCAGCTCAGCTGAAACGGAGGGCGGCAGGGGTGAGGATGCAGACCGGATGAATCTGAGTCGCACTGATGGGATATAGCCAGTGCGGGTGACCATTGAGAGGATTGCTTGGTGCATGGTTGGGACTGCCGAATACCATGTGGGGCGGAACTGTTCAAGCCAGGTGAGAAACTTTGGCGCCAAGAAGCCAGGTGTGCAGACGACTTTGGCCCCAGCTACCATCGATGCCAAAAGTATGCCTATACCATGCACGTGAAAGAGAGGCAGTACGTTCAGGCAGCGGTCGTTTATGGTTAGGCTAAGGGCGTTGCTTATGTTCTCAGCTGAAACACAGATGTTGCTGTTGGTGATTGGCACGAGCTTCGGCGTAGAGGTTGTCCCCGAGGTGTGCAGCAGGATGGATATATCTGTGGGGTTCGAGAAACGTGGTTCCTCCTTTTGACCTTGGCTTGAGGCTAGGCTGAAGATGCCTGCTTCTTGGTCCACAGATGGTCTCAACTCGATCAAGCGTACGCCCCTCTTTTTAGCTACTGGGAGCACGTTGGGGGCAGTAGGCTTCTCCACAATCACTGCCTTCGCCCTCAGGTTAGTGAGAAAAAAGTCAAATTCGCTGGCTTGGTAGGAGGGATTGAGCGGGGCACATGCAAACGCTGAAGCCACTGACAGGAGGGCAACGGCCATTTCTGGGCCGTTGGGGAGTACCAGCGCCACCCTGTCGCCTTTTTCGATTCCAGAGGACTCCAAATCAGATACGGCCTTACTCATCTGCTCGGAGAGGCGCGTATAGGTCAGCGGGTCACGCCCCTCGGCCTCTATGGCCACCCCCTCCTTTCTATCGACTTTTCCAGAGAGAATATCGTGGATGCAACGGGGAGGAGCGGTCAAGGTTGGTCACTACGTATTTCTTTTCTTACATTATCTGAATGCTGATAATATTTGCGTACGGACCAAAAAAAGGCTTTGTTGGGGTCTTCTTTATCGATTTTAGTTATTCAAAAATATTTTCTGCTTAGAGAAGCAACGCTTCTGCCATACATGCGCAAATGCTTTAATAATTTTAGAACCATTTATTTAATGGGTTGCTTGATGCCGATCTACAGTATGAATATTGAGAGAGGGTTCAATTGTTCGATCTGTGGCAACAAGCATATCTATCAGTTAAGGATTGATGTCATCCCAAAGACAGCATCTGCGTTGACGGGGCCGAAGTCAAGATTGATGTCAACGATAGTGAAGTGCCCAAAGAGGAATGAAGGGTACAAAGTGACTTTAAAGGTACCTGAGGATACAACGAATATTGAGGTCATGAATATAAGGTAATAGTTAGCCGGGAGAGCTTTTCAACTTCTGCCCAATCCCAAGTATTCATGCACAAATTTTACAGCAACGCAGGTGCGCGCATCCCGAATTTGAGAAGGCGTCTGGTAGGGCGGGATTACTGGGTCTGCTTGCCTTTGCCCACTCCCCTATACGTGAAGCCCGCTTCTTGGGCGAGTCTGGCTTCAAAGGCATTTCTACCATCTATAAGGATCGGGGTGCGCATCTTCTTCTTTAGGTCATGCAGATTCAGCTTTAGGTAGTCCTTGTGTTTCGTGGAGAGGATTATGGCATCGGCATTCTTCAGTGCATCGTCGAGAATGCTGGTGAAAGGCAGCTCGAAATCACGGACGATCGGGTCGTGGAGGACAGGCTTTGCACCCCTTTTCTCGAGTTCGGCATATAATGTTGCGGAAGGTGTGTTCCTCGTATCGTCGGAGTTTTCCTGAAAAGCCACACCAAGAATCGCCACTTTTGCGCCTTGCAATTTTTTGCCGTGCTCAGCCAGCGCGCCCTCTACCAGATCGACAGTATGGATAGGCATTGAGTCGTTTAATTCCCTGCTCTCAACGATTATTTTTGGTACAAACTTGATTTTTCCATAGGCGTCAAGACCATATTTCAGCAGCCAGGGGTCTTTTGGAAGGCAGTGCCCGCCGACACCGCTGCCAGGGAAATGCATGTTACGGATAGGATTCGATACGGGGTTGCTGGGGTCATTGGGCAGGGTGTTGACCAGTTCGCGCACCTTGAACGCGTTCACCCCGAGGCTTTCGCATATCAATGCCACTTCGTTTGAAAAAGCTATGTTCACGTCTCTGTAGGTGTTCTCGACTACCTTGGCCATTTCTGCGGTCAAGGCGTCCGTAGGATACAGGTCTGCCTTTACAATGTACTCATAGAATTCCATGGCCCGCCTTGTGCTCTCATCGTCGACCCCTCCGATTACCCGGGGGAGCTGGACAATGTTCTTGATCAGGCGCCCGACCATTACTCTCTCGTAACAGAATGCCAGAAAGAAGCCTTTCCCCGACCTCAGCCCTGAAGCTTTTTCCAGTATGGGTTTTACGACGTTGTCTGTTGTGCCAGGAGCTACGGTCGATTCTATTATAACGAGCGCTCCTTGGCGCATGTATCTGCCAACTTCTTTGCTGACTTCCACAAGAGACTCATACCTGGGAATGTGATCGGCATCAGTGGGAGTCTGGACATCTATCAGGATTACATCCGCGTCTCTGCATACCGATATGTCCTCCACAACCCTGAACGTCCCTTTCTTCCAGACGCGTGTAATTATATCTGACAGAGAAGGCTCGTCACCTCCAATCGGATTCTTACCCTCGTTGAGCCATTCGATCTTCCAGCCTGAACGCTTTGAGCGGCGCTGGACGCCTATAACTGAGAAACCGTCCACATCGGCGAATAAAACGGCAACAGGTATGCCCACGTACCCCATACCTATTACGACGACTTTCTTTTCCATGCGATCAAGCAGGTGAATGCAGGTATTTCTCGTTTTCGATAAAAAGGGCAGGCGTTCTTGGCCTGATGAAAAGTCATGGCGGGCTCGCTGGGATTCGAACCCAGGACTTGTGGCTCCGAAGGCCACCGCCATATCCAGGCTAGGCCACGAGCCCCATAAACCCCTCAATGTTGTAAGACTTAAGTATTATGCGCCATTCCATCAATAAAGTTTAATATTGACCTGCACCCACTATGGAAAACAGAGGTATATCGATGCGATATCGCCGCCCTGAAGGCTCATCCCGGGAACTCAAGATGCCCCAAGAGGGGGAGCTCATTGGCGTGGTCGTTCAGCTCCTGGGCTTCAACAGGGTGAAGGTCAGGTGCACAGATGGCAAGGTAAGGGTATGCCGCATCCCTGGCAGGATGATAAAGAAGGTCTGGCTGAGGGAGAACGATATTGTCATGGTCGCCCCATGGGACTTCCAGTCGGACGAGAAGGCCGACGTTATCTGGCGCTATGACAGGGGCGAGGCCAAGGCCCTTAAGGCGAAGGGACTGCTCGAAGTCCTTGCCTGATGATAAATTTAAGGCACACAAAAGATTTTTAGCGTCACCCGCAATGATATGTTGTAGTGGATTTTAGGCGATCTGATTGTGCCCTGATTTCGACGAAGTTGCCAGGAGGAAGGAACTCAAGCAGGTAGAGTGGAGGAGGATCAGGAGGAATAAGGACGCCGACCTCCTGGAGACCGTGGAGGAGGTCTTCGACAGGAGGACCGTGATGGCGCTCTACGGGCTAATAAATAAGGGGGTAATCGAGGGTATGAAAGGCGTCGTCAAGGCGGGAAAGGAGTCCCGCATCTACCTGGCCGGCGGGATGAATGGGGAGGACCTTGCCATCAAGATCTACCTGACATCATCCATGGAGTTCAAGAAGAGCATGCTCCAGTACATACAGGGAGACCCTAGGTTCAAGATCGGGCATGACTACAGGAGGATAGTCAACACCTGGGCTCAGAAGGAGTTTAAGAATCTGACCGAAGCGACCAGGGCGGGTGTTCCGGTCCCGAGGCCCATCCACGTTGAGGAGAATATACTCATAATGGAGTTCCTTGGCGAGGATGGCGTCCCCTCGCCAATCCTGAAGGAGATCCCGAAACAGTATCTCTATCTGGGCATGTACGAGGAGATCATAAAATCAGCGGACAGGCTCTACAGGGTGGGGAACCTGATCCATGCGGACCTGAGTGAGTACAACGTGATGGTCCACAACGGCAAAACCTACCTGATCGACTTCGGCCAGGCGGTTCCCAGGGAGCACCCCATGGCTGAGGAGTTCCTGAGAAGGGACATAGGCAATATTATAAGGTTCTTTGATAAGGCTGGAATTGGCGTACCTGATGTGGAGGAGGTCTTGAAATGGATGAAAAGAACATGAGCCAGATCTTCCTTAAGATACCGGTTGAGAGGGCCGGCGTCCTCATAGGGGACAAGGGGATCACCAAGTTCGAGCTTGAGAAGGGGACCGGAGCCACCATCACCGTTGACGGAAAGTTGGGGGACGTGATCATAGAGGCGCCATCCGGCGGCTGCGACCCATCGGGCATACTGAAAGCCAGGGACCTAGTGAACGCCATAGGCAGAGGATTCAGCCCAGATAAGGCGTTCAGGCTCTTCGACGACAACCAGATCATCGAGGTCATTGACCTCAAGGAGATTGTGGGGGACTCGAGGAACACCCTTGTCAGGATAAAGGGAAGGATAATCGGGGAGAACGGCAAGACGAGGAGGCTCATCGAGAGCCTTGCGGGCGTCTGGGTCTCGGTTTACGGTCACACGGTCGCACTCATAGGGGACTACGAGGAGATGAGAGTAGCCAAGGAGGCGATTGAGCTCCTTCTCAAGGGCTGCCAGCACGGAACGGTATACAGGTACCTTAACAAGGAGCACCTGGAGCTGAAGAAGAGAAAGCTACTGCTCTGGGAGCGCATGCCGGAGCTGAAGGAGACCAAGGAGGAAAAGAAGTAGGTGTCCCGGGAGAAGTTCCAGTCAATATCCGCGGCAGATTTCTTCTACAAGAACAGGGAGATAGCTGGCTTCGACAACCCGGTAAGGGCTACCTATACGATTATCAGGGAACTCGTGGAGAACGCCCTGGACGCCTGTGAGCAGTACTCAATCAAGCCGGAAGTCAGGGTCAAGCTCATCGACGAGGGGAGCTCCATCTACAGGCTTAAGATAGAGGACAACGGCATCGGTGTCCCCTACGATCAGGTGCCCTATGCCTTCGCCCAGATCCTCTTCGGATCCAAGTACACCCTCAGACAGAGCCGAGGCATATTCGGCCTTGGAGGCAAGATGGCCATCCTCTACGGGCAGATAACATCCCACAGCACGGTGAAGGTCATGTCCAGCACCGGCGGGTTCGAGAAGTACTCCTACGAGCTGAACATCAACATACAGGAGAACCACCCGATCATAAGGAAGAAGGAGGTCACTCCCAACCCCGCCAGGTGGAGGGGGACCATCGTCCAGTTCAACTTCGAGGGGGACTACATCAGGGCTAAGCCGAAGATCGTCGAGTACTTCAGACAGACCTCGGTCCTCATGCCCTACGCCAACATCTTCTTCGTGGACCCCGAGGGCGTGCTCTATCGCTTCGACAGGATAACCGACGTGATGCCGAAGCCGGCCGAGGAGGTAAAGCCACACCCCTACGGCGTTGACCTTGAGGTCGTCCAGAGGATGATCAACGCGAGCAGGAGCAACAACATGGGGGACTTCCTCGCAAACAACTTCCATAGGGTGGGTGTAGCAACAGCACTCAACTTTCTCAAAAGCGTGAAGATCAGCGCCGACGCAAACCCAAAGACGCTCCAGCCCAAGGACCTCCTAACCATTGTCAGCCGGATGAAGGACTACGACGGGTTCCAGCCCCCGGATGCCCAGTGCCTCTCTCCCATCGGGAACGACCTGCTCGAGAAGGGTATAATGAGGGAGTACAAGCCCGAATTCGTCGCGGTCACCCAGAGGGGAGCCTCGGCCTACAGCGGCTACCCCTTCATCGTTGAGGCGGCAATAGCCTACGGAGGGGACATACCCATAGCCCCCCCAGACGAGATGACCGTCTTCAGGTACGCCAACAAGATCCCGCTTCTCTACGACCTGCACAGCGACGTTGCTATGAAGGTCATAAAGAAGATCAACTGGCAGAGGTACAAGCTCGAGCCCAACAGCATGCCCCTAGCCTTCTTCATACACATCTGCGCCACAAAGGTGCCCTACAAGACCGTAGGGAAGGAGTACATTGCCGACAGGCCGGAGGTCGAGTACGAGATAGAGTGGGCGCTGAAGACGTGCGCCAGGGAGATGAGGATGCACCTCGCAAAGAAGGACCGGGTCTCCTCCATGCAGAGGAGGCTCACGGTCTTCGAGAGGTACCTGCCTTTGATCTCCCAGTTCTCAACGGAACTGTCGGGTGCACCGAACCAGCCCAATATAGAGAAGGTTTTGAAGAGGTTGCAAGCAAATGCTAAACAAGTCGAGCAAAGAAGTCTTGTCCAAACTGACTGAGATGGGCAGCGACATATCAGGGCAGATAGAGAGAGGAGAATTCCCAAGGCTGAAGCTGCCCAGTAGGACCACCTCCAACATCGTATTCGATGAGAAATTGAACCAGTTCATACTTGGGGAACAGAGGGCGGAGAGGTCTGCCAGCAACATAAAGCAGATCAGGTCGCTGACGCAACTTTTGTGGGTTGCCTCCTTCGCCAAGAGGCTCGTGAACGAGGGCAAGAGCAGCACCCTGAGGGACCTCTACTACCACTCGCTCAACTACGGCATCAAGTTCAGAGAGCAGCTGGAGTCGGACGACACGGTCACGGACTTGGAAGGTCTTTTGATGGAACCCAGGGAGGCCTTCAACATATTCCCAAAGGAGAGGTCCGCCATCTTCGGCGACCTTGCCATCGAGTACACAACGCCCGAGACGCATAAGGGGAAGAAGGCAAACCTGAGCTCCAACCCGGACGGTGTAATGGTCGGATTATCCGTGGCCCAGGCGGAGTTCCACGAGTGCAAGGCGGACAAGGTCTTCGTGATAGAGAAGAACGCAGTCTTCAGGAGGTTCATCGAGGAGAGAGTCTACGAGAAGTTTAATTCCATACTCATCGACACTGCGGGCCAAGCTCCGAGGCTCGCAAGGCTGCTGATAAGGAGGTTGAATCTCGAGCTGGGGCTGCCGGTGTACCTGCTGACGGACGCTGACCCCTGGGGTATGCACATCGCCATGGTGATAATAAGGGGATCCGCCAACGCAGCTCACCTAAGGGAACTGACCACATCGAAGGCTAAGTGGGCTGGGCTCTGGGCGACTGACATCAAGAGGTTCAACCTTCCTTCGTTTCCACTCACGAAGCTAGATGAGCAGAGGATAAGGCTCCTCGAGGCCGACATGCGCTACCGCGACTTCGAATGGCAGAGCGAGCTGCAGGAGTTCAAGAAGACCAAGAGGAGGACGGAGCTGGAGAGCTTCAGCGCCCATGGTCTTACAGCGATCGTCGATAAGTACCTCCCCAAGAAGTTGAAGATGCTCGAAGAGATGGAGTAGCGGATAAGCCCATTCCTATACCTGTTAGGCAAAACATAAAAGATTAATACTGAAACCGATTGCTGAGTTATAGAGCCTCGGTAGCTCAGCTCGGTAGAGCGACGGGCTGTTAACCCGTTGGTCGAAGGTTCGAGTCCTTCCCGAGGCGCCATTTAATTTTCATGAGATCAATTAGACTACTGTTATTTTTGACCTGCCTTTGTTTATTAAAAAAGTAGTTTTATAAGGCTTTTAGAAACTAAATACTAGATAGTTTAGATTCTAAAAGGCGGGTTGCTATGGTGGAGAAGCTTCCAAAAGAAGTTGCGACAACAGTTCTGCTTGCCATATACAGGGCAGGCAGAATGACCATGTCCGAGATTCAGCAAAAGACGAAGTTTAGCACGATCACAGTGCTCAACCACGTCAATGCGCTGGTCGCGGCAGGATTGCTGGCCGAGGAAAAGGAGGGCGTCTTTCCGAAACGGAGGATCATCAAAGCAACTGCGGAGGGTGCCCGGGTCGCCGGCTTGCTCAACATGGCCGACAGGAGCTTGTTCAGCGCGACCGAGCTTATAGACATGGGGGCGAAGGCGGGCAGGATAGCAGCCTACCACGAAGAGATAGCATCCATGAGAAAGGTAAATGTCACTAAGGAGTACCTAATTGCAGAGTTGCTTCTCAAGGGGGTATCATTGCTCTCCGGGGGATTGGCTGCGGTCGCAAAGGGACTACCTGAAGAAATGGCAGAGAAGAGGGTTGCAGTGCAGGCATGGAGCACCAAGTTAGAAGCGAACTATAACGAGGGATTGAAACGGTTGGGCACGAACGATTACAATGGGGCGGTTGGCGGAGTTTCGAGGGCTTTGAGCGATTTCAATGGTTCTGCTGAGACCCTCAAGTCAGTTAGAGATCGATTAAATGAGATGAAATTGCAAGAACTAGCCAATTATGTGGAATTTCTCAGCCCAAATATTACCCACAAGGAATAAATTTCACATATCACCATTTCTCTCTTCGAGGGCCCGTAGCTTAGTCCGGCCATAGCGACAGACTCATAATCTGTTGGTCGAGGGTTCGAATCCCTCCGGGCCCATTTTTTATGTTAGTCCTCCCTCTATCATTAGCAATAAAAAACCTTTTTTTAGCTATTCCATTTGCTTATCAACTATTTTCTAAAGTCCAACGGACCGTACGGCTGATAGCTTCTTCCGATGCACATTTTGGTTTCCAGCCTGTTTTCTTTATTTTTGAATTATCCAATATCACGAGAGGGTTATCTCCAATCCATCCTCTTGGACCACCAGTGTACTTCCGCTTGACCTTGGATAGCTTCATCTCCTTGATCACGATGTCTGCCACCCCATCTACAGTTGTCTGAGTATCAAGGCCGAGATTAAATATGTTGACGCGCTCTGAGGCTTTCTCATATCCGAGCATTATCGCATCCACGCAGTCCTTAACATAGAGATACTCCTTGCTCTGTTTGCCATCGCCAAGCATCTCCAGTTCCTTTGGATTGGCCATTAGCTTGTGGACAAAGTCCCAAATGACACCTCTCCTGCATCTCTCGCCAATTACATTGGAAAAGCGGAACGCCCAGAAATTTATGGGAGAGAACTGTGTGTACGCCTCCGTATAGGCCTCGCAGGCAAGCTTCGATGCGCCATAAAGTGATGTTTGCAACGGAGCGTAGCTCTCTGGCGTTGGTTTGACGGTGGCCTCGCCATATACGGCAGAGGTGGATGCGAAGACCAAGTCATTGACACCATTTGCCATCATGGCATCAAGTATGTTTATTGTGCCAATGAGATTATTCTGGAGATCTACCTTGTGGTCTTCCATACTTCTTCGGATATTTGCGTGAGCTGCTAGATGGAAGACAGTATTGCAGTCTTGAACCATCTTAGATACCGAAACTGCATCTGTCAAATCACCTTGAACGAATTGGAGATTCTTATTTTTTCTGTGGTGCGCAAGGTTGTCGGTCCGACCACATGTCATGTTGTCAATAACTTTTACACGCCACCCATCATCGATAAGTCTATCCACTAAATGGCTTCCGATGAAGCCTGCCCCCCCTGTAACAAGTGCGGTTTTCATTTTTTTATCATCCCTTTTATTCAAAGTAATATTGCGCCTCTTTGTAGGTATCTATTGTTCCGATATCTAATAAATGACTATTTAACATGAAACCATAAACGGGCCCTTTTTTATAAAGCCATGAAATAAAATTACCCGCTTCGTCCAATGGATAACCGCTCTCTACATAATTGATTAAGGATTCCCGAACATTGGCAGGAAAGACGTAGATGCAAGAACCTATTAGTTTAGATTTTGGGTTTTTGGGTTTTTCTACGAATTGAATTATTTTGCCATCGCGATCGATGTTTACTTCAGAGCCTCTTTTAACTTCTTGAAGTGAATGAGCCTTATACAAGGCCACCACAGGGGACCGTTTCAAGTAGAAATATTCAATGAGCTTGTCCAGATCATCTTTAAATAAGCTATCCGCAGCCAACACGATAAAATCATCATGAATCGTTGATGTAATATTTGCCAGCGCTCTCACTACACCTATCTTAGTGTCTTGAGAGGTTGATTCGTCTGGGATAAAAGCAGTGTTTTTGTACTTCCTTCTTGAGAGCCAATTCTCAAATTGGTGTTGGAAACGTAGGTTGGTTGAGATGACTGTTTTCTTTATTATTTTCTCTTTAGCAATCTTGTCCATTATGTAGTCAATAATTGGTCTTCCGTCAATATCCAAGAGGGCCTTAGGTTTGTCCAGTGTAAGAGGCCATAACCGCTTTGCATATCCACCGGCAAGAATTATTGCGATCATAAAAAGTTAATCAGAGCAACCTTGGGATTTTTGGAATTCGGCCCAGGCTTCATCGAACTCTTTGATGGTCTCTTCAGTCTTAGCGTGGTAGGGCATCTGCATTAGGATCTTGTGAGGGATTGTAAGTATGTGGGCACCGGCTACTGCAGCTTGGGATAGGTCTTCAGGCTTCCTTATGCTGCCAACAATTATCTTGGATTTTAATCCAGAGATGTCTATTATTTGACGCGACTCTTTGATCACTTGCACTGGGTCTGCTCCAGAATCCTTCACACGATTGAAGAATATGCTGACGTAGGTGGCTCCAGCTTTGCTCGCAAGAAGAACTTGGTTTACGGTCATCAGGCATGTGGCATTGGTTTTAATGCCCAGACGTTGGAGCTGGTTTATTATTCTCAGCCCTCTTCCATCAGCCCACATGGGCACTTTGACGACTATGTTGTTGCCCCAGCTGGCGTATTCCTTGGCTTCGTTTATAAGATCTTCATCAGAACCGGATGATGTAGTCAACTCTACACTCAATGGGCCATCGACGAGCGAGAGGATCTCTTTGACCCTTTGCTTAAAGTTCACGCCCTTACAACTAGTAAAGAATATTTTTTGGTTGGTAGTTACTCCGCTGGCAATTCCCCACGGAAGCACTGCCCTTATCTCGTCGGTATTAGCCGTATCTAGGAAGATTTCAGTCATTTTTTCGTTCCTCTTTTGCAATAATTTTTGATGCACTACAGAGATCATTTACAATCCAATCTGGCATAAATCCATTTTCATCCATTAGCTTACATAGGTCGCATTTCATTTTTCCAATTAAGATTGTTTTACATCCGACTTTCTTACCTGCTTCGACATCAATGAGGCTATCTCCGACCATATAGCATTTGGTTAAATCTAGATCAAAATCTTTAGCGGCCTCAAGAAGAAGCCCTGGCGCCGGTTTACGACAGCCGCATAAAACCCTATATTCTTCGAGTTTGGCTTGGGGATGGTGGAAACAGTAGTATTCGCCATCAATAAAAGCGCCCTTTGTTTGCAGTTGTTTAGTCATCTTTTCTCGTATCTTTTTAAAAAGAGCCTTAGTCGTCTTTCCCTTTGCTATAACAGGCTGATTTGAGACGATAATTACCTTCAAGCCTAGGCCATTCAAATTTTTTATTGCTTTGGGAACTCTCGGCAGAAGATTAAACTGGTCAGGATTCAATGGCGAATCGAGTACACCCAACTCTGGAAAGCACACAATCTCGTTTATCACGCCGTCCCGATCCATTAGAACTGCTTTTGTCATATTAATTAATGATAGTAAGTGGGGTAGTCATTATTTAGCTCTCCGCGATTAAGGTGTGGAGTCTTTCAGCTAAGAGATGGGTCAACACAGAGTGAAAGCCTTCTACCTGTGGCGTCGAGTTTATCGGAACAACAATGCAGACGTCAGAAGCTCCCTTCAGAGCACCGCCATCAAACCCCGAAAAACCTAACACTTTGCCTTTTCTATCTTTTACGAACTTGACGGCTTTTAGCAGATTTTGCGACCATAAACCCGCTTTGTCTGAGCCAGAGCCCCCATGTACGCTTATGGCAACCAATAGGTCGCCATCAAGCATCAGATTTTGGAGCTGCCAGGTGTATACGTTACTCCATCCCTCGTCATTTACCAATGCGCTGATAAGGGGTGCATTATCAGTCAGCGCCATTGCACGAAATCGAGGTTTACCTTCAACAGAGCAGGACTTTGAGAGATCGCTTGCGAAATGTGTCGCTGTAGATGCGGAGCCTCCATTTCCAATTAAGAAGATCTGCCGATCTTGTTTCCAAGCATTATACAATAAGTTAACAGCTTTGGTTATTTCTTGTTGAGAGATTTTTTTCAGTATCACTTCTATATCTTTAAAATATGCCTCAACGAATTGCGTGTTGCCCATACCAATCACCATCATAAGTTTATTAAAACTTTTGAGCCCTCTTCTCCAATTCTGAAGTGAACCTCTTTGAGGCTTTCCTTTGCCATGGCTTTCCTAATTTTGTCTCTTGAATCGATGCTGCAGAACATCAAAAACCCTCCGCCTCCTGCCCCCATTATCTTGCCACCAAGTGCGCCAGCGTCCACACCCATCTGATACCATTTGTCAATCTGCCCATTGGACACATTATTGTTGATGTTCTTCTTTGCAAGCCAGTGCTCGTTCTGAAGGCGCCCAAACTCTTCAATATCGCCTTTTACTAAAGCAGACTTCACCTTGAATCCAATTTCCTTGATATGGTGCATTGCCTCCAAGACTTTTGTTTCATCATTCTCCACGGCCTTTGTTTGTTTTGAAAGAACATCGGAAGATGAACGTTGGATTCCCGTATAGAAGAAGAGCATGCTGTTTTGAAGCTCACTTAAGACGTCGGTCTGCATTTTGATTTGAGAAACTTTTACCCTTCCGCTTTTTGTAATATCCAAGGAAATAACCCTGCCAAAAGCGGCAACATAGGGATCCTGTTTGCCCTCGGCCTCTTTTAGTATCTCCATTTGTATCTTACAAGCCTCTTCGGCGAGCTGTTGCGGATAAAATACATCCTCCTTGAAAGTATGAAGGGCATGTAGAAGTCCCACGGTAAAACTGCCGGACGAACCAAGACCTGTTTTGGATGGCACATCAGCTATGGATACGATTTCTATGCTCTTTGAGAGATTGAGCATTTTTAAGGCTTCTCGGACCAAGGGGTGCTTTATTTTATCACGTGAGTCGACGATTTCCGTTAGAGAATAGCTTAACCTAATCTTTTCTTCAAACATGTTTTTGACTACAATATACATGTGTTTGTTGAGAGCGGTTGTTACTACAAATCCACCGAATTTCGAATAGTAAGGCTTTAGGTCGGTTCCGCCGCCTCCAAGAGTCAATCGGAAAGGAGTCTTAGTAACTATCATATGGATATTCCTAAGGATATGAACCTTGATACATAATAAAAGTTTATTCTCTTCTGAACCAAATCCAAGAACTCCTTTGGAAGAGTAGATCCGTGCCAAGCCAGAATACGAAAGTATCGGACTTGATCCATTTTATTAGGGAGGGAAAGATCTTCATTAATCTAGTATTTTTAATCATTGCTGAAGCGCGATCTATTCCTCTTCGGAATATCTTCTGACTTACGGTATTTCTAATTAATTCAGCTATGCCTTCGACGACTTCGATGAGCTTTGGATGAGCAATCTTGCCCATCATTTTACAGTACTCAAGAGCTGCACTAAATAATCCCCTTTTCATATAACCTAATCTACTAAGGGCACCGTTCTTTTTCCCTTTGTTCCAAAGGTCGAGCAGATCAGCATAGCAGATGCTTTTCAATATAATCTCTCATTATTTTGTTCTAAGACATTAATATACATTAAAAAATAATAAAAAGGTTAGTTGTTGGGTTTAACAGAAGATGGTGACTTCGTTTTGGTCACCGCTTTGGGCAGGCACGAAGTTTTAGTCACCAATGGAGACACTAGTTATTTACGCTTTATAGGTTAATACTCTTGATTACTTATTAACGCACAAGAATTTTGAATTTTGCCCTAACATATTAAGGTGCTTAAAAATCATTTAATGCTTCTGTTTTTTTCTTCACCGTATTGCCCATCAGGATTTTGATTTACATTCCTTACATAATACCTTTTTATTGATGCAACTGAAAATAGAAGATGAGTGGCTGAACGTGCAAGGCTGAGGCTGAAGCAATTAAAAGGTAGGAGGAAGCGAACATATGATATTAACTTTGGTTATAACCAAAGATTATATTGAGCCTGAAAATATGAGGATGTTGCAAGAACAGAATATTACTCAGGACATTTATATTGTCTCTGCTGTGCCTGTTGATGCGGTTGACAACATTGTTGTTGATGTCGATCAGAGTTTGCCCTTGGGCGTTAGGATGGGAATCTCGATTAACAAGGCGTTGGGTTGCTTTGACCTTAACCGTTATTCCCACATCTTGAAAATTGATGGCGATGTGTCGCTCTGCCCTGGCGTGATCCAAAGGCTGCTGTCATTGGATGAGCCTATCTGTGGGACAGGCAACTGCCTGTTGGTGAAGGTCCCTTTCTTTATTGAAGTTCATAAAGAGCGTTGGGGTGAGTGCCAGGGAGAGGACCAGTATATGATCCTGTTGCCCTTTGCGCTGGGGCTGATTGATTGGTATCAATTTAAGCCTATAGAGGGCATTAATTACCCCTACGTACCGCACTCGGATAGGGAGATGCGTGCGAACGGTGAAACAGAAAGGGCGTTTGGTCTGCCTTTTATATACGCTCTGCATTATACCGTTCTATGTCGCAATATCAATTATCTCCTTGGTTGGCTAAGTAGTTCGTATAAAAAAGCTTGGTTTGCTGATTTGTTAAGAAGGCGGGTTATTGTTAAATATGTTCTGGGTTAGATATTTGTTTTAATTACTTGGGCGTCGTGCACAAACAAAAAAGGCTATTGCTGGGGCGATGACATGGAGTTTTCATACCGCATCCATAAATAATATGGAGGACTTTTTTACACTTCAAAAATAAAATATTATTATGGTTACCACGGCAATAGAGAAAGGAATCGGTAAGGATATCAATATTTAATTTGGTCGCCGAGACTTTAGATAATCATTTAGTAACAAGAAGAATTTCCTATTGTTTCCAGTGCAAAATATTATGGAATATATCCCTAAGAGTCGACCTGAACTTATGATCTATAAGGTACAAACATGCAAAGTAAATGACAAGAGAGAGCGCTATAGGGGGGAAGAGGTTAAGGAGCATCTGGTAGATACCTTGGACTACCTGAATTTTTATTATAAAGAATGGTAAGGACATGGGGATAGCAGGGATAGTGAAAATAATAAAATTTCTAGCAAGATTTTGGAAGTGGAACCTCTGACCAAAGTCTCTCTTCATGAGATAGACTATTACTAGGAAGTTGAGTGCATAGGAGGAAGCCAAGGCTAGGCACCATATCGTAACAAGAAGCTCCAAATCCATACCAAGAAAGGAGATCCCGGTCAATGCAATGAGATAGAAAGAGTTGATGAGGAGGGTAACTAAGCTGTTTTTAAAAATAGCAGACTTCAGCAGTGTCTTTGTAGACAGAGTGTCCTCATCTGTGCAGTCAAGGCCTATGTATGACGTCCCCGCAAGACCCCCAACTACCTGCAGTAGAGAAGCCAAACATAAGACGCGTAGTGGCCATGCGATGGCCAAATATTGTAGGCCAAAAACAGCTGCAAGAGGGCCTGCGTAAATGACGATTATATAGATAAGGGGGAGAGCTAACAGAAAGGTCAACCAGATGGCTTCCGGTAAGTCATCAAGGTTCTTTTTGGATAATATCTTTGGATATAATGAGCTTGAGACTACCCCCGCGAAAACGACTACCGACAGGAGGCTTGTAGACACACCATAATAAGCCACTGGAGCCGCGGTACCGCTAAAGATTCTGACGATAACAACGTCAAAGGCAAGTAGGAGGCTCGTTATGGATGCAAGTATAGGCAACCAAGATGTCCTTAACCAAGAGACAATAATTGAGAAGTTGAAGCTGGAATTCTTTAACAGGGCTCGGTTCATTACTAAGCTTACGGTATTTGCACAGAATCTACCTATCAAGACCGCAACTACAGCCCCCACAAGACCCAGCGCTAAGAAGCCTATCAAAAAGTATCCGGAGATCGCTTGTCCTATCTTCAAAGCAAAGGAATTGTATCCATTTATTTGTGGGGAATAGCCAGAAGCCATCGCGCTAAAGGATGAGTTCAGATAGTCCATTAAGAGTATGACAGCAGATATGGTAAGTGGCAATATAGGCTGATTGAGCCCTCGAGAGATGAACTGAATAAGGACTAGGTACAAGGGCAATGAGACAAGCCCAAATATGATTGAGGCATAAAAACCCGTTTTGGCGGTATTATTGCCCCTGCTGATATTGCGAGGTAGCCAGTAGGAAAATATGGTCGACGGCAAAACGAAGTAGCCTACATAGCTGATTATCATAACCCAGATTCCATAATCTTGGACTGTCAACTTCCTAGCCAACAAAGTGATGAAGAAGAAACTGAAGAATAGCCCTCCAACGTTTAGGGCATACATTATGAGGGAGGCGTACCGTAGACGAACTTTTGTCCCAGGTCTAGTCGGGACAGCAGCTGTATTGGACACAGTAACATCCTTGCGATAAAAGTCTGTCATTAATAAAAAAGGTTTCCGTTATTGCCACCATTTATACTATTGTATAGATCGAAAGGATGCTTAACGGCACCATGACGATGAAGAAAAAGTTAAAAAGCTCAACCTTTTTCTTTAAACCTGTCCTGAGATAATGCGGATATCACCATCAATAATAGAGCAGAAGATTTTTACAATGGGTGAGCTCAATATAGGTTAGCTGTTGGTTCAAGGTTCTGGTGGTTTAGTTGTATGCAATAAATCTTTATTTACAAAGATGTTTGGGCGTTAAAAATGATTGTTAGAGAGATAGCGCCCTGTCAAGATAGGTTCCTTGTGGGAAGATCAGAGGGGGCAACGCAGAGCGCAGATGTGTCCCCTTCAGAAAGGGCTGGTATGGTGTGAAGATCCTATACATTGCTGATGGAGGCAGCATTCATACCAAACGGTGGTTGGCATACTTTGTAAAGCAGGGTCACGAGGTTCACCTGATCACAGACAAGCCATCGGACATGGAGGGGGTTGCGCTCCATGTGCTCCCTAGGGCTGATAATGTCTATCTGAAGCTTTTTAAGGGCTACACGTACACGAAATCCATCATTGGTGACTTGGCTCCCGACATCATTCACGCCCACTACCTTACGCTTTACGGATGGTTGGCAGCTTTTTCTGGTTTTCATCCATTCATATTGACAGTTTGGGGCTCAGATGTCCTGGTTGCTCCCCATGAGTCTTGGATAAAGAGGTATCTAACCAGGTACGTTTTGAGGAGAGCGGATGTCGTGACCTCTGATGGTGAGCATCTCAGGGTACCGCTAAAGGGCTTCGGGTTAGAGATGGGTAAGCTCCAGATGGTATACTTCGGCGTGGATACCCAGAGGTTCCGACCAGTCACCAAGGGTGAGAAGGGTAGGGAGCTTGGACTTTCCGAGTCGCAGGTAGTAATAAGCGTCAGGAACCTGGAGCCTATTTATGATGTTGCAACTCTTGTGAGAGCCTCCCCACTCATACTTAAGGAAGCCCCGGGAACGATATTTCTGGTTATAGGGAAGGGATCACAGGATGCCTTGCTGAAGGATCTTGCGATGTCGCTGGGAGTCGAAAAGCACTTTAGGTTCACTGGTGCCTTGCCCCCAGAGGTTTTGCCCGAATACTTGGCAGCGGCTGACGTTTACATTTCAACCTCGCTCTCCGATGCGGGGCTCGCTGCAAGCACTGCCGAGGCAATGGCCTGCGGGCTTCCAGTTGTGGTAACGGACAATGGTGATAATAGGAAGTGGATAGAAGATGGCGTGAACGGCTTCATCATCCCACAACAGAATCCTGAATCTCTTGCAGCGAAGGTCTTGATCATGTTGAAGGATGAGAACCTGAGGATAGAGTTCGGGATAAAGAATAGGAAAGTTATTGAAACGAAAAACGATTACTATAAAGAGATGGAAAAGGTGGAGAGAATATATAGTAATCTTGCATCGGAGGATAAAGCATGAGAATTTTGATCACGGGCGGCGCAGGGTTCATAGGAAGCCACCTTTGCGACAAGTATACCAAAAAGGGGCACAACGTGATCTGCTTTGATAACTTCCTCAGCGGAAATCTTCTGAACGTCAGGCACCTTCTGGACTATAGGAACTTCAAACTGATCAACGGTGACATTAGGAACGTCCAAGACCTGGAAAAAGTTGCGCCTAATCTGGATGTGATTTTCCACCTCGCAGCTCAGATCCATGTTGACAGGTCGTATGTGGAACCGAAGCTTACCTATGACATCAACGTTATGGGCACGCAAAACGTGTTGGAGACTGCGAGGCTTTATGACATAAACAGGGTGATCTATGCCTCGTCGAGCGAGGTCTATGGGTCCTCACAGTACGTGCCCATAGACGAGAAGCACCCTCTCTGCGCACCCCACCCATATGGGGCAAGCAAGATTGCTGCAGATAGGATGTGCTATGCATATGCTCAAACTTACGGTATGGACATACCGATCCTAAGGTTCTTCAACACGTTCGGCCCTCGCCAGAGGGACCTCGGCTATGGCGGGGTCATATCGATTTTTACCAGGCGAGTCTTGAGCAATCTCCCACCAATAGTATTCGGGGATGGAAAGCAGGCAAGAGATTACGTTTACATTGAGGATGCAGTCAATGGCTACGACAAGGTTCTCAACCACAAGGGGCAAATTAAGGAACCCTTGAACTTTGGGACAGGAAAGGCGATCAGCATAATAAATCTGGCCAGCATGATAATCGAGCTATGTGGTAAGAAGGGGCAGTTGGAGCCGGTTTTTGTTGATCCGCGCATAGGAGAGATCAAGAACCTAATTGCCGATGCTTCCAAGGCCATGAAGGTCCTCGGCTGGGCACCGAAGTACGTCTTCAAAGACGGGTTGGCTGAATTTATCAACTGGTATAAGAAGTATGGCATGGAACCAAGAATCACCCTCTAGCAGAGACGAGGCGATCGCCCATTCCTAGTCGTTTGGATGTCTCTGCTGAAACTCTGATTAAGCTGTATGTTACGATGCAGCGGATCAGACTTTTTGAGGAGAGGGTGGCGGACCTAGTTTCCAAAGGTGAGATTACTACACCTTGCCACCTCTACACAGGTCAGGAGGCAGTAGCTACCGGCATCTGTGCCTCTCTACGCAATGATGACTATGTTTTCAGCACCCACCGGTCGCATGGGCACTACATTGCGAAGGGAGGAGACCTCCGGAAGCTCATGGCAGAAATATATTGTAAGAGCACGGGCTGCTCCAAAGGAAGGGGGGGATCGATGCACATCACTTCTGCGGAAAAGGGGCTTCCTGGAAGCTCTGCAATCGTCGCAGGAACCATACCGATCGCAGTCGGTGCAGCGCTTAGGCTCTCAGCTGTGGGCGGTGACGGTGTCTCGGTTGCCTTCTTTGGGGACGGGGCGGTCTGCGAGGGAGCATTCTACGAGGCATTAAATTTTGCATCCTTGAAGAAGCTGCCGGTCATCTTTGTTTGCGAGAATAACTTGTTTTCAACGCACATGCCAGTCGAGGACAGCCTAGCGAACCCTATAATTTACAAGATTGCAGAGGCATTCAAGTTGCCATCATGCAGGATAGATGGCAATGATGTCTTGAAGGTTTACAAAACAGGTCAAGCAGCCATAGAGAGAGCCAGAAAGAGGAAGGGTCCCTCCTTCATAGAGTGCATGACATATAGGTGGAGGGGTCATGTCGGCCCCAACTACGATGTAGACAAGGGAATAAGGACACAGAAGGAGCTGGATCGCTGGATGGCTAAGGACCCTATCAAGGCATTAGAGAAGATGCTGATCGCCAAAAGGTTCTTGACCAACGGAGAGGCGTCGAAAATAGTGACCGGAATAGAGAGAGAGATTGATGGGGCCGTAGCATTCGCAAAGAAAAGCCCCTATCCGCCCTCAGACGAAATGGAGATCATCAGGTATCTTTTCAGATAACCGGTGAAGGAAATGAGAGAGCTGACTTACGCCCAGGCCATAAACGAGGCGCTTCGGTTGCTCCTGGAAACTGATGATAGGGTAATGTTGATTGGCCAAGGAGTTACCAGTCCATGGTATGTGGGAACTACAACTGCTGGGCTCATAGAACGCTTTGGTAATAGACGAGTGATCGATCCACCAGTATCCGAGAATGGCATCACTGGAGTCGCAATAGGAGCTGCCCTTGCAGGCTCACGGTCGATTCTTGTGTTCCCAAGGATGGACTTCATGTATTTAGCCATGGACCAGATAGCTAACCATGCAGCAAACTGGCATGCAATGTTCGGTGGAGAGTACTGCGTCCCACTGACGATCTGGGGAATAATTAACAGGGGTGGGGAACAGGCCGCGCAACACTCTCAGGCGCTTCAGGCCATTTTTGCCCATATACCAGGGCTTAAGGTTGTAATGCCAAGCAATGGATATGACGCCAAAGGACTCCTAATATCGAGCGTCAGGGATGGCAACCCGGTTGTCTTTATCGACGATCGTTGGCTTTACAACTTGAGGTGTGTGGTGCCCGAAGGGTTGTACCAGGTACCGATAGGTAAGGGTGCAGTATTACGGGAAGGTAAAGACGTGTCGGTCATAACCTCGTCTTACACAGTTCACGAGGTACTAAAAGCTGCAGATGAGTGCAGAGGAAAGGGTATTTCGGTGGAAGTGGTTGATCTTCGCACGATCAAGCCCTTGGACAGTGAGTTGATACTTGGATCAGTAAGGAAGACCGGCAGGGTCGTTATTGTCGACGGCGGATGGAAAGCCTTTGGAGTCAGCGGGGAGATAGCAGCAAGGATTGCAGAAACGCCACTAATCAGGGAGTTGAAGGCGCCTATCTGCAGGCTGTCTTTGCCGGATGCACCTGCGCCAGCATCCACAGCTTTGGAGGATGTTTATTATCCAAGAAAAGAACAAATAGCCGCCACAATTCAAAGGCTACTAGAGGCATGAATATGCCGTTTAGGGTACCGTTTGTCAACTATCCACTGCAATACTCCAACTTGAAGGCTGAGATAGATGGAAAGATACAAGGGCTTCTATCCAAGGGCGACCTATATCTGCGTGATGACGTCATTAACTTCGAGAAGGACTTTGCCAAATTCATTGGTTCGAAGCATTGCGTAAGCACCAACAGCTGTACGGATGCGCTCTTCCTGTCGCTTTACGCCGAGGGCATAGGGCCAGGCGACGAGGTCATAACGGTGGGGCACACCTACATAGCCACGATCGCCTCCATCGTTCTTAATGGTGCGAAGCCAATCCTTATCGACGTTGGCAACGATTACAACATGGATGTGGAAATGCTCGAGGATGCAGTAACGCCTAAAACGAAGGCAATAATGCCAGTGCACCTGAACGGGCGATGCTGCGATATGGGTAAGATCATGAAGGTAGCGAAAAAGTTCGAACTGGCTGTTGTGGAAGATGCCGCCCAAGCCGTGGGTGCGATGTTCAACGGAAGCAAGGCTGGTTCTTTCGGGCTCACCGGCGGTTTCAGCTTTTATCCCGCCAAGGTCTTGGGGTGCTACGGAGATGGAGGCGCTGTAACAACCAATCACAGCACCCTGGCAGAGAGGCTATATCTCCTAAGAGACAACGGCGAGAAGGCAAAGTACCTGACAAAGAGCTCGGAAGAGGCCAAGGAGAAGAAGATTTACATCTTCGGATTCAACAGCGTTTTAGACAATATCCAGGCCGGTGTGCTCAACGTAAAAATGAAGTATCTGTCGCCGTGGCTCGAGAGACGCCGCGACATAGCGAGGATGTATAATGAAGGGCTCTCAGATCTCTCCCAAGTAGCACCCCCACCAGCCCCCAACATGTCGCCATATTATGACGTTTACCAGAATTATGTGATAAGGGTGAAAGCGAGCGATCGCGAAAGGCTCGTTAAATATCTGGAGAACAACTCCGTTGAGATTCTGGTCTCCTGGCGAACTCCAAACCATCTACAGTCAGCTCTGAAGCTCGAGCACTTTAACCTTCCCAACACCGAGAAGATCTCAAGGGAGGTGTTGTCTCTACCCTTGTACCCAGAGCTCACCGACGAGCAAGTGAATTACGTTATCAGAGTGGTGCATAACTTCTACAAGAGCGCCTAGGCGATGGTATGGATAAGCTGAAAAAACTGCTGAAAAAGTCCCCCACACTTTACGACGCAGCATCTAAAACTCGTTATAATGCAAGGTACCTGAAGGTGAGGGTACTCGGCACCAGTGTGAAAGAGAAGCAATGGGCCACTCGCCACCTAAGGGATGGAAAGGACCTCCTGGGCCCCGCTGAAGGAGAGGAGGATTGGGTCGGGAGCTATTGGAAGTCGAAAGATCACCCACACAGGATTCTTCTTGTTGAAACCATCGCGCAGTATAAACCGAATAGCGTGCTTGAGGTTGGTTCAAACTGCGGACCAAATGTTTACCTTTTGGCCAAGAAGTTCCCCAATGCAAAGATAGTAGGTGTAGACATTAATCCCCTAGCAGTTGAGAGAGGTAATGACCTGCTTAGGAGAGAGGGTTTTTCCAACGCGAAGCTTATCTGCACCAAGGCGGACGAACTCGCCCAGTTCGAAAACAAGAGCTTTGATGTAGTTTTTACAGATGCAGTCTTGATCTACATTGGGCCAGACAAGATAATGAATACAATCAAAGAATTTACGCGATTGGCGAAGAAGGGACTGGTCTTCGTGGAGTGGCAGTCGCCTAAACCTGATTCAGGACTAGGCGAGTATTTTAATGGGAATTGGATTCGAGATTACACAACATTACTCAGCAACTTTGCATCTAAAGAGAAGATCCAAGTGAGGAAGCTATTAAGAGAAGATTGGCCTGATGAACGTTGGAGCACAATTGGTGCCATAATAAATTGCGAGTTATAGATGATTTCCATTATTCCCCAGATATCACGCATACCTAAAAGTAATATTTTTTCTTCTATTGAAGATCTGCCTATTTGGATATGATTTAATTCAGCCAAACAAAGATCGGTAAACACCAAGCAGTTTTTCTTTTTCCCATACGTATTTTTTTGAAGATTCATACGCAGCAACCCGGTAGTTCATGATATTAGAGGATGTGAACTGCACAATCGCCCCTGCAACTGATTGCGTTGTCACTTCGTCAATTAGTACCCCAGAACGCCCCCCGATTACCTCCTCGAGGAATGGAATCTTATTGCTTATTACTGCTAGCCCCGCGCTGAGGTATTCGAACACCTTGTTTGGTGATGCGAAGTAGTTGTTCAGACAGTAGGGGATGTTGAAGGTGATGCCTACGTCGGCGAAGGTTGCTTTCTCGATTAGTTCGTTGGGGGGAAGAGGTTGCAGGAAGAAGACGTTCTTGTCTAGTGAACCCGTATTCTGAGCTAGCTGCTCAAGTATCTTTCCATAAGCCCCCACACCCCTGAGATATATCTGGTAACCCTCAGGTAGAATCTTGGCTGATTTAACAAGTTCATCGAGGCCTCTGCCAGGGCCGTAGGCACCTTGGTAGAGAACCCTGATGGTTGTATCACCTCTTTTTGGGGGAACGCTATTGCATGGCTCGGGGTAGTTGTGGATGACCTCAGGGGTGGGCACACCATAACGTCTCGCCAGTTCTTCTGCTATAAAGCGGTTGACGGTTATGACCTTGTCAGCTTTTTTAATCAGCCTGCCTTCCATCGCTAAATATCTCTTTTGCATGTAGTCGGTCCTGAAGAGGCCCATTTCGAGGTAGAGTTCGTGTGAGTCATAGACCAACTTTGCCCCCTTCGCTTTTGCCACGCGGGCACAGGGACCAAGCACATCCAGATCATTGGCGTGGTAGACATCTGAATCAATCTTCTTCAGTTCCTTATAGATCGCCCTCGAGCCAGCTGTAAAGTAGAAATGGCGAAAGAGGTCACGGATTAGGCCCATGAATGAAAAGCCTTGATTAGCAGTGCCACCTTTTGCGGCAGTGTCCGTTCGAGTTTTCATGTAGTTCTTTACCTTAACAAGCTGGCTGAACCAAAAGGATCGGGCGAGGATTATTCCAGGGGGATTTTCACCAGCGGCTTCGGTTATGCCTACAATCTTCAAGTCGTACTCTTTGGCTAGCGCGTCTTTCAGCTTGAGTACCCTTGCATCCTTAACCACATCATCGAGGACAACCAAGCAGACGCGTTTCACCGGGTATCCTTCCTGATTATGGCTAAAATCCGCTCAGCCGCGTGGCCGTCTCCAAAGAGGTTCGATCCAGTTTTTGGCGGTTTGAAACCTAACGTTTGATCGAACATCTTTTTCCTGTCAGCGCCAACAAGAACGTTCCAGCCGTCCTTAACTGTCTCTACCCACTCGGTACTCTCCCTTAGGGTGATGCACGGGACTCCGAGGATGTAGGCTTCCTTCTGGACCCCCCCAGAATCGGTGACTATCCTCTTTGCGTATTTTTCAAGCGCAAGAAACTCCAGGTAGCCCTGGGGTTTGGTTACCACCAAGTTGGAGATCTTATCCAGAAGGCCGTATTTCTTCAGAAAGCCTTCTGTCCTCGGGTGCATTGGGAATACAATGGGTATTTCCTTGGAGAGGTCGTTCAGTGCAGTTATTATTCGCGAGAGCCTCTCAATGGAGTCTGTGTTCTCAGCCCGGTGGATAGTGGTAAGTACGTACCCCTTCTTCTTAAGGCCGAGCTTGCCTAGTTTGGAGTCTATGAGCTTCTGGGGCGGTGAGAACTTCACCATAGAGTCCACCATCACATCGCCGGTCATGTAAGATTTTGTAGCCAGACCCTCTCTCTTCAAATTCTCCATCGCAGTCTGGGTCGGGCAGAAGAGATAGTCTGAGATGTGGTCGACCAGGACCCTGTTCTTCTCCTCCTGCATCCTCATGTCGAAGCTCCTCAGACCCGCTTCGATGTGACCCAAGGGGATATTGTTTTTCGATGCCGCCAGACCGCCCGCAAGGGTGGAGTTGGTATCACCATAAACCAGAACCAAATGAGGCTTTACCTTCAGCAGAGCGGCCTCGCAGCGTTTGGTCATCTCACCCAGCTGCGCGCCTTGCGTGCCAGAGCCGACTTCAAGGTTGTAATCAGGCTTTGGAAGGGCCATCCCCTCAAAGAACACCTGGGACATCTCAAAATCGTAGTGCTGACCCGTATGAATAATGACGTGGCTAATCTTTTCTTCCGAAACAGCAGCAGCCATCGCTGCCAGTTTTATGAAGTTAGGGCGCGCCCCCACTACAGAAGCAATCGTCATAGTGTTAGGCTTAACGGCAACCTTCTTTAATGGCATCGCGAACGCACCCAATTACTTTGAATAAATATCTGCGGAGTCCATATTTAACTGTCATTTAATGATTGCTGGTTATGCCTTTCCTGACAGCATTTTTGACGTCTTAAAGGTATAACGCGATGCCGAGAATGGCAATGATCACTTCCATTGCTAAGATCAGCGCCACAACTTCGTTCTCGTAGACCTTCTTCTTCAATTTGCTCAGGATTTTTATTGAGAGGTGAGTGAGATCGTATATCCCGTCGTAGGGCAGGTCTAGGCTGCCATCGGGATTAACCTTTGCGTAAGCCTCAACGTTCATCTTCTTTCTCAGGGGCAAAATGAAGTCAAGATAATAGGGTATGAAGAGGATGAGGGCCAGCTTTTCGACGTTGCCGAAGAAGACCAGCACGGCGACCATTGCACCGACCATGTAGGTAAATGCGTTACCTGGGAAGATCTTGGCCGGGTACCAGTTGAATATCATGAAAGCTGCAAGTGCTGAGATCATTATTCCGCCCAAAAGTGCAACCCAAGCACTGCCAGTGAAGTAACAAACTATGGTTATTGCCGAGAACATTATTATGCCCATGCCGCATTCGAGACCGTTGTAGCCTGCCAGCATATTGTAGGCGTTCGCTGCAATCACGATCCCTATGGGGACGATGAGAAGCGGGTAGAGGATGCCCAGGTCTACGTTTCCAATGAAGGGAAGATTGATCAATGAATGGCCAGCGTTTATGACCATCATGGGTATGGCAGCCGGAATTGTCAGCAGGGGCTTTTCGATCTTCGAGAGGCCGATCTTCCATCCGAGCAGGTCATCCAGGATGCCAACAATGAAGATTATCAGTGCTGTTGCCATGCCTGCCAGGACATATACGTTGTAGATCTCCTGGCTTAGGATGAATGTATTGATTGCAATATAGAACAGGAACCCGCTGAGGATGCCGGCCAGAACAGGTATGCCCCCCATTTCTGGAACAAGCGGACCACCCACTTTGTTCATGTCCTTGCCCATTATGTTGGAGCGCTTTGCAACCTTTATCCACTTTAGGATAAACCAAAGTGTGATAGAGAAGGCAAGAGGGAAGGCAAGCAGTAACCACAAATTCATCTTTTAGCCGCCCATGACTATTGTCGAGAAATAGGAAAAGAGTATATTTAAGTTTATACGACCATAGCCGAGTAAAGGAGAGGACAATGAAAGCAGGAGTTGTCGGAGTTGGCGTGATGGGAGAGCACCACGCTAGGGTTTATTCCGAGATGAGTGGATGCGAGCTCATAGGCGTCATGGATACAGACCTGGCACGTGCCAGGGAGATAGCAGGGAAGTACCACACGAAGGTCGTCAGCTCAATCGAGGAGATGCTGAGCCTGAAGCCAGATGCCGTTAGCATCGTCGTCCCCACGTCGCTTCATAGAGAGGTTGCAATTAAATTCTTGAGGAAGGGGATAAGCTGCTTCGTAGAGAAGCCCATTGCGCCAACTGTAGAGGCGGCGAAAGAAATTATCGCAGAGGCAGAGAAGTCCGGAGCCATCCTCATGGTTGGACACATAGAGAGGTTCAATCCGGCGGTACTCAAATTCAAGGAAATATTGGACAGCCAGGAACTGGGGAAACTGCTGGTAGTCTCCACCAGGAGAGTCGGGCCGATTCCTCCCAGGATAAGGGACGTGGGGATAATCATCGATTCTGCTACCCATGATATTGATGTTACAAGATTCTTGTTTGGCAGGGAGCCCGAGAGGGTGTGTGCGAAATACGGGAACAACAAGCTGCCCAATGAGGATTATGCTGTACTGCTACTGGATTTCGGCGATGGCATAGCCAACATCGAGGTTAACTGGTTTACTCCTATCAAGATCAGGACGCTCGTTGCCACTGCAACCGGAGGACTTGCCAACCTGAATTACATCGATCAGACCTTGGAGGTACTTACCGGTACAACGAAGCGCATGGTAGAGGTGAACAAGCGCGAACCCCTTAAGGTAGAGCTCGAGCATTTTGTTGAGTGTGTGGTTCATAAGAAGAAGCCCATAGTCGACGGCGTGGAGGGCATGAGGAATTTGGAGGTTGCGCTTAAAGCACTGAGGGAGGGAGGACAATAAAGAACATTAAAGATAATTACCCGAAGGTTGTAGAGAGACAGAGTTGGGTTAGAATCTTAAAATGGTGACCTGCAATGTTCATATCTAAAAAGGCAAGGATTGAAGGCATACTTGAAGGGGAAGCGAAGATACTCGGGGCTACAAGGATCGGTAAGACCACAGTAATCGGCGAAGGGGTAATCGTGGGATATCCGACCAGGCGGAAGGTCATCGACCTTGGCAGCAAAGCGTCTTTTGAGCAGTATGACAAGGTCAGCGAGGGCGTCGAGATCGGCGAAGGGTGCATCATAAGGTCTGGATCAATAATCTATGAGGGTTCCAAGCTTTCCAAGGGCGTTGAGACGGGCCACGGTGTGCTCATTAGGGAGAAGACGATCGTTGGCGAGGGAACGAGGATTGGCACACATTCAGTTATTGATGGCAATGTGCAGATAGGCGGCAGGAACAACATACAAACTGGGGTTTACATACCGCCAGGCACCAAGATCGGCTCGAATATCTTCATGGGCCCCTACGTCACGGTAACCAACGACAGGTACCCACCTACTCCAAAGGTCTCCGGCGTGACGATTGGAGACAATGCGGCGGTGGGCTGCAGGGCAGTACTCATAGCGGGCATAAAAATCGGCGAGGGCGCACTGATTGGCGCTGGCGCAGTGGTCACCAAGGATGTAAAGCCAAGAACGGTGGTTGTCGGGGTGCCAGCCAAGCCAGTGATGAGCAGGGAAGAGTACGATAGGAAACAGAAGGACTACCTGGCGCAGACTTGATCTCCAAGAGCAAATTCTATTTTATTTAGTTACAGAATACTCTGTGTAGTGAGAGCAAATGATACCGATTAACAAGCCACTTTTGGGGAAGGAAGAGGCGGACGCTGTTCTCAAAGTCTTACAGAGTGGGATTCTCACAAATCCAATGCCCGAGGGGGGACCGAACCTGAGGGCATTCGAGGCAGAGCTTGAATCCTACACGAGGGCAAAGCATGCTGTCGCGGTCAACTCAGGTACAGCTGCTCTTTATCTTTCGCTGCTTGTTGTTGGAGTCGGTCCCGGAGACGAGGTGATAGTGCCTTCGTTCACGTTCATAGCAACCGCAAGCGCGGTCATGATCAAGGGGGCAAAGCCAGTATTCGTCGATATCGACCCGGGTACTTACAATATGAGCCCAGACGCATTCAAGAAGGCTATAACAAGAAAAACGAAGGCGGTCATCCCGGTAGATCTCTACGGATTGCCAGCCCACATTGATGCCATAGGCGAGATAGCAGAGGACAAGGGCATTTCAGTAATTGAGGACGCCTGCCAAGCGCAGGGCGCATCGAGTGGCGGAAGGATGGCTGGTACCTTGGGTAACATGGGTTGCTTCAGCTTCTACCCGGGGAAGGTCATGACGACCGGGGAGGGCGGGGCAGTAATCACCGACGATGACGCTCTGGCTGAGAGGCTTAGGCGGACGAGGACCCACGGGCAAATAAAGGGCTACGACTCGGTTATGCTCGGCGGCAATTTCAGGATGCCGGAGATCGAGGCGGCGCTGGGGAGGGTGCAGCTCAAGAAGCTGCCAGGTTTCCTGGCCAAGAGGGCAGAGAATGCGAAGGTCCTGACAGAGGAGCTTGCAGGAACCAAGGTTGTACCACCCCTTGTTCCGGAGGGTATGAAGCACAACTGGTACCTCTACACGATCAGGTGCAACTCTAACAAGGAGAGGGAGGGACTTAGACAGAAGCTGACCGAAGCAGGGTTCGGGGTTGCGATCTACTATCCCATTCCTGTGCACAGAACCCCATACTACGCCGATCAAGGTTACGACAAGCTGGATCTGCCAGAAACAGAGAGAGCAGCAGAGACTGTTCTTTCGCTTCCGGTGAACCCCCTTGTCATGGCAAACGATTTGGAGAAGATGCTGGAGATAATCAAGAAGTACCAGTGAACTGTCTTGAAGTTACTTGTCATACTCAGCAGCGGCGGGCACACAACCAATATGCTGAAGCTTGTCAGTCTGCTCGGAGACAGGTTCGAGTATGTCTACGTGGTCTCGAAGGAAGACCAGCTCTCAGCCGAGAAGATCGAGAAGGCAGGGCAAGTATACTACGCACATAAGGCGAGGGAGCATGGTGACAATATCCTTGTGGCCATTGGGAAAGTTCTTAGGCTCTTTGGAGAGGCTTGGCGGGTGATTCGCAAGGCCGAGCCAGCCGCTATCGTTAGCGCAGGTCCTGGAATGGCTGTCCCCTTTTCTGTGCTCGGGAAGTTCTTAGGGAAGAAGGTGATATTCGTTGAGGACTATTCGAGGGTCTCCAAGGCCTCCACGTCCGGCAAGATCATCTACAGGTTCTCGGACCTGTTCTTTATCCAGTGGCCTGAGCTGAAGGCAGTCTATCCAAAGGCTATCTATGCGGGGAGACTTGCATGATCTTTGTTACTGTAGGGTCGGTCGCCCCCTTTGACGAACTTGCCATGAAGGTTGACGAGTTGGCTGGCAGAGGCGCTCTTACTAATGTAATGATGCAGATCGGTAATGGTAAGTATGAACCGAAGAATGCCAAGTGGTTCAGGTTCAGGAAGGATCTCAATGAGCTTTACGTGGCCTCTGACCTCGTCATAACGCACACAGGGGCAGGCACTCTCTTCGAGGTAATAAAGGCGGACAGGAAGGCCATCGCCGTCCCGAACCGGGGCGTTGTAGAGAACCACGAGCTTGCGGAAAAGCTCAGCAAGGAAGGTTACATATTATTCTGCCAGAGCCCTGAGGAGCTGGAGCAGAAACTGGCGGAGGTAAAAACCTGGGAGCCTAAGAAGTATGTCGAGGAGCCCAGCACAATTGCGGAAGTTATATCGGAATTTCTGCTAGGCTCTTCCAAGTAGTATGCCAGATATCCTCTTGGAAATTGCGATTATTGTGAGCATTGGCGGCAGGCCAAATGGACCGGGAAGTATGCTCGCGTCCGAGATGTACAGGGAGTCAATCTCTGTGCTAGCTTCCAAAGGCGATTTCACCATATTGGAACAGGTTCCGCCTGGGTGTGCGCCCCTTGGGTGTACAGATACAACTGTGTCCGAGTCTACCCCGGCTTTGATTAGAAGCTCCATCGCTTCGCGCTTACCACTCTCCAAAAGGGTAGAGTCCCGCCGTGATATGGTTTTAACAATGCCATTTGGGGTAACCTCGCCGATGGGCTCATCTTCAATCTTTACCATTAGGCTCAATATGTCGGATGGTTTGAGCGACACACCTTTCTCTTCTATCAGATTGGGTAGAAAACTTGAGTAATGAGGTGATATCAGGTAACCTTCCCTCTTTAGAAAGGCAGCCATACCGAGCTCCCGATCCATCGAAACACCTCTTTTAAAGCCCCCGATGGTTACGAAGGTGTCGACGAAGAGCCCCTTCCCAGCCGAGATTATGCCTGATCGTGATAGGATCCTAGGCGTTTCGATGGCTCCTGCAGCTAGGATTACGCCGCCAGCTTCGAAGGTTTTTCCGTCAGAGGCTTCAACGCCCACCGCTCTATTGCCCTTAATCAATACTTTCTTTATGTCGACACTGGTAGAAACCTTGCAGCTGTTAGAGATAGCCTCCCGAATATAGGCTGTGGCGTCCCATCTGGCCGATGTCGGACACCCCGAGGAGCAGTGCCCACAGCCTCTACACTTACTGAAGTCTATAGCCTTGGGCATTCTGACCCATTCATCTGAGAGGGAGAGCAGTGACTTGGTTGCCATGCCCAAGTGGTCTTCCGGCACCGGGATAACCCCAAGCCCCTCCTCTGCCTCGGCGTAATAACGCGAAAGTGAACCATCGAGCTTGCTCCTGACAGCGTTGCCCATGGTAACCACCGTTGTTCCGCCCAGGCATTGGGTATGCCAGACCTCCACGTCGGATTTCAGAATAGAGTATGCTTTGGAGGACTTTCGTGGTGGCAGTTGTATGCCCCTCTCAAGCAGCAGCACCTTCTTTCCCGCTGCGGAGAGTTCCTTGGCTACAGTTGCGCCCCCCGCCCCAGAACCGACGACGATAAAGTCAAACAACTTGATCGCCAGAGATGCGAACGGCTTCGTCGGGATACTCAACATAGGGTATTGCGGCTACTGCACCTATTAGCCCCCTAGCACCCGTTATTTTAATAGTCGAGACGCCAGCCATTTCTGCTGCCTCTTCCGCGTCTTCAACGGTCACCATCTCCAACTTTGCCCTTTTGGAGAAAGCCATCAGTTCTTCCTTGATCATTACACCATTGAAGTATGCCATGGCGGTCTCCTTGGAGAACGTCCTTTCCCCAATGGCGTCTTTGAACCTTTCTACTATCCCTTCTTTTAGGGACGGAGGGACGGCGAATGAGACGGAGAGGGAGACGCAGTTCTGGGTCTTGAAGGGATTCTGTGGGTAGAGCTGTACAATGGCATGCTCAAGATAGTCGACCCCCTCCAATTTTGAGATCTCAAAGGCAATCTCGTTAACCAAGGACCAGGTGGCGCCCTCATCGGATTTGTCTGTGTCGTCAACGCCGATTATCAGCTTTTCCTTCAGTGGGAGGATGATGGTTGCTCTGCCCAGTTTCTTCCCACCCCCCCATTCCTGAACTTCAACTGCCTCAACACCCTCTGCCAAGCCTCTGCTGAGGGCTGCCACGCCAGCTCCGGCGAGCCCAGAATAGGTCACCCTTACCTTGTCACCATCCAAGTGGATCGACTCTATGGATGCTGGGTGGTAGCTCGCCTCCAACTTACTTGGAGCATTCTCTTCAGACAGCTTCAGCTTATAGAAGAGGCGCGAGCCCTCTCTCTTTGACCAGAAGACAGACTTGCTGTTCTCCGTATAGTGGTAGAGCGACCAAGCCGATCCCCCGAGGCATGTTCCTCTGGCGTGATCCTCGATAAGTTCCGCCACTCCAGCCTTCTTGTCCACGGCCACGACGACCTTCTTATGGGGGGAGATCCATTTCTTCGAGGAAAGGAGTTTCACTATGGCGTCTCTAGAATAGTATTCCGCCATTGGATGTACCCTCGCTCTTTGTTTTTATGTCGCCAGCTATTAATCTCATTGATTGTCGAGGATCCTAGGTCTTGACATCTCGACGCCTTCCTTCTTTGGGATTGGAATATCAAAGACCGTAGGCTCGTCAGCTATCTGGAGTGCTTCTTTGAGGGCGGAGGGGGAATCTATCTTTAGTCCCTTAATGCCATAGGCTTGAGCAAGCTTGACATAGTCTGGAGGGCGTGTATAGTCCACACCGCACGTCCTGCCGTAGACGACCTCCTGCTGCTGCTTTATCAGTCCCAGCGTACGGTTGTTGAATACGCATATGGATATGTCGAGGTCGTTCTCCCTGATGGTAGAGAGCTCGGGGGCGGTCATCTGGAAGCCGCCATCGCCGATCACGACAATGACCCTGCGTTCTGGCGAGGCCAGCTTTGCCCCGATGGCTGCAGGCAGGGAGTAACCCATTGCAGAGAGGTTGCCCGAGAGGATCACGCTCCGCGGTCTCTTGACCTTCAGCGCGTGCATCAGCCAAATGGTATGCTGTCCAATGTCGAGGGAGAATAGGGCATCATTGAAGGATGCGATGGCCCTGGCGAAGGCAGGGGCCTCCCCTTTTTCGGGCAGCTCGCTCACAGAGCCCATCAGAGGGTTAAGTTCACCTGAGCGATGTTGGATTTTGGGCAGTATTGCGTCCAGGAAGAGTGCAACGTCGCTTTTCACCCTGACCGAGGCGTAGGATGAAAAGTTGTTTTCATCGACATCCACCTGAACTACTTTGCAGGTCAGCTTAGCGCCCGCGACCGTCAGGTTGGTCAGCCTGCATCCTAGGGTTATGAGCAGGTCGCATCTGGAGAGAGCAGCGTTTGCTTCCTTCGTCCCCCTTCTTCCTGCAGGACCAAGGGAAAGCGGGTTGTCCTCCGGTATTATTCCTCTGCCCATGTAGGATGTGGTTACGGGTGCTGGAAGCGCCTCGGCGAGCTTCAGAATGCCCTCGGAGGATTCGGATAGGATTGCACCCCACCCTGAGATTATGAGCGGGGCTTGCGACGAGGCTATGGCGTCCATGACTTGGTCGATGGCTGATGGGTCGGGTTCGGGCTTGGAAGGGAGCGGGGAGTAATCCCTCATCTTGGATGGCGCCTTCTGGATATCCCCAGGTATGCTTACGTGGGAGGGGCCGGGACACCCCTCGATTGATGAAAGGTATGCGGCGGTGATGGTCTCGTATGCATTTGTTGGGTCCGAGATCTGCGCTGTGGATTTGGTAACGGGAGAAAATATTGCCTGGAGGTCGAGATCCTCTATCCATCCTTTCCCTTGCTCGAAAGTGGGAACCTGACCGGTCACTGCGATGACCGGGGAATGGTCTCGGAACGGCACAGCGATGCCTGCTGCGATGTTGACTGCGCCAGGTCCAGCCGTGCCTAGGCAGAAGCCTGGCTTCCCGGAAGCCCTTGCGTACCCGTCAGCAGCATAGGCCGCAAACTGCTCGTGCCTGACGAGGACGTGTCGTATCTTCGAGTCGCAGAGCGCATCATAGATTGGCAATGACCACATGCCTGGTATGCCGAAGGCGACGCCAATGCCGAGCTTCTCAAGGGCCTTCACCACGACCTGGGATGTGTTGGGCGATCCGGCATCCCGTTGTGTGATCCTAGACAATCAATGCACCTTCTTTCTTGCTTTATAGTACTCGACGAGGCCACCGCTGTTGACAATTTCCTGCAGGAATGGCGGCAGTGGGACCGACCTCAACATCCCATTGTTTGTGCGGACCTCGCCGCGATCGAGGTCAACCGCTATGACCTCTCCCTCCTCCACGAGCTTGCTTATCCCCCTGCATTCGATCAGGGGTAGGCCGTTGTTTATGGCGTTCCTGAAGAATATTCTAGCGAAGGATTCGGCAATCACGGCAGCCACACCAGCCCACTTGATCGCCAGTGCTGCCTGTTCCCTGCTGGAGCCGCAGCCAAAGTTCTTACCCGCGACGATTATGTCGCCAAGCTTCACCTTTAAGCTGAAGCTGGGATCGAGCCCCTCCAGAACGTGCTTCGGCCATACAGTCTGGTCCACAGACCGGAGGTACTTTGCAGGTATAATCACATCGGTGTCGACGTCATCCCCGAACTTCCAGACTCGACCTTTTAGCATCAAGCAAACCTCCTTGGATCGGTTATCTTCCCCTCGACTGCTGACGCCGCAACCGTCTGCGCGGAAGCAAGGTAGACCGAGGACTTGGGGTGACCCATCCTCCCAATGAAGTTCCTGTTGGAAGTGGATACGCAGACCTCATTCTCACCCAAGACCCCCATATGCACGCCCAAGCACGGCCCGCAGCCGGTAACACCTATAATTGCGCCAGCTTCCTGGAATATGTCCATGAGCCCGTCCTTCTGCGCCGCCAGCTGTATAGTCTTCGAGGCGGGGATTACAATGAACCTAGTATCCTGGTGCACCTTCTTCCCCTTTATTATCTTCGCGGCTTCGTAGAGGTCCTCATACCTCCCGTTGGTGCACGAGCCCAGGAATGCCTGATCGATGTGGGTACCCTCTACCTCTACAACTGATTTCACGTTGGCTACGCTCCCCGGGCAGGCGACCTTGGGATCGAGACTGCCAGCATCGACGGTCACGGTCTCGGTCTTGGAGTCGGTCTTGACGACGGGACCTGTCCTGCCGAGGAACTCGAATGTCTTCGCGTCCGCCTCCATGAATCCAGTCTTTGCGCCCATCTCCACAGCCATGTTGGACATGGTCATCCTTGATGATTGGGACATCTGCCGGACCGCCTCGCCACTGAATTCAAGCGCCTTGTAGGTTGCGCCGTCGGTCCCGACCATCTTCACGATCTCTAGTATGAGGTCCTTCGACGACAACTTGCCTTTCAGAACCCCTGTGCATTCTACCTTCAGAGTCTCAGGGACCTTGAGCCATGTGCCCCCGGTGGCGAGTATGTAGGCCAGGTCCGTTGCACCCACACCAGATGAGAAGAGCCCGAAGCAGCCGAGAGTGCAGCTATGGGAATCGGCGCCTATCACAACTGTTCCAGGGCTGACATAGCCCTTCTCGGGCATAACCTGGTGGCATATGCCTTCGCCGAGGTCATGGAACTTCAATATCCCCTGAGACCTTGCAAACTTCCTAACTTTTGCTTGCAGAGTTGCTGCCTGGTCGCTGTATGGCGGGACGGAGTGATCGAAGACTATCCCCACTCTGTCTGGGTCAATGACCTTCTCAACGCCCATCTTGCCGAGGGCATCTACGATCAATGGGCCTGTGCCATCGTGTAAATAGGCAAAATCTACAGGAACCTCGACGAACTCGCCCACCTGCACGGCTCGGCCCGCGGAACGAGAAATTATCTTCTCAACAGCTGTGCTTCCCAATGTTGAGACCTCTTCCTATAAGAGGGTATGGCGGCTATTTTTAGTTGTCGTAATGCCGCGCCAAGCAGTGCGGGGCCTTTAAAGCTTGCTGAGGGCGCTGGCAAGGACTATTGGCAGCATGAAGCTTCCCTTAGCCCGCGAGGTGTCGACATAAACCCTCGGCAGTGCAGCCGCGTAGGCCCCGAAGCTCTCGACGTTCCCAACTAGGACAAGCGATCTGAAGATCAGGTTTCCCATCACGCCATCGGGAGCAAGTATGAGGGTTGAGTCGCCCTCTATTGCCCGCTCGATCTCGATCCCGACATTCACAGCGCTAATACCCACCGCCTTCAGCTCCTTCGTGAGCGATTCCGAGGCAGATAGCATGCTGTCCACTTTCTTGCTTCTTCCCCTGTCCTCGAGCCGCCCTCCTGAGATGACTGCGACATTGCATGGCATCCTGAGCGCCTCTGCCAGCCTCTTTGCGTGCCCTGCTATCATGAGTAGGTCCTCCAGCTTGTCCCCCTCGTCTATGCCCACAGGCGCCAGCATAACGAGCCTATTTGCTATGTCGAGCAGGGTGATGCGGCAGAGGTTGGGACAATTGAACTCCTCGCGGAGCAGGGGTATGAGTTCCTTGGAAGCGAGGTTGCCCCTGATGGCAGAATCCACCGTGCCTTCCTTCAGGAGCTCGACCAGTGTCACGTGTGGAGATTTGTCCACGATAAGAGACATGTCCTTGCCTACTGCATCGAATAGGGGGGATTCGGGTTTCTTCGCAGAGATGAAAATTGGCTCGGCGTAACCTTCCCTCTTGGCGAAGAGGGCCGAGTTCACCACCCTCTCCGCTGACGGGAGGTCCGAATTGAGCCCAACCGCCACCTTTGCCTTGTTGGATGTGGCGAGTGAATAGACTCCTTTGCTCAACTTCTGCCCCTCTTCGCCAGGATCTTCTTGGCGAAATCGGCTAGCCCATCGTTATCGAGATAGGCGTCCATCGGTAGGGTCTTCAGTTGGCTTACGATGTCAGCAAGCTCTTCATCGCTGATAGCTAAGCCAAAGGACTTGAGTTTCTCCCTGACGCCGTCGGACCCGGAGTGCCTGCCGAAGACTAGCTTCCTGTCCTGACCCACCAGCTGCGGCTCGTAGGATTCATAGGTGAACGGGCACTTCATCACGGCAGCCACGTGGATCCCCGATTCATGCCTGAAAGCGTTGGGGCCTACGACGGCCTTGTTTATCGGGATAGGGATACCAGAGTACTCCGAGACCATGTCAGAGAGTGACTTGAGCAGATCGATCCTGAACTTGAGGTCTACCCCGTATAGGGAATAGAGAGCCATAACGACCTCCTCCAGTGCAGCGTTGCCACACCTCTCGCCGAGACCGTTGACTGTGACAGATATCGCATCCACGCCAGCCTCGTAGGCTGCGAGCGAGTTTGCCACTGCCAGCCCGAAGTCGTCGTGGCAATGGACCGAGAGCTCTGTGTCAAAGACCTTCCGCAGCGATTCCACGAGGTAGTGCATCCCCTGGGGTCTTATGCAACCTGTCGTGTCCGCAATGCCTAGCCTGTCTGCCCCGCTCTCCTCTGCTGCACTGTAGAGTGCTGTCAGCGAGTCAAGCGAGGTTCGTGTGGCATCCTCAGCCGAGAGCTGGACATAGAGGCCGTGCTCCTTAGCGTAGGAGATTGATTCTGCTGCCATGTTCACGGCGGTCGTGAGATCAATGTGCAGCTTGTGCTTCAGGTGTAGATCTGACACAGCCAGGAATATTATTACTCCGTCTACGTCTGCCCTCAGCGCGGCATCTATGTCCTTCTTCTTTGACCTGCAAAGGCATATGACGTCGGCGCTGAGGTGCTCGGCTGCGACGGCCCTGACTGCCTCCTCGTCATAGGCGGATATTACAGGGAACCCAGCCTCAATTGTGTGCACGCCCAAGGTGTCGAGCTTCCTCGCGATCTGGACCTTGTGCTCTTTCGTGAACTTGACGCCCGGGGTTTGCTCCCCATCCCTGAGGGTCGTATCGTAGATCTTTATCTGTCTGCATTCCTGGTGAAGAAAGTTGTATGGGCTGGTGAAATATCTCAAGTTAGACCCTGGTAAGTGAGTTGTTGTAGAAAGGTTAATGCTCGATCGAATTAAGACTTTCCCAATTACAGAGTTATATCGTTTTTATGGCGCCGGGGGTTCGGCAGTGCACTTCGCACGTAGAACCTTTAATATCACTCCCCCCAAACTTCTAGCTCAGGTGGAAACGTTGATCCTTATTACAGGTGGGGCAGGCTTCATTGGTCCTAAGCTGGCAGAGCAACTGATAAGGCAGGGAGAGATGCTCAGGATCTTTGACAATCTCTCAACAGGGAGCCTCTCCAATATATCTGGTCTTGTCAAGACCGGCGGAGTGGAGTTCATCAATGGCGACATAAGGGACGCGAAGGCGGTGGCGGGAGTGGCCAAGGGGTGCGACCTGATCTACCACCTCGCGGCACAGTCGAGCGTTCCTGTCTCTACGAAGGACCCTCGCTTAGACATGAGCATAAATATAGATGGCACCTTCAACATACTTGAGGCAGCAAAAGCGGGCAGCGCCAGGGTGGTCTTCGCCTCATCGTCCACTGTTTACGGAAACGCTGCAAGGACGCCTACCCCCGAGGACGAAGCCCTCATACCTTACTCGTTCTATGGCCTATCGAAGATGGCGGCTGAGCACTACTGCAGGATCTACAGCGAGCTATATCATGTCCCCACCGTCACCCTGAGGCTGTTCAACGTCTACGGGCCTGGGACAAACAAAGGCGTGATGATAGATCTCTACAGGAAGCTTCTGAGGGGCTCGGCGAGGCTGGAGGTTCTAGGCTCAGGGGAGCAGACAAAGGACTACTTGTACATAGACGATGCCATCGATGCCTTTCTGCTTGCGCCGAAGTCGAAGTGCGCAGGGGAAGCATACAACATCGGCCTAGGCGAGTCCTGCAGCGTCATTGGGCTTGTGAAGATGATGCTCGAGATACTGGGTCTGGGGGGCGTGGAAGTCAGCGCCAGGGGCGGGGTAGCGTGGCTCGGCGATGTCGAACTAACGCGGCCTGATGTGGGAAAGGCAGAGCGTGAGTTGAGATGGAAGGCAAAGGTAGGCATCCGAGAGGGCCTTGGGAGAACCCTGGCATGGTTCGAGAAAGAGCTTGGGCAAGTGAAAGGGGCTCGCACCCTTCTTTAGGCCAGTTGCCCCTTTAATGTAGATATCGCCTTAGCGCTTTGATGGCCTCTTCCTGAAATCTTCTTGGGCGCTCGCGTAAGACTCCAACGATCCTATGTCGTACCAGTACCCAGCAAACTTGAAACCGTATACATTTTCACGTTCAGAGAGCCAACCAATGAACCTGCCAATGGGATCTGGGAGGTTGCCATCTTGGAGGTATGCCCCTATTTTGGATATGCTCTTCCACGGCAGGACGTAAATCCCTGTAGAGACGAGTTGGCTCTTGGGGTACTCGGGCTTCTCCTCAAAGCTGACTATCTTCCGTTTCTCATTCACTTCGACGGAGGCATACTTCTTCGCGAGTTCAAGACTTCCGACCTCATAGAGGGCAATTACGGGTGACTTTACCTTTCTGTAGAAGGTGACAAGCTCGGCAAGGTCGAGGGAGAAGAGGTTGTCGCCCGCAGCAATGAGAAAGTCGTCTCGGGGGGTTTCCTTGATTATGAGATCAATCGCCTTTACGGGGCCAAGCTTCTCTTCCTCTTGCATAGAAGGTTCTGGAAAGACCGTGATGTTTCTGTACCCCCTCTCCCTTACCCATTCGAGGAAATTGCCCTCGAACCTCTGGTTCGTTGCGAGGATTATCTCTTCGATTCTATTGACATCGTTGATCTTGGAGACAATGTAGTCCAAGATGTGGGAGTCGCCTATGGGCAGCAGGGGTTTTGGGCAGTCTTTGGTAAGGGGCCAGAGCCTCTTGGCGTAGCCCCCGGCCAGAACTATGGCTCGCATTCTCTCACATCAAATATTCTCATTACTCGCTGTATAAATAAGGCTATAAGCCAGAATTGATTTTTACCTTCATGGACTCCATTCAGCAGATACTATATGTCGTCCTGTTCGCACTGGCGCCCATAAGTGAGTGCAGGGGGTCCATCATATACGGATTTCTTGCGGGCATGAACATCTGGGTCGTATTCTTTGCCTCATTGTTCGGCAACATTATTTTCATACCGTTCGTACTTCTTTTAATGGGGAAGGTCAATAGTTGGATACTTGGGATGAAGGACACTAATCGGCTGAAGAAGTATTATGTAAAGTACATTGTTTACGTCAGGTCAAAGTACAAGTCGCAGATTGACAAATACGGCTATGGGGGGCTGGCTATTTTCGTGGCAGTTCCTATACCATTTACGGGAGCATGGACAGGCTGCATCTTGGCTTACCTGTTGGGCATGGATTTCAAGAAGGCATTTGCGTCGATTGCCCTAGGCGTGCTTGGGGCAGCGATAATTGTAACAGCAGTCGTTTGGGGCTTTGGATACCTCTTCTGATCCAGAAAGGCGGGTATGCACATAGTGGGTCGATGGCAGCCACCCAAAGGCGCATTTTTTCGACTTGCAGTTCAGCTATCCGATGAGGCGGATCAATACATCTCTGACGTTCTGAAGGTCGGACAGTCGGACGAATTCATCTTTTCCATGGAAGTTGGAATCCTCCGCAATGGCGCCGTAGCTCACAACTGGTATGCCTTTCTCGAAGAGGAACTTGCCATCGTCCCCTCCCAGGGATGCTGCTAATGGGAGCGGAACTCCGAATACGGCAGCAGTAGCATCGGCAAAGCGTTTTACGATCTCGCTTGAGGGCGGTGTGAGGTAAGCGTCATCGAATTTTGTGAACGTGAGCTGGGCATTTATGGCGAGCCTCTCCTTCGTTCGGTCGAAGAACTCCTGCAGCTCATTCTTTGCTTCGGCAGGGTTCTCGTCCGGGAGGAGGCGCATGTCGAACCTTGCCCATGCCTCGCCAGGGATAACATTCTCCTTTTCCCCTCCGCCGATCATTGTGAAGGAGATCCTCCCCCACAGCTTCTTCTTGGGGGAGTTCGGCGGGGCATCGATGGACGAGAGCTTGCGCTCCCTAAACCTAGCAAACTCTTCGAACGCGGTCAGGAGGCGGGCGAGCTTGGGTATTGGGTTGTTGGCGTGGTGGGGGTAACCGGCGTGCCCCTGCTTGCCAAACACCCTTGTCTCGCCTTGGATTATGCCGCTAGCTCCTATGGATATCATGTTAGGTTGGGCATCAACGATTACTCCGTAGTCGAACCGCAGCCCATAATCGCCCATTACGTAACCTATCCCCCACGTCCCCCCGATCTCCTCTTCTGGAGAGGCTATGATCTTAACGTTGTGCCGCGCATCCTTGCCAACTGTTTTCACGGCGCCCATGCAGACAGCGATGGCGCTCTTGTCATCGGAAGACCCCCGCCCATAGGCACGATCTCCCTCAACAGTGAACTTGAAAGGATCCCTCTGCCAGTTGTCGCCAGGAGGGACTACATCATAGTGGGTCACCAGACCGATCGTCTCCTGGGCACCCACATCCAAGGTGCCTACGACGCTAGGCCTCGGGAGACCATCGCCCACTTTTTCCTCTGGGTCTACAACTTCCACCCGCAAACCTAGTTCCTCCATCCTCTTGGAGATTAGCGAGGCACATTGCGGATAGCCAGTCTTCTTTGCAGTGTCGGTGTTAATCTCAACTAGCTCGCCAAGTAAGGAGAGTTCGTAATCCAAACCTGCCATTATGAGCACCAGATCAGACTGCGCTGACATTTAATTTAAGGATTTTATTTATTGTGTGCTGCTTATAACACAAAGAATAACAGAAGCCAAGCCGGGATGGTGAAGATTGCCCATACTATTTTTGACCAGCTGAATATTTTCGAGCCGTCGAAGGGAGGGATTGGAATGAGATTGAATGCGGCTAGCCATAGATTGATCTGCATGCCTATGTATCCCAAATCTCCTACTATCCCATTCTGTAGATAAAGGAAGAAGAAGATGACTACTAACAGCAGGTTCATTGAGGGTCCCGCCAGAGAGATTAGACCATAGACCCGCTTCATGGTATTCGTGTCGACATAGGGGGAGATCGCCATGGGGGTGATGTAAACTGCACCAAGTGCGGCGAATATTAGCTGCCCCTGGGTTAATATTGCCATAGCTAGTGCAAGGACGAGCCCCCAAATCCAAAGCTGGTAGACAGCATAGCAACCGTATCTCCTCGCGACAGTCCGATGAGCCAGCTCGTGCAAGAGGAAGCCAACGCCTGCGGAGCCTGCTGCCAATAGGAAAGCGAGGGGGAAAAGAGATAGGTCAGAAAAGAGGTACGCCACCGAGAAGCAGATGCTGATTACGATCCAAGAAATGAGTAGACCTACAACCTCAGGAACCTTCACTATTCGCACCACATGAGGGAAAGGCAAGGGATTTAATAAATTGAACGGGCTACTTTTTCATGGTCGAAATCATCTGGTCGACTTCCATGATTATGCCCCTTAGATTTTTGTATTTTATCTTTGAAAGGACTTCATCTTTTGTAAGCCAAGAATATCCATCGTGCTCAGAGGATATCTGAACCTCGCCTGAATTGGCCTCACCAAGGAAATAGACAACATCTTTGCTTATCAGGGTGTTTTCCCAACGATAGAAGTAGTGTGTTGCCCTTTTGAAGTTCGGGATAATGCTAACATCGCTTATTCCAGTCTCTTCTTTGAGCTCCCTGAGGGCGCATTCCAGATCGTCCTCCCCCTTCTGCTTAAGGCCCTTGGGAACGTCATACCTTCCTTTGTTGGTGAGGAAGAGGAACTTCGTCCCGCCATTCCTCCTGAAGATCACAAAGCCTGCGGATTTTTCGTTTCGGGATAGCTGCAACGAGCACCACTCTGCCTGATGTCTTCGTTTTTGGCCTTGCTACTTTTAAAGATGAGATGGTCTTGACCCCTGGAAGAGAGGACTGGATAGGAGTGCGGGGGGAGGGATTTGAACCCTCGAAGTCCTTCGACAAAGGATAACCCATCTTAAGATCTTGAGTCCTTCCCCTTTAGCCTGGCTTGGGAACCCCCGCCTTGATGAAGAAAGGGTTCGGGCGGTATTTATCTTTTATTTGAAAAAGTAGGACACGGCGAAGAAGAGAACAATAACAACAGCCATGGCAGCTATGAATAGCCAGCTCATGTTCTGCTGTCTTTTATACTTCTTGAGGTCTGTCTCGTACTTCTTAGCGCAGGCTTCAGAACAGGTTTTTTGGTCCTCGGCTATGGCGTTGCCACATATCAAGCAGTGGGCGTGCGGCCCCCATTTCTCCTCATCTCTTCTTTTGGACATTATCGAAACACCGTCACGGCACTATTGTAGTTCCGACATCCTCACCTTTTATCGCCCTTAAAATATTCTTCGGATCGCTCCCATCTATCATCTTGGTTATTATCTTGGACCTCTGGATGATCTTCAAAGCCACTGGGTCGAGGAGGTCATACTCACCGGCTTTGCCCCCAAGACCCACTAGGATCTTGGTTAGTTCTGCCACGGTTATCTTCGAGTACTTCTTCGCAGATCTGTCCTTCTTCGGATCGCCACTGTAGACCCCGTCGACGGTAGTCGTGTTGATCAGAAGCTTGGAGCCCGACCGCTCAGCCAAGATACAGGCAACGGCGTTTGTGGACTGCCCTGGCTGCAAGCCACCCATCACGACCACCTTCCCTGTGGAAAGTGCCTTATCAAGTTCGTCAGCGTTCGTAGGAACAAACTGACATGCCTCCTCTCCCATTGCCCTGATGAAGATCTTGGCGTTGATGTTTGCGATTGCTATACCTATCTGGTCGCAGGTCGACTCGTCTGCCCCATTCTCCCTGGCGATCTTGATGTAATGGCGGGCGGGTTCCCCACCCCCCACGACAACGAAGGGGTTGTGCTTAAGCGCTTTGACCTCCCTGATGCATCTTACATAACTTTTAATGTCGGATTTTGCCACGAGTGATGGGAAAAGTACATGCCCGCTGAGCTTGATGGTAACGTTCAAGCTATCCACCGCAGAAACTTAATAGTGGAAGCTATATAAAGGTTGAATGTTCACCAACACGCCGAGGTCGCATTAGTTGTCAGAGACCAAAAGGAGCTCGCTGGAGTTATACAGGCTCAAGAGACTGGTGGAGGAGCTTGAGTCCAAGGAAGGAAAGGCTACGGAACTGGTCTCCCTTTACGTCCCCCCTGGCAGGCAGATCTCCGACGCAATGAGTAACCTCAGGGAGGAGTACGGCACCGCGGCCAACATAAAATCGAAGGCAACGAAGAAGAACGTTCAGGACGCAATTGAGAGCTTGATGCAGAAGCTGAAGCTCTTCAGAGTCCCGCCCCCCAACGGGCTCATCATCTTCTGCGGAGCGATACCGCGCGGCGGGCCTGGCACTGAGAAGATCGAGACCTACGTCATCGAGCCGCCGGAGCCCATAAGCATCTACTATTACCGTTGCGATGCGAAGTTCTACTTGGACCCGATAAAGGATATACTAGCGGAGAAGGACACTTATGGGCTCATAGTCATGGACAGGAGCGACGCTACCTTCGCCCTTCTGAGGGGGCGCAGGGTAGAGATCGTTGAGACCATAACATCTGGAGTCCCAAGCAAGCACGACGCGGGTGGCCAGTCGGCAAGGAGGTTCCAGAGGCTCATCGAGATCATGGCCCACGACTTCAACAAAAGGGTAGCGGAGCACGCGGAGAAGATCTTCCTGCCTATAGAGAATCTAAAAGGTATAATCATAGGCGGCCCCGGACCTACCAAGGACGACTTCAACAGTGGGGAGTATCTGCAATACCAGCTGCAGAAGAAGGTCCTTGGCGTTGAGGACCTAGGGTACACGGAGGAGCCGGGCGTGTACGAGCTGCTTGAGAGAGCGGCGGACCTGCTGAAGACTGTCGACTATGTAAAGGACAAGAAGATAGTCCAGAACTTTTTGTATTTGCTTGCGAAGAGCCCCAACCAAGTTACATATGGCGAGAAGGAGGTTAGGCAGAAGCTTGAGAAGGGTGTTGTCAAGTCCCTTCTCCTCTCTGCTGGGATCGATACCTACAGGGTCAGCTTCCAGTGCCAGCAATGTGGCAACATCGTGGAGGAGACCCTCAGTAAAGAGGCGCTGCTGGCAAAGGGGGGTAAGGAGGCCTGCGGCAAATGCGGTGGCATGATGGAAGAGGGGGAGGCAAAGAGCATCGTTGACGAGCTGGCTGCCCTCGCTGAGAAGACGAACGCAAAGGTAGAGGTCATCTCAACAGAAACCGACGAGGGTAAGATGCTGCTTGGGTCCTTCGGTGGGATAGTTGCGATACTGAGGTATGCATCCCAAGAATAATCAGCTGCGGCTCATCCTTTTCGACTTTTCAATGGCAGCCAAGACAGCGCCTGTCACAGTTTCAGAGAAACCCTTGGAGTCCATTACCTTTAGAGCCTCTTCCGTTGTACCGCCAGGCGAGGCGACAGCATTGATAAGCTGGTCGAAGGATTGGTCAGACTGCAGCGCAAGAGCACCGGAGCCTTTGCAGGTCTGGGCGACTAGTGATCTCGCAAGCTTCTCCGAGAGACCAGTCTTTTTCCCAGCTTCCTCCATAGCCTTCATTAGCTTAAAAAAGTATGCTGGCCCGCTCCCGCTGATGCCTGTGACTGAATCGATCATGTCTTCGCCGTCTAGCCAGTAAGCCAGGCCGACTCCTTTAAGGAGGGAGCCGACGAAGAGCAGATCCGCGTCCTTGACCCACCTATTTGCAGTGAAGGCGCTGGCAGCCTCGTTGACCGAGGCAGCAATGTTTGGCATTACCCGCACGACCCTTGAACCCTCGCCGAGCTTGGATTCAATATATGCGATCTTCACGCCTGCAGCGATTGATACGAAGAGGGTGCTGCTGGCCGTGATAATTGGCTTCAGCTTGTCCAACAGCTCTCCCATGTCCTTGGGCTTGACCGAGAGTAGCACCGCGTCCGATCCTGCTACGCTGTCAAGTTTCTCTATGACCACGAGTCCATCTTTCCTTGCCAGGTCCGCCCGTTCACCATCGGTGTCAAAGACTTTGGTATCTCCTGGTATTATGAGACCTGATTTTAGTGCGCCTTTAATTAGTGATGACCCCATCTTCCCATAGCCGATTACGGCGAGTGACATCTTGCTCATTTCAATCGTTCCTCCCATTTGCCATCGATCCTTTCATGAACGAAGGGTTTGGCGCCTTTGCCAGCGTAATCTAGCACCCTCTGGCCCGATCCCAACAGCACATATTTTGTTGTCACCAGTCCTTCAAGCCCCACTGGTCCTCTCGCATGAATCTTGTTTGTGCTTATACCGACTTCTGCACCCAGACCATACCGGTAGCCGTCGCTGAAGCGTGTTGAGGCGTTACGGATCACTGTAGATGAGTCTACGCCGTTCAGAAAAGTCTTCACAGCTTTAGCGTCTTCGGAGATGATAGAGTCTGTGTGCTTGGATCCGTGGCGGTTGATATGCGCCACAGCCTCGTCGACACCCTTCACGATCCTAATTGGCAGGGTGAGTTCAAGGTACTCGTGATGGTAGTCGGACTCTTGCGCTGGCTCAACTGGGATGCCTCGAGCACTGAGCACCTTGATCGTTTCTTTGCACCCCTTCAATTTCACCCCACTGCCAACGAGCTTATTGGCTATTTTCGGCAAAAGCACCGGTGCAATCTTGTCGTCTATAAGCAGGACTTTCATAGAATTGCACGCAGCAGGATACTGCACCCTTGCGTCATGGCAGATCCCAACTGCTTTTTCGTGGTCGGCAGTGCTTTCAACGTATATGTGGCATATTCCAGAAGAGTGTCCTAGTACAGGTATCCTGGTGCTCTCTTGGATGTGCCTCACGAACTCATTGCTACCTCTCGGAATTATTAGGTCCACAGTGCCCTCCATCTTCAAGATTTCAGCAATGGCTGCCCTGCCCTCCACGAGTACCATGCTTCCATCGGGGACGCCTGCAGAGGCGAAAGCCTGGCTCATAACTTGGAAGATTGAGCGGTTAGTCTCTTGCGCCTCTGAGCCGCCCTTCAGCAGGACAGCGTTGCCTGATTTCAAGCAAAGCGAGGCTATCTGGGGCAGAGCATCAGGCCTGCTCTCAAATATAGATGCTATGAGCCCAAAGGGAACGGTTATCTTGAAGAGGTCTAAGCCACTATCCAGCTTTACTGCATAAACAGTCTTGCCCACGGGATCGTCGAGCTTCGCCACGCTCTCGATCATCTTCGATATTTCGGTTAGCTTTGCCTGATCAAGCTCAAGCCTATCCAGCAGGGACTTGGAGAGCTTTCCCTCAGCTAGCTGCGCCCTGGCCGCAGCGATGTCCTTCGAGTTGGCTTTTAGTATCTCCTCTTTTTTCTCCAGCAACATCTTTGCCGCAGAGTTCAGAGCGTGGTCTCTGGTTCTGCGGGGTGTCTGTGAAAGCAGGAGACCTGCTCTCTTTGCCCTTGCAACCTTTTCCATCAGGCTACTGCCCATCTTGGTCCCCCGGCAAAAAGAGCGTGCCTATCCGCTCACCATTTATTATCCTTTCGAGCACCTTCGGGCTACCCCCGTTGGCGATCACCATGGGAATGCCCGATCCCGTTGCAATCTTGGCGGCTTTGAGCTTAGTTTCCATGCCGCCAAACCCATCGTGCTTCTCCGAGACGACCTTCTCCACGTCAGGGGTGATAGAATCGATGCAAGGGACTAACTTGGAGCCGACGTTTCCTGGATCTCCAGTGTAAAGGCCATCGATGTCCGAAAGCAGGACTAGCAGATCTGCCTGCATGTACTTGGCAACCAATGCCGAGAGAGTGTCATTATCGCCAAACTTTATCTCGTCGACTGCAATGGTATCGTTCTCGTTGATTATGGGGACAACGCCCAGTAAAAGGAGGCTGTTGAAGGTGTTAAGCAGGTTTCTCAGCCTTCTCTTGTTCCTGAAGTCGTCCCAAGTGAGGAGGATCTGGGCGACTTTGCAACCTTTGTCCGCCATAATATCACGATAAGCCTCCATCAGCACTACCTGTCCAATGGCAGCCAAAGCCTGGAGGCCTGCCATCTCACCATTCTTGGTCAGATCCATCATTGTGGCCCTGCCCGCCCTTATGGCGCCCGACGAGACCAAGACTACATTGATCCCTTTATTCTTGACTGCCACCAGCTCCTTACAGAGGGAGCCCAATCTGCCAAGATCCAACGAGCCTGAAGATCCAGACAGTGATGATGCACCTATCTTGACGACTACCAACTTTGCCGATCTCAGCTCTTTTCTGCATCCACGCTCCCCGCCGGAGCTGCCGCCGATGACCATAACATTAATCACTAGAAGATAAAATCATGCTGTTGATATTTAAGATTTTGATTACAAGCAAAGAAAAAGAGAGTCAGGATTTTGTTTCCATCAATTTCCTGATCTCTTTAAGCTCGCTCAGCATCTGCTCGCTAATATTGTCGGTAGCTGCAGCAGGCAGACCGAACAAAGGCTTTCCTCGGACAACTTCTAACACCTGCTCTCTCAGATCGTGAAAGTCTGGAACGTTTATTAATGAAGCCTCGGCGCGCCTGGCTTTTGGCCCGCCTGTCCCTCCGGCAACTCCAGTATATCCAGCAGTATAGATGTCTACAGTTCCAAGACCATAAATCCTTGAAATCGGACCCTGGATTGTGTCAACGTTCATTATCCTTGAGTAGGGAATTGCGTGGCGTTCCTTCCACCACACGCCTATCTCAACCCTAACGTCGGTTTCCGTGAAAAGGTATTTTATGGATTTGAAGTACTTAGGGATCCAGAATAGGGCGAAGAGTGTGATAACAGTCAGGGGCAGGAGGTAAGCGAGTGCAAATACTTCGGCTGCAAAAACTGAGGCATAATATGCTACAACCAAAGATATGCCAATCCCAAGCGCATAGAGCGGGATGATAGCCATTAGAAGGTAGGTCACATAAAGCATCATCATCTTCGAACTTGGGTAGAACTCTTCTCCAATCTTCATTCTGATCACTCGAGAAAAGGTTATCGTGATGAGGTATATACTTTTTCGTTGCTTCGTTAACTGTACTGGGTTTTAATTTAGCTTTCGAGATACCCTTTGGTTCTATTTTTTGGAGGGATCTTCATGTTATTGCCTTTATTATCTAAAATGGTGGACCGGGCGGGACTTGAACCCGCGGCCCCCTGCGTGCGAGGCAGGTGATCTGCGACTGATCTACCGGCCCTTCCACTAATGGAAGATTTTAACGGAGGATTTAAGCATTTAGGATGGGGAACAATAAGCTTCCTGAGAGGAAGGCCGGAGGCTGAATGCTTACGCTCAGTGTTCTCAATGACAAATCTTCTAAGGCGGATGAAGGTTTTACGGAACTGGCAAAAAGAATAAATCCGTAGGGAGTTTATTTCTTCGAAGGGAGGGCTCGTAGCTCAGCCTGGTTGAGCACTCGACTGATAATCGAGTGGTCGAGGGTTCAAATCCCTCCGGGCCCACTCATTTTAATGCCTCGGGCATAGATATATTGTACCATACCAGGTGGAGAAGTCTTGAGTGGATCCAGGGGCGGCAGGAGAGCTTACGTCATTCAAGAGCACCGTGCCAGGAGGCTCCACTACGACCTGAGGCTTGAGAAAGATGGGGTCCTCAAGAGCTGGGCCGTGCCCAAGGGTATGCCGGAGAACCCTGGCGAGAAACATCTTGCTATCGAGGTTGAGGATCACCCACTGGAGTACGGCAGTTTCGAGGGGGAGATACCCAAGGGCGAGTATGGAGCGGGAGCTGTGTCTATTTGGGATAGTGGCACCTACGAACCGATAGCATGGGGGGAGGACATGATCGAGTTCATTATCAATGGCAGAAGGTTGCATGGAAGGTATGCACTAATGAGGTTCAAAAAGGCGGGGGAGAAGCAATGGTTAGTGATGAAGACGAGGGATAAGCTTGGATAAACTGCATCTAGGCACTGTGGGGTGGGGCTACGATTTTTGGGTCGGGAATTTTTATCCTGAAGGGCTGAAGCCGGCTCAGTTCCTCTCTGAATATTCCAAGCACTTCGGCTCGGTCGAGATCGACAATACGTTTTACAGAATACCTAGTATTGCCGTGGTGGAAAACTGGAGGGACCAGACTCCATCTGGTTTTCTCTTTTCCGCAAAGTTCCCCAAGAAGGTCACCCAGGAGAAGAAGCTTCTAGGCGTGGAGGAAGAGACACGCGTTTTCTTGAACAGGATGTCACTTCTCAAGGAGAAAGAAGGTCCTCTGCTCATTCAGCTCTCTCCTGAGTTCACTCCAGAGGACTTGCCAAATTTAAGGGAGTTCCTTGGCATACTACCCAGGGCGCACCGGTTTGTTATGGAAGTTAAGAACAGGAAGATGCTTGAAGACCGACTATATTCAATCCTAAGAGACAGGGGGATTGCGCTCGCTATTGTTGATCATCCTTCCATGCCAAAGATTGATGTTTTAACAGCTGGATTCACATACATAAGGCTAGAAGGGGACAACAAGAAAATAAAGGGGACAACTGGCAAGGTTGAGAGAGATAGAACCGCAGATACAAAGGAATGGGCAGGAAAGATCAGGAAGTTGATTGATGACTCAAATGAAGTCTTTGTCTATTGCAACAAATATTATTCTGGTCATTCCCCGACAGATGCCTATGCCCTCTTAGATTACCTAAAAAGTTGACATGGAATGGCAGCTTAATCTGTAATTATATATAATTATAATCATTGAGAACGTTTATATAATATGACAATTAAGCGCTTGTCTTATGGCAAAGGAAATGTATATTAAGTCAAACCTAACATCGCTCCTTTGCCAGAAGTCGCAGATCAAATAAGTCAAGAGCAACCATAAACTCTAGTAAATAGGGAAATGGGTTAGGTGGGAGAATTGGAAAAAATTTTAAATGCCCTGCCAACTTCAAAAACCATCCATCCTGATGTGAACGTTCTGAAGGACGTTCATAAACGCAGTTTGGAGAACCCTGAGTTGTTTTGGCAGAAGTTCGCTGATGAACTATTTTGGTACGAAAAGAACGGCCTTGCCTTTCAGCCTATGGAAGAACCTCCATACGCCAAGTGGTTTGCGTCGATGAAGACCAACATTTCATATAATGCCCTTGATCGGCACGTTGAGAGTTGGAGAAAGAACAAGGTTGCATATTATTGGGAAGGCGAGAATGGGGAGAAACGTACCCTGACTTACTATGATCTGTACCGTGAGGTAAACAAATTTGCGTCGGTTTTGAGAAGTTTAGGAGTGAGGAAAGGGGACAGGGTTACAATCTACATGCCCATGATCCCTGAACTGCTGATCAGCATGCTTGCTACGGTTAGGATTGGGGCAATTCATTCTGTTATCTTCGCCGGGTTTGCTGCCCAAGCGATAGCAGATCGAGTGAATGACTCCCAGAGCAAGGTGATCATAACTGCTGACGAAAGTTACAGGAGGGGCAAGACCATTGAGATCAAGGGGGTTGTGGACGAGGCGCTAAAGCATACAACCACCGTGGAAAAAGTTTTGGTGGTGCGGAGAGGCCACAATATTGTTAACATGGTTGAGGACAGGGATGTGTGGTACCACGAGTTGGTTGAGTCGGCAGACGCCTACGTTGAGCCTGAGAAGCTTGACGGGATGCACCCCAGCTTTATTCTTTATACCTCTGGAACGACGGGCAAACCAAAAGGAGCCACCCACGGAACCGCTGGCTATATGGTGTGGGCATATTTTACCCAGAAGGTTGTCTTCGATGTGAACGACAAAGACATCTTCTGGTGCGCTGCCGATGTTGGCTGGATTACCGGCCATACCTACATTGTCTATGGTCCATTGATAAGCGGGGTAACCTCATTAATATACGAAGGTGCACCGGATTACCCCACACCCGATAGGTGGTGGGATATGATTGAGAGGTATGGTGTAACCATATTCTACACTTCCCCGACCTCCATAAGGATGCACATGAAGCATGGGGAGAGCTGGGCAAAAAAACACCAATTATCCACCCTAAGGATACTTGGTTCCGTTGGCGAACCTATCAATCCTGAGGCATGGAGCTGGTATTACAAGTATATCGGCCAAGAAAAAACGCCAATAGTTGATACTTGGTGGCAGACTGAAACAGGGGGGATAATGATTTCTCCACAGCCTGGCCTCGCCCTAGTTCCCCTCAAGCCAGGTTCAGCTACCTTCCCCTTGCCAGGAGTGGACGCAGATGTTTATACAGAAGATAAAATGATAGCCAAGCCTGACGAGAAGGGATATCTCGTCATACGAAAACCGTGGCCAGGCGAATTCATAACCATCTGGGGAGACCATGAGAGGTTTAAAAAGACCTACTTCACGAAGTTCCCAGGTTTCTATTACCCAGGGGATTTTGCCATGAAGGATAGCGATGGATATCTCTGGCTTTTGGGTAGGGCTGACGAAGTTCTCAAGGTGGCTGGCCACAGAATCGGAACCATTGAATTGGAGAATGTTTTGATATCGCATCCCGCTGTTGCTGAGTCTGCGGTGATAGGCAAGGCTGATCCAATAAAGATGCAGGTACCCGTTGCCTTCGTCATCCTCAGACCTGGATACACACCTTCTCCACAGCTGAGAGTTGAGCTCATCAATCAAATAAGGCAGGCAATTGGGCCCATAGCTGCTCCTCAGGCCCTATACTTTGTAAATAAGTTGCCAAAGACCAGAAGCGGCAAGATAATGAGAAGAGTGATAGGTGCCGTAGCTGAGGAGAGGAACATCGGTGACATAACGACATTGGAAGACGAGACGAGTGTGGAGGAGGCAAAGAAGGCCTACGAAGAGTTTAAGCTAGAAATACTCTCTGTTGAAGAGAATCTCAGGTAATGAGCAATGAGCAACACTTCAGAAAAGGCAATGCTTGGGGATCCTGCGCCTCTCGGCCTATCAGCGTTCGCTATAACAACATTCCTCTTAAGCTTCGCCAACGCAGGTCTCCTCCCAGCATCTACGGTAGCAGTGGTCATGCCCCTAGCCTTCACCTACGGTGGAATTACTCAACTGATAACGGGCGCCTTCGAGATGAGAAAGGGCAATACCTTTGGCTTTACAGCCTTCACAAGCTATGGCGCCTTTTGGATCTTCTATGCCATGCTGGTCTTCCTGAAGTTCGCGGGTATAATCAACCCCCCAGCTAGTGCCGTGGGCATGGCATTAATACTGTGGGGAGTGTTCAGCCTATACATGTGGATACCCACACTTAACATGAACCTTACGCTGACAATGACGTTCTTCTTCCTCTGGCTGACCTTCTTCTCCTTGGGGGGGGGCGATCTCGCAGGTAACTCCAGCCTGACTCAAGTAGGTGGATACCTTGGCTTTCTAACTGCGGGGTTCGCAGCCTACACTAGCTTCGCTATCGTGACAAACTCGGTGATGGGGTCAAACACCCTACCACTCGGACCGAGAGTTATCAAGAGGACATAACCTATGCGAGGAATGACAGAAGACACCTATGATGTAATCATTGTCGGAGCGGGTCCTGCTGGCCTGACCGCGGCAATCTATGCCAGGCGTAGGCTACTGAAGACGTTGGTACTGACCATGGACATAGGGGGACAGGTGGTTCTAACCGAGAACATTGAAAACTACCTTGGTTATACCGAGAAGAGCGGCCCGGGGCTGGCGATAATCTTCGAGAAGCAGGCGAGAAAATACGGCACTGAGATAATCATTGGCGAGGTGAAGAGGATCGAGAAGGAAAGCGGCCTTTTCACGGTGCACAGCTCTGCTGGAGACTTCATGAGCAGATCGGTAATAGTTACGGGAGGCAGGATGCCCAGGAGGCTGAATGTGCCAGGCGAAGAGGAGTTAATAGGTAAGGGAGTAAGCACATCCCTAACTTGCAACCTAGATCTGACCATCGGCAAGAACGTGGCAATAGTGGGCGGGGGAAATACTGCCCTGCAGAGGGCAGAAGTACTATCCAAAACAGCCGCGAAGGTCTATTTGATACACAGGAGGGACCAGTTCAGGTCCGATGAGGTGACGGTGGAGAAGGTTAGGAGCTGCCCCAATGTTGAGTTTCTCCTTAACACGGTGGTGGAGGAGATGAAGGGGAGGAAGAGGCTGGAGAAGATCGCAGCGAAAAATCTGTGCACTGGCGAATGTAAGGAGCTGGATGTGGAAATGACCTTCATCGATATTGGCAGAGATATAAAGCTAGATTACGTAAAGGGCTTAGTGAAGACCAATGAGCTGGGCAGGATAGTTGTTGACAAAGCCTGCCGCACCAGCTGTGAGGGGATGTTCGCAGCTGGAGACATAACAGACTTTCCATATGCCCAGGCCATAATTGCCGCTGGGCAGGGCGCAACTGCAATTCTATCGGCATATGCTTACCTAACGAAGGGTAAGGATCAAAAGGTGTGCTACTAGCAGCCTTATATTTCGAGTTAGCGTTTTATTGTGACGATCCTTAAAGTAAATATGAGGGTTTTACCAGCAAGGGGATGTTTTCCCTTCTCGCCGTACGCTAAAGCTGGCGGAATGGCGACCGTCTTCTCCTCGTTTACCTTCATGCCGATAAGGGCGTCGTCGAACCCTTTTATTACCTGGCCTGCTCCCGCTTGGACTTGGAGCGGCTTGTAGTCCCTTGACGGGTTGAACATGCCGGCATTTTCCGCCACCTTCCTCATGGAGGTGTCAAATATCTTGCCACCCTGGAATTTGCCGATGTAATGGACGCCCACAATGTTGCCTTTCTGAACCTTAAGTTCCTGAGACATTTTATTCTATACCTTCTAGAGATAAAGTATGCCCAACAGGGAGTATATTATACTATTTTCAGAAAAAGTCGAGTGGGATATTATAAAAATCAGGCGCTGATGGTAAAGTTTATGGTGGACCAGCAATCCAGATGCCACTGACCCCCATTACTTTATTCTGGCGTGTAGAACAGTTCACTGAATGTCGTCAGTCTTTCATAAAGAGTTCAAGGCATAACAGATATATTTAGGCTTGTCAAGTTAGGGGGTGCACGAACTGTGCTATTAACGCTAGCCGCGGCCTATCGGCGGCGCTGATCGTGACCAGACGGGCCCTAGCCCGAGGGGTGATCGATCGCTCTCCGGCCGCGGTAATAATCATGGGGACTTGAATAACGCCGGCGCTAACGCCGCCGGGTCAGCTTCAGGTCTTACATTGGACTCGGTATCCAACCATGAAATATGGTTGGGGTTATAACGGGCCTTGCGGACGTTAATCCCGGTTGATCCTGCCGGACCCGACTGCTATTGGGGTGAGGCTAAGCCATGCGAGTCAGCGCTTCTAGCCACGATGGAGCGCGGCATACGGCTCAGTAACATGTGGTTAACCTACCCTCAGGACGGGGACACCCTCGGGAAACTGAGGCTGATCCCAGATAGATGATGGATCCTGGAATGGTTCTTCATCAAAACAATATGTGACTCATGCGTTGCATGTTGCCTGAGGATGGGACCGCAACCTATCAGGTAGTTGGTGGGGTAAAGGCCCACCAAGCCCATAACGGGTACGGGCCCTGAGAGGGGGAGCCCGGAGATGGGCACTGAGACAAGGGCCCAGGCCCTACGGGGCGCAGCAGGCGCGAAACCTCTGCAATGCGCGAAAGCGCGACAGGGCCACCCCGAGTGCTATCCGCTGAGGGTAGCTTTTCCTTAGTGTAGTAAGCTAGGGGAATAAGCGGGGGGCAAGCCTGGTGTCAGCCGCCGCGGTAATACCAGCTCCGCGAGTGGTCGGGACGATTATTGGGCCTAAAGCGTTCGTAGCCGGCCTATCAAGTCTCTGGTTAAATCTCAAGGCTTAACCTTGAGCGTGCTGGGGATACTGTTAGGCTAGGGGGCGGGAGAGGTTGAGGGTACTTCGCGGGTAGGGGCGAAATCCTATAATCCGCGAAGGACCACCAGTGGCGAAGGCGCTCGACTGGAACGCGCCCGACGGTGAGGGACGAAAGCTAGGGGAGCAAAGGGGATTAGATACCCCCGTAGTCCTAGCTGTAAACGATGCGGGCTAGGTGTTGGGTTGGCTTCGTGCCAACCCGGTGCCGCAGCGAAGGCGATAAGCCCGCCGCCTGGGAAGTACGGCTGCAAGGCTGAAACTTAAAGGAATTGGCGGGGGAGCACCACAAGGGGTGAAGCCTGCGGTTTAATTGGAGTCAACGCCGGGAATCTTACCGGGAGCGACAGTAGAATGAAAGCCAAGCTGACGACTTTGCTAGACAGACTGAGAGGAGGTGCATGGCCGTCGCCAGTTCGTGCCGTGAGGTGTCCGGTTAAGTCCGGCAACGAACGAGACCCCCATCCTCTGTTGCTCAGCTTTCTCTACGGAGGGAGCCGCACACGGAGGAGACTGCCAGTGTTAAACTGGAGGAGGGAGGGGGCTACGGCAGGTCAGCATGCCCCGAATCTCCCGGGCCACACGCGGGCTGCAATGGCGAGGACAGCGGGTTCCGACCCCGAAAGGGGAAGGTAATCCCTTAAACCTCGCCGTAGTTGGGATTGAGGGCTGTAACCCGCCCTCATGAACATGGAATCCCTAGTAACCGCACGTCACCATCGCGCGGTGAATACGTCCCTGCTCCTTGCACACACCGCCCGTCGCTCCACCCGAGTCAAGTACGGGCGAGGTACAGATTGATTGTCTGTATCGAACCTATGTTTGGCAAGGGGGGAGAAGTCGTAACAAGGTGGCCGCAGGGGAACCTGCGGCCGGATCACCTCCTAAGAAAGACCCGCTGAGCCCCAACCATACATGAAAGTGGTACCGAGTCCAAAAAAATCAGCAGATGCAGCTGGGGAGGAAACTCTGCCAGCGAAGGGCGCAGCAGGGTGACGATTGCCTTGCGATTACCGCCGTGCATTGGTTCCAGTGTTTCCGGCACCAGACTAGGTTTAGAAGTAACCGGGTCTGAACACGCCGACGCCAATTGGTGGATGGCTAGGCTCGAGCGCTGAAGAAGGGCGCGGCAAGCAGCGATATGCTCCGGGTAGGTGCATGCAGCCTTTGATCCGGAGATTCCCTAATAGGACATCCTGTTGGAGGTTAACAGCCTCCTTCGTTCCGTGAGGAACGGGAACTCCCTGAACGGAAACATCCAAGTAAGGGATGGAAGAGAAACCAATAGGTATTCCCTTAGTAGGGGCGACCGAAGGGGGAACAGCCCAAACCGAACCCTTAGCGAAAGCGAAAGGGGATGTAGGGTTTGGACCCTCCCGCCTCTTACCCAAAGAAGCCGATGTGGTCTGAAAAGGCCTACCGTAGAGGGTGATAGTCCCGTAGGCGTATCTTGGGTTGAGTTGGGGAGGAGTTCCAGATTATCGCGTCTTGGTCCTGACGCGAGAAGGCGGCAGTCACTGACTGCCAAGGCTAAATACGTCTCGAGTCCGATAGGGCACTAGTACCGCGAGGGAAAGCTGAAAAGAACCCCGAGAGGGGGGTGAAAAGAGTCTGAAACCAATTGGCTACTAGTGACGTAGGCATGAAAGGGAAGATCCCAGCCGAAGGAACCTTCGAGAGGAGTAGTACGAGGTTGGGGGACCAGTGTCACGTCTTCCGTTTCGGAGCACGGCCCAGGGAGTTCATTGAGGTGGCAAGCTTAAGAGGATCATCCTCGAATGCGTAGGGAAACCAATAGCCCGCATCCACCTCCTCTTCTGGCAGTCGCGAAAGCGATGAGCCATGAACGATGTGGAAAGGGGCAAGGTCTGATGAGGGCCTGTATAGTCACCTCAGTGATAACCCGGTACCGAACGATCTAGGCCTGAGCAGGATGAAGCCGGGCGAAAGCCTGGTGGAGGTCCGCAGGGGTTCTGACGTGCAATTCGTTCCTCTGACTTGGGCCTAGGGGCAAAAGACCAATCAAGTTCGGTGGTAGCTGGTTCCTCCCGAAGTGGGTCCCAGCCCAGCGCGCCCGGAGGTTGCTGGTAGGGTAGAGCACTAATCGGGGAGACATGAACCGAAAGGTTCAGCTCTCCTTTTAAACTCCGAACCTGCCAGCTCCGTAGAGGGGCGTATACGGATTCCATGGGAAAAGCTCATGGGTCGAGAGGGGAACACCCCAGACTTAGGTTAAGGCCCCAAAATGCTGGCTAAGTGTTAACGTGAAAGGCGTCTTCGATCGAAGACAGCTGGGAGGTAGGCTTAGAAGCAGTTACCCTTTAAAGAGTGCGTAACAGCTCACCAGCCGAGATCGAGGGCCCTGAAGATTTTCGGGGCTAAGTCAGCTGCCGATACCTAAGAATACCCCCGCAAGGGGGCATTGGTAGGGAGGCGTTCTGGTTGGGCAGAAGCCGGTCCGAGAGGACCGGTGGACCGATCAGAAGTGCGAATCCTGGGGGAAGTAACAGCGTAGAGAGGTGAAAATCCTCTCCGCCGTATGGGCCAGGTTTCCTCGGCAACGCGTCGTCGACCGAGGGTCAGCCGATCCTAAGGTAACACATAACCTGTAGTTACCGAATTGGGAAACTGGTTAATATCCCAGTGCCTTGGAGATACGTTTGATCCGACTACCGTAGTCTCGAGGTAGGTCAAGCGGAGCAGCCGCTCTGTCTAACCTTCCGAAGCTCGGGGAGTACCGTAATGGTGAGAACTGAGCGAAGGGGGGGAATGGCCGGCCGTATGGCTGGTTTGGCCGATCCTTGGGACCCTTGAAAACGGGGTCGGGGAGGATTCTCCAAGTTCGTACCGAGAACCGACACAGGTGCCCTAGATGAGAAGTCTCAGGCGTGTCGGGAACACCCTAGGTCAGGGAACTCGGCAAATTAGCCCCGTACCTTCGGTATAAGGGGTGCCTGGGCCTTTAAGCGAATGCTTGGGGGTCTAGGTTGCAATTACAAGGGGGACCCGACTGTTTAATAAAAACATAGATCCCCGCAAGCCCGTAAGGGTGTGAACGGGGGTTGAATCCTGGCCACTAGCGGTCCGTGAAAACCGGGTACAACCGGGCGAAGCGCCGCTGAAGGCCGGGAGTAACTCTGACTCTCTTAAGGTAGCCAAATGCCTTGTCGGGTAAGTTCCGACGTGCATGAATGGAACAACGAGGTCCCCGCTGTCCCGACCTGGGGCCCGGTGAACCTACCTCTTGGTGAAAAGGCCAAGAACTTCCAACGTGGGGAGAAGACCCCGTGGAGCTTTACTGCAGCCTGTTGCTGGAGTAGGGTTGTGATCGCAGAGTGTAGGTGGGAGCCGTTATATCCCAGTCCTTCAGGGGATTGGGGGAGGCAACAATGTAACACCACCCTTTCACTGCTATACTTCTTACCAGAGCGTTAGCTCTGGAACAACGGCAGGTGGGCAGTTCGGCTGGGGCGGCACGCCCTTGAAAAGGTATCAAGGGCGCCCTAAAGTCAGCTCAGGCGGGTCAGAAATCCGCCGTAGAGGGCAAGGCCAAAAGCTGGCTTGATTGGATCCTGCACAGCGAAGGATCCAAAGGCGAAAGCCTGGCCTAGCGACCGCTTGTGCCCCCTTCAGTGGGGGCCAGGCATGACAGAAAAGTTACCCCGGGGATAACAGAGCCGTCGCGGGTGAGAGCTCCCATCGACCCCGCGGTTTGCTACCCAGATGTCGGCTCTTCCTATCCTGGGAGTGCAGCAGCTCCCAAGGGTGGGGCTGCCCGCCCATCAAAAGGGAACGTGAGTTGGGTTTAGACCGTCGTGAGACAGGTCGGACTCTCCCTGTTGGAAGCGTTGGTTGTTTGAGGGGAAGGTGCGCCTAGTACGAGAGGAACGGTGTGCCGCTGCCTCTAGTTTACCGGTTGTCCGGTAGGGCATACGCCGGGCAGCCACGCAGCAAGGGATAACCGCTGAAAGCATCTAAGTGGGAAACCCGCCCCAAGACTAAACAACCATTCCGCTCAAAGCGGACGAAGGCTCCTGTAGAACACAGGGTTGATGGAACGGGGGTGTAAGCACCAAGGCTTCGGCCGAGGTGTTCAGCCCGCCGTCACCAATCGCTTGAGGTGCTGATCTGGTCTTCTAAGCCTGGGTGAAACCGTGAAAGCTGGAACCATGCATGTGCGATAATATTTATTGAGATTATCCATGTTCAGCGTAAGCCAGTCGTCCATTTTTGGATTATGGCAACTCGATTCGATGGCTCCTAAGAAAGATAAATAGGTCAAGATGAATTACACTGGATTGTGGGGATTAATAATATGGTTTCTGTGACTAAAGAAAGTCTGGGCGAGTTAGTAAATATTGCAAAGAAACTGGGCGCCACCGATGCCAAGATAATCAAGCCGGAGGATGTTGTAGTGAGGAATTGGGTCAGATGGAAATGCCAGTATGGCTGCGGCGGCTACGGTCAGAGGCTCACCTGCCCACCTTACAGCCCTACACCAGAAGAAACTAGGCGGATTCTTAAGGAATATGAATGGGCACTTTTCATGAAGTTCGAAGGAGCGCCTGCTGGAAATGCTGAAGATGCCGAGAAATATGAGAAGAGCGTCCCTGACCTCGTAGTGAAGGTCGAGAGGGAGGCATTTCTTAAAGGTTATTATGCGGCTTTTGGGATGGTGGCTGGGCCTTGCCCATTCTGCGAGGACGAATGCAATCTGGAGAGGTGCAGGCACCCCTACGAGGCCAGACCCTCGATGGAAGGCTGCGGTGTAGACGTGTTCGCAACAGTGCGCAATGCAGGTTTCAAGATAAAAGTCGTAAGGACCGAGAGCGAGAAACCCACGTTCTATGCACTATTGCTGGTTGCATAGCCACAGAGAGATCATCAAGAAAGAAAAAGAATCAGGTTTATCTTACAGCGTGAGCCCAATCTATTGGGCGAGTTGGTGAGCAGCTTACGGGCCTCTTCGAGGTCTGAGGAAACTCCACCCTCCATGTAGGGCTGCGGCGCCGCGAGGCGCAGGGGGAGACCCCTGCTCTTGGAACAGAAACGGGACGTCCAGTGGCGTGCGTCGATGGGGCGAGTGCTTCTCGCCGAGGATGCCACTGGTTGCGTTGAAACGGCCAAACCGCGGGGAGAAAGGGCAAATAGAGGCTTATGACGCCTACAGGAAGCCTGGGTAGCCCGCATAGTCGAATGCTGCTTAAAACAGAAGGTGGGTTATGGCCAACACGCCCTTTATTTCTGCCTTAAATATTGTACACTTTCTGGTACTCGTCAGATAGTCTCTTTACCTCTTCGAGATCCCTTGCTGAAGAGTAGAGATCCAAAGGCTCTCTGTTTAGAGTGAGGAAAGTTTCTCCCCATTTCACTTTCGAAAGTAAAAAGCGCGCCTCCCTAGTAAAGCCGGTGATGTAGAGCGCGCTGGATAATGCTTCCAAGGTGCTTAACTTGAATGGTATTGAATAGTTAATTGGGTTCCCTGCAAGCATGAATGGGAGCTGCCGTGCATTGAAGCGGCGCAATTGAAGCAGTTCCTCTATCTTGTTCCATGAGCAATCTATGGCAGAAATTCCCCGCGAAAGTGCAATCTGCCTGTCCTGAGGAGAGAGAACCTCTTTAGCAAAGGGGTAGAGAAGGATGGAGCTGGTGGGAAGTCGGTTTATCGAGTATGACACCTTGGCTAATCCAAGCCTTCCGAGCTTTAATGCGGTGCACTTTTTAGGATCGCACTCGCGCATATGGAAGATATATATCGAGGGTGAAACAGTATCAGCCGTTTCTTCCTCTGGTTGCGCCATGTTTGTTCCCAAAGGCAATCTTCTTAAGTCGCATATATTACTGATTCTCTTGAAGTGATATAATGCCCCTTGCGTTTGTGCTCATCAACACGGAATCTGGCACAGAGGATAAAGTAATCCAGGAACTGCGCAAGATCAGGGGAATTATCGAAGTACATACCCTTTATGGCATGCACGACATAATAGTCAAGGTAAATATTGAGGATCGACCAGATAAATTGAAGGAAGACTTAATCTGGAAGATCCGCAGGATAAATGAAGTCCAGTGCACAACTACCCTTCTAGTGGCAGATAGTCATATCGTGGCAGAAGAGAAGTAACGATGGCGCTGTATCATCTCGGCATCGATGATACGGACTCTCTGAAGCGAGGTTGCACGACATATATTGGTGCCCTGCTTGTTGAGAGATTAATTAAGATTTCTAAGTTCGTCGATTACCCGAACCTAATTAGGCTAAACCCAAATGTTCCCTGGAAGTCCCGCGGAAACGCGGCAATATGCCTCAGATTCACATCAGACACAGACGCTATGGGAATACTCGGCAATGCAACAGATTTAGTGGAGGAGTATAGGGACAAGAAGGATAGTAAGAATCAGCCAGGCATAGCTATTCTTGAGGGTCAAGTTCCACAGATCGTAAGAGATCTTGGGCGTCGGGCGCTATGGGATGTCATAACACCTGCTGAAGCACTGGATGTAGCATTGAAGGCAAACGTGAAGTACGAGCTCATAAGAGGAGGCAGGGGCCTGGTAGGCGCTCTCGCATCCATAGGCAACGCCCTCGAAAGGGACCACACATTCGAGCTGATAGCATACCGCGGCAGTGCCCTTTGGGGAAAAAAGAGGGAAGTAGATCACGAAAGCGTGCTTATGTTTGATAGGGATACCACGTCGCATACCTTCAATAACATTGATGTTGAGGAAGATCGGGTGCTCATAACACCTCATGGCCCTGACCCGATACTCTTCGGGGTGAGAGGGGACAGTCCCTCGGTGGTTATGGAGGCACTATCCAAGATCAAGTTTGTTGGTGGCGAGAGGTGGATGGTCTGTCGCAGCAACCAAGGGACAGGAGCGCATCTCATTCGATCGGCATTGATAGCCGAGCTGAAGCCATATCAAGCTGCGATAATTGAGGGAACAATATCGCGAGTGCCATATGTTCTCAAAGGTAGTCACGTAATAGCATCAATGAGGGATAGTTCGGGTGAGATTGATATAGCGGGCTATGAGCCTTCAGGAAGCTTCAGGAACATTGTCAGGGATCTCCTGCTAGGGGACAAAGTGAGGGCGTTCGGCGGAGTCAGGCTTCTTGAGAGTGGTAAGCTGACATTTAACCTCGAGAGACTTGAGCTTCTTAACATTGTAACAGAAGCGCCGGCGAATCCGATCTGCCCGAACTGCAAAAAGAGTATGAAGTCGGAAGGCAAGGGTAAAGGCTATCAGTGTAAGAAATGCGGTTTGAAGACAGAATTGGCGGTTCTGAAGAAAGTCGATAGAAAGTTGATAAACGGTGCCTATCTCCCTCCGCCAAGGGCGATGAGACACCTTACCAAACCATTCAAGAGGTATGGGGCGGAGAAGCGGTCTTGGGATGGTGTCGTAGGCACTTTTTACGGTGTTTTTTGAAACCCCATAATCGACTGGATGGTCCTTGGATCGCACTTTACCGGCGGAACTATTATGTCGGCATTGTGATAGATCTCAACTGGCTGCCCCTTCTGCTTCACAAACGAGTGAAGCTCGTCTAGAGCTTCGGAGAACTCTTGAATCCGGTCTTCCCTGAGGAGGGAGAAGAGCTGCCTGCCTGATTCGAGGGCTGTGTCCAAACTTTTTCCTTCAAGCAAGAACTTACCATCGCCAGAGAGCAGTATTATCAAGAGATTAGTCACGCCACGATATGGTTTAAAGTTGTATGAGGCTTTTTATTGTTTCAGTAAAAGTTTATAAGGTCGCTAAACTTCCATCAGAAGATAGGAATGGTCAGCCAGACCTTATCATAGCGGGGTAGGGTAGCCAGGTTATCCCGCGGGGCTCATATGCTCCGCGCTGAGATACCCCGAGATCGGTGGTTCAAATCCACCCCCCGCTACCATTAAACTCTATTTCGTCAACCCAGCTTCCGTTGCAGCTTTAAACAAACCGATTAAGATTAGATTTGCGACATTAAAGTTATTTGCAAGTGAACATAAATATTGGTTAGAAGTTCTTGGAGGGACAATTAATGGGTGGATTTTATGAGCTTCCAAAAATACGATATGGATACGGTGAACTTGCACCCCACATATCAGAACTACAGTTGACGATACACCACACAAAACATCATCAGACTTACGTAGACAACGCAAATAACGCATTCAAGAAGCTGGACGCCGCAAATAAAGAAGGAACCGATCTGGATCTAAAGGCTTTCACCAAAGAGTTGTCTTTTAACATAGGCGGACACGTGCTGCACTCAATTTTTTGGGACAATATGGCACCACCGGGGAAAGGTGGAGACAAGCCAGGCGGAGTACTTGCCGATGCAATAGACAAGAGCTTTGGCAGCCTTGAAAGGTTTAAAAAACTGTTCTCTACAACCGCTACAAGTGTGGAAGGTTCTGGCTGGGCCGTCTTAACATATTCGCCCGATACAGACCGGCTAATGCTTATGCAAGTTGAGAAGCATAATGTCAATGTGATGCCAATTTCCGCCATATTGATGGTTCTAGATGTTTGGGAGCACGCGTATTACCTTGATTACAAGAACCTTAGGGGAAAGTTTGTAGAGGCGTTCTGGAATATTGTCAACTGGGACTATGTGAACGAAAGACTCAAGGATTTCATTTAACTCTATTTTCTTTTTTTCATTTTTCAATTGCAATTACTCCTGGAACTTGTTAATTGACTCCCCATTCGAATCGTATCAACTAATATCATCAGGTCAATCCACCAATTAGCTCAAATAGAAATCTCAATACAGGGAAATATTGTTTGGGTTCAAAGGAGCCATAGGCATTGCTTGGAGAATATAGGGGTTTGCCAAAGGAAGTGAATTATCTTGTCTTTGCCAGCATATTCCCGTCATTAGTTATTGGTATGTTCTATACAGATATATCCTACTTCCTAAGCCAGGTACAGGGATTGTCTGAATTTTTCACAGGTTTAGTGATTTCAATAATGGGCATATCCATGGTTTTAGCCAGTATCCCCATGGGGATAGCAGCTGACAAATACGGCAGGAAAAAACTCTTGATAATTGGCAATATACTGGCCAGTATAATTATTGCGGTGTTCGTTCTCACTACGAACCCATTGCTGTTGATATTGGCAGCTGTGGTGGAAGGGATTTCAGAGGCAGCATTTACTGCATCTGGCAGCGCATTGATTGCAGATAAGGCGGGGGATGAAAAAAGAACAGTTGCCTTCGCCTTCTTCGGTTTCGTAAGTGGCATAGCTATGGGAGTGGGCAGTTTTATGGTACCACTTGTGATAATTTTCGAGATCTTTGGTTTCACCAGTAAGGAAGGGCATGTCCTCCTCTATGTCATGTTGGCTCTGATCAGCCTGGCATCAACTGCAATAATGCTTAAAATCACAGAGTCGAAGAGCTTAAAGAAAACAGAAGGCGGTTTGAGGCATTTATTGCCTAGCAAATCGAGAGATGTTCTAATAAAATACGTATTCGCAAATGCGATAATTGCCTTTGGCGCCGGGCTAGTGGTTCCATTAATGTCCATGTGGTTCGGTTATCGCTATGGCATCACTGATGCAATAAGTGTCCCCATTATAGGGATCTCCAACATAGTGATTGGGATTGCGACTTTAGCTGCCCCACCCCTTGCAAGAAAGATTGGCTTAGTGAGAGCCATTGTTGTGACCCAAGGAGTCTCGACCATATTCATGTTCGCCACACCCATCTCCCCTGAGTATATCTCAGCCAGTATTGTATACACCATAAGGAGTTTCCTCATGAATATGGCATCGCCATTACAGAATTCGATGATAATGGGCTTAGTGGCGGAGGATGAGCGTGGAACTGCTGCAGGGATCAGTGGCGCGTTATGGAGATTACCAAATGCCGCAAGCGTATTAGTCGGAGGCTGGCTGATGGGTTTGGGATTATTAGCAGCACCCTTTTTCTTAGCTGGCATATTATATATTATTTCAATCGCACTGTTCTGGTTCTACTTCAGAAATACCAAAATGCCAGAAGAAATATCTAACATAAATACTACTAATTAGTATTCATAACGGCAATTAGTATTAAATATTTAATTTTGTAAAAAATAAAATATTTTGAGTACTGTTTTAGCCGTTGCGTTCCTGTTCTCGCAGTTTTATTTTTGTGCTGACGAAATCGGACATCTTTTCCTGAGTAACAGTTGTGTCTTCCTGTTGTTTAGCTAATTGTTCTTCGATAACCCTAAGTAGTTCTTTTGGATTCACTGGCTTCATGAGGTAAGCATCGGCGCCAAGGTTTAATGCCTCTATGGCGTTGTCCAAGGTAGCATGACCGGTAAGTATGATCTTCCGCATCCTAGGAGTACCACTGTCCATTTTGACGAGCAATTGGGTTCCCAACATATCGGGCAGGATGAGATCGATGATGGATACATTAAAGTACTGATTCGCGGATACTTCGAGGGCCTCCTTGCCGTTCTTTGCAGTCTCTGTTGCATAGCCAATTCGCAATAAATATGATTTAAGCGTAGTGAGAATGTTCTCGTCGTCGTCAATCAACAATATCTTTTTTTTCTCAGTACTCATTGCACTTCAACTTTTCCTTTTTTTAGTTTATTTCAAGTTATTTATTAGTTCTACTACGGTCCAAAGGAATGGGCAATTGCACAGCCAGCTACTAGCGAAGACATCAAAGCATGCATATGGTTGCCTTCTTACTTTTATTTTTAGTCAGTAAATAGAATGGGGGATATGATATTTTAATAATACTAGAAATAGCGACCAATCATAGACTATGCTTTCCATCAAGCTCTAGAAAGACCTAACATAACAATTACAATTTAAAAAGAATAAGAAATAAATTGAACTTATTTTTAGAATTTATTTTGAAAAAATTGTTATTATTTATATAATGAATTGTATGTATTTTCAACAGATACACATAACTGAGCACCAGTTCAGGACTCTAAACAATAGTCGCTGTGGCGACGCAGCGGCGCTGCCTTGGAACTAACCCTTTTTTACTCCTTTTAGGAGGTGTTCTCCTGCCGGAGTTAATTTCGGGGGTAATGTATTGTCAACTTATGTAGTTCTTAACGAAAGGATCAATCAGTTGAGAAGCATAGACAAGTTGGTCGATATCTCAAAGAGTACCATTCAGATCGACATAATGCTCACCCTTAACAAAGGGGATAAAACATCTGCAGAGATTGCCAAAGAGATAGGCCAGAGAAGGAAAGCCGTAACTGATGCTATGAGAAAGCTCAGGGTTAAAGGGCTTGTAAACGAGGTTGAAGAGGACGAAAATCTGAAATCATCGCGATACAGACTTACCCACTCTGGGTCCAACTGCCTCAGTACTTTGTTAGAGTTTACTGGGTCGGATAAAGGCTGCATTGGCGAAAAGATCGGTTACCAACGAAGTGGTGATACCTTGGAAAATACTATCGATGGTCCAGCTATCCAATCTTCTCCCAGATCGTTTCTTGGGATGCAGAATGATGCAAACGCTTTCCCAATGGCAGCGGTAGTGTCGGAACTGATCCTAACTCTTGGAACTGCAAAAGGGAACATAATGTCACGCAAGGATCTCGCGAAAGCGGTAGGACTTAGTGAACAGAGAGCCGAGAGCTATCTTGAGGTATATCTTAACGGGCCAACCAAGCTATTTAGAAAATACACTGATGCGCCTAAGATGGTAAGGTTGATGTCAAAGTTTGGTTTAAGATCTAAGACAAAGAAGATGGAAACTATTTACGGGCTTACAAATGATGGCATGCAGCACTTCTACAGGCTTCCAACATATGCGAAGCTTAAGCAATCTATTGCCTACAAATTTTTCAGCAAGATGACATTCTCGTCCCAGCCAAAGAACATCTTTAAGCGCTTAAACATGATACTATGCGCAGGAGGGGCAACTGCAATTGCACTTTTTCAGTACCCTTTCAACAGTTTTACGTCCGGTATTTGGGTGTTTGTTATTGCGTTCGTAGCGGCAGTAACCTTACTAGATGCTCTAATGTACAAATTAATGTGAAATAAAATGTAGTTAGCTAATTTTTTATAAAGTAGATTATAAGTTTATGCAAGTTGTTTTTTACTTGCAATTGCTTCTATACTATTCAATGTTCTAGTTATTTGAACAATGAAATCTTCTGCTTTCACATCTAATGAAAGTCCAAGTAAAAGGTATTTTGCATCGTTCACGGGAATTATGAGGTATTTTCGATTAGGCATTGCTAAAACACAATAGTTCATGCCAGGCAAGCGATCTATAAGATTAGAAGCAATGTTTTGGTAACGCTTTGAGAAGTTCAGACCTTTGTAGATTACCTCTTTTCCTTCCCGATCCACAAGCATTGCTTCGATAACTATCTCGCCGTCTACGAGTACGTCAAGGAATGTCATCGCGTTTTTCCTCGCAGATCATAAGCTCTCTTAATGTTTTATAAGGTCGAGTAACTTCGGCGATTGATTGTCGCTTAAAAATGGGCAAGGTAAAGAACTTTTTTTCATAGATCAGACGATAAAAGGCAAAATTCTATAGAAAATGTGCAGGAGTGGGCTATTCTCTTTGCTGCTCGATTAATTGATCAATGATTAAAACCCCGGCAAGGAAAGCAAGGAAAGCAATCCAGACTGCAGATAATATTGGCGTATTAGGAAACACAACTCTATCAACCAACAATATAACTGAACCAAAGATTGCTATGATTGCTGTTCTTAGATATACCTGGCGCGGGTGTACAGACATGGTAATGCGTCGGAGAACTTTGAAACTGTATGAAGATTTCAGCTGGTTATACATTGGGAGCAATTTTAGGATTCGCTGCCCGTTATCTGATAGAGTGTATCGAACTTCTTCCTTTGATCCATCACCTGATAACTTCTTCTTGAACAAAGTAGCTCCTTTAGCATCGGTAAACAAGTCCAAATAAGTTATGGCTCGCTGTTCACTGAGGCTGAATAAATTAGCTAATTTTTTTGAGGAGAGACCTTGGCTGCCAGAAAGTCCAATTGCGATAATTGCGTCATATGTATTAAATAGAAGGGGAATCTCCTCAATCAACTCAATTAGCCTGAAACCAGTAGCCCTGCTTGTGGTTATTGACGAACCACCTTTGTTTCCAAAGATGTCCCTTAAGCTTTCGACATAATGCTTTCCGTTATCAGTCAGTTGATACATTATGACTGATTCGCTCCTTTCGTTTGTTTGAGCGATCTCATTAACTACTTCTTTCAGCTTCAACTTTCGTAGGGCATCAGTTACAGCTTTTCTCCTTTTCCCTAATTCTTTTGATATTTGCTCTGCGCTCTGTGGACCATGATCATTAAGATAGATCAACATTTGTAATTGCAGTGTTCCCTTAGTGACATCAACAACTTTCGTAACTTCTTTCAATAAATCTGCTAGTTTAATAGCAGATAGTCCAAAATCATCTTTTTCGCCTTCTGCTTGCTTCTTGTCATCCTCGTGGACCCATTCGTCAGTTTCGGTCATACCATAAACACCTTGAATCAGGCAAACTTAATTGTCAACCATACGGAACTCGGTTTCAGATTAGGTTATGTCTGAATCAAATATATAATCAATCGCCCCTTTTTTTAATACAAAATCTCTTTAAATCGTTCTGGACAATACAAAAAGATTAATTGTATCTGTTCAATAACTAAATACAGCAATCTTGCAAGAGTTAGAATTTACTGCTCCAGCAAGATTATTCAATTTAAACTAAATCCAAGATGTTTAGGAAAAGGTGGTTTGGAACCGTTGGATTCAGTAGGCAAGGAACATCTTGAGGAACAGAAGAATTATCCTACGTTCATAGACAACATCTTCTATGAACCAAAAAAGGACTATTGTGGAATCTATATAACAGTCAACAATGAACATGACCAAAGTAGCAATGTTGAAGGCTTGGATAAAATTTTAATGGATAAAGGCGTTCCTTACCAATTGGTGGTAAATCGATCTACCGAAGCCTCTGTTTCATGTTATGCGGTACTGGATCTGACAGGCAAAACCGATGCCAGAGAGACAATAGAGAAGGATATTCGTAGCCTTTTTGGTCAAAAATTAGTTGTGTTTGAATATATTCATACCAATATTCCCGGCGTAATGTGCAACACAAAAAGCTTTCCTTTAATGCTAGAAGTTGTTGGAAGTAAGATTCCTGTAACAGCATTCACGCATCCTTTTTGGGGTTATTTATTTGGAGCGTTATACGACACCTTCGGGGCCGGTGGGCTCTCGATAATTTGGATGATGGGTCGAGAATCAGCAGAAGGAATGAGGCCAATAAAAGCATTACCTCTCAATTCGCAGCATAAGCTCAACGTGGCATTAATACAGCTTCAGTTACTTGGCTGGGGAAAGTTTGAGATCTTAAGTGCTCAAGATAAAAATTTTAATATAAGAGTTTTTGATAATTTTGAATGTTTAAACACAAAAGAGTTGAAAGGTTATCAAAGCAGTTTTATGAGAGGAATGTTGACAGGTCTAGCAACCTTATTGATGGATAAGAAGGGTAATACGGTTGAGAGAAAATGCATTAAAAATGGCGATCCATACTGCGAGTTTTGTTTTGGGTGATTGTTTCTATTTTCAAAAGCGCTAATTTCTATTTATGAAATAATTGCTAAATAAGAAAATTTTCATAAAAAAACAATAATTTATTCATGAGGACCTATTGGCCAAATGCCGGGTTACTGATTTTGGCTTCAATACTGAGACTATATAATCAAATGCCAACGCTGGCTCGCTTTTTTCGCCACATGTAAACACGTCTACAGTTGCATATTCTAAGTCATTCCACGTGTGAACAGCTATATGACTTTCAAGAATCAATGCCAGGGCAGACAATCCTCCTTTTGAACCACCAAACCGCCACACCTTAGTATCCCATATCGTCATCTTAGCTATTTTAGCAGCCTCAATAACAAGATTCTTGAGAGCGGACTCGTCATTTAGCGACTTGGTATCGCAACCATAAAGGTTTCCATAGACGTGTTTGCCTATGATCCCTCTTTCTTCTTGAAGACAGGACGACTGATTCACTTCTGTGTCGAGATCCTCCCCAAACATTTGAGAGCCATTATTACTGTTTTTCGTTTTTATTACGAACTTAAATATAAACTTGCTGTATGAATTTGAAAAAATTTATTCAAATTAAATATTAAGAATTGATAAAAATAGTTCCTTATTCTCAACAGGACATATTTAATTTAAAAATCTTAAATTCTCTATGTTCTTATAATAAAGTATTGGGCAAGAATAATTTGTTGATTCTAAGATGTTATGAGTTTAATAGGATATAATATTAATACATACAAGCTTTCCGTCAAACGATCAGATCGTTTAACAAAAAAAAATACAAAAAGAAATTTTATATTTAAAAAAATGACTGGAAAGAATTGTTATTAAGAAAAATGTTTTAATAAAATCAAGATATAATGACTATTTTTACAAAATTATTTATATCTTGTTTATAAGTTCATTAAAATCTTTTGAGAGTTGCCGCAGTCTATCTTTTATTAGAGTCCTCTTTATATCCATTAAGCTAACAAGTATCCTTGCAGTTACTTGATCGTTAGGATAACTTCTCTTATCTGATGCCAAATAACTATAGAGCTGCGGCCTAGAGATCTTGGTTACTTTAGAAGTCTTGTAGATAGACCCGTGTACTTCGAGAAGATCTTTCAGAAGTAGAATTCGTTGTTCTTTTGGAATATACTGTGCTATTAATTGAATAATTTCGAGAGTATTATTGGACATGAATATCATCAGTAATTTTAAAACATCTATTATAAGAGCATGACCCCATGCCTTCCTTTGAACATTATCAAAAACTAGAATGCTATGTTAAATCATAAATTGTCATTTTTTTGAGTCTAACCTCGATTTTTTTAGACTGTAATCTATTTATATAAAGTTCTTAACATTAACATTTACACTGTTTTCTTTCTAAAGAAAGAATATAACATATTAATGATATAAACTTCCTAACGAAATTATGGGGTCTGAAGGATAAGTAATTTTCTGCTGCTTTCTAGAAGCATTATTTAAAGCTTGTTCTATTTTTTTTATATGGTTGTTTAAAGAATATTCCAGTGGAAATCCTCATGGAAGAGACCTAATAAATAAAAATCAATAGTCTGGCCTATTATATATGGTGTAAATTCCTATCTCTATTAAAATATTCTACAAACATACACTTCAGAATAGTCATAAAACATAGGATCAGGCTCAGAATTATGTAAGAGGTATATTACAATCAATACGCACAAATACAGAGTTTTTGACTGTATAATTACATCTATTTTTTAACGGTTATGTAAATATAGTATTACACTTTATCATCAAACACCTCCAAAATAATTCATTATAAACTGCTCTATTTCGTGCTCACAAAATCACCATGAAATCTAATATATAAACTTTACTATCATCGAAGATGTTTATCATGGAGATGTTAATCATTTAATGGTGTTTCCAGATCATTAAACCTAGAGCTTTTTATCTAAAAAAATCTAGCTGATTTTCCTTTGCATTTATAATAGTGACTTTATCTTAGTTCATTGGATAATGAATCATCATAAAATAACATCAAACTGTATTTTTAAGGCTTATGAGGCCCACTGTGATATTACCATGTACTATCTTATATTAAAACATTTCAGAGTTCACCCCTTCACTTCCACTCCAGATGCGTGAATCACTCCTTTTATAAATCAATTCACTGTGATTCACCTTATATTAGCTTAAAAAGCTAAAAACGGTGAAATTTCCCCTTTTTGAACCATAATTACCATGAAATTTCTCTTCTTTTACAAGCTAATGTTAACCACAATATGCTCATATACTGGTGAAATGGTAGAGAGAACAACTGCTCACTCAGTGATCCGTCTATGAAGAAGATGAAGATAGAATTCTGTGATGGAAACGGGGAACAAGTCACAGTAGCTGTAAGTGGGCAATTTTCTAAGGAACGGCTATTGCAGATCATTGGCCTTTTCGATAATAATCAATATCAACAATCATCAATACCCGTCACAAAGACTTCAATGGATAAGATCACTGATCTGATAAAAACCAAGCTAAACAACTCTTGGTTCACTAGTAAAGATATATCCTTAATATATAAAGAACAACATCGTGAGAATATTAAATCGAGCACAATCTCTACATACCTCACAAGGCTTTACAATAATGGCTATATAGAACGTAAAGGCAACCGTTCATGTTGGCAATACAAATTAATAATAAATTTTGCAGCCGACAACAATGTTAAAACCTTCATAAATGATTTAAATAAGAAATAAAAATGTGATAGTAAATTCTGTATCACATCATACGTCACAAAGCTTAAGTTTATTGAGTACTTGGCATCGGAGAAAATGTTCCTGTAGCTTGACTTTGCACAATTTTTCTGATTTCTTCAGGTACAACATAAGTATATGGCCATGTTGTTACATCTCTGATGATCTTCTTTTCATCAGCTAATTTTTTCAAAGTTCTCGCGACGTGTTCCCTGGCTTTTCCAACGGTTTGAGCGATCGGAGTTGCACTCTTTGTGCCAGGATTATCAATAAGATACTTGATAATTGCTACTTCTGTCTGATTGAGTCCTTCCTTCTTTTCTAAATTCTTCACAACCTGTGCAGCCAATGGAGTCAAAGATGCTTGAGTTATCTGTGAAACTTGCATGCTTTCAGGTTCTGGTTTGATCATTGATTGTTCAGGTAATGTAGATCTTATGATCTCTGGCTTTGTTATTTGTATTGTTGATCTATCTAACGGCATATCTTGCAATCTATCATTTATTCTTTGTATTTCAAGACCCAATCTTCGTATGTCTGAATCTAAAACCATTATGTAATCTTCAAGCCTTCTCATTCTTTCCAATAAATCGCGTCTGATAAGTGCCAATTCGCCTCTTAATTCATCATTTGTCCTATCTGTCCGTTCAGAGAAAGCCAAATTAGGCACCTTTTTGGTATTTTTGTATATGATATGATGTGTTTGATATTTTAAGGTTTTTGGTTGTGAGTGACAATAAATCACGAAAATTTACTAACTATCTTGTACTCTCTCACAATCACTGTGATATATATCACAACGCAGTATAAGTCACATCATATGTTTTGCAATAAGATCGATTTTAGTGATTATTCCCATCATGCGCCCATGTTCACTCACTAGAACTGCTGCGCTTCCGCTTGAAAGTAACCTTGACACTTCATCAAGGCTCGTCTCAATGCTCACAATAGGAAAAGATTCTTCAAGTAAATGAGAAATTGTAAGATTAAGTAATTCTTTGATATTTTCGTCTTTGAGTTTCTTTAAAATTGTTTCTTCTTTTATACTACCAATAATGCGATCTTCTTGCATAACTGGCAGTTGTGAGATTCCGCGTTTCCACATCAAATCAACTGCTTTTCCTATAGTTTCGTCAGCATCAACAGTAATGACGGGCTGATGCATCACATTCTTTAAAGATACCCTAATTTCAGAAACATCATTAAGAACCTTTAGTATCTTTTTAAGAGTTGATACGCGAGGATCAACATCTCCAGCTTCTATTCTGGCAATTAATGATTGGCTCATTCCTGCTTTTTTTGCGAGTTCTTTCTGTGTGAGGTTTGCCTTCTTGCGCAAAGCTCTTAACTCAGCAGGCGTTGGCGGTAATCCCACCATTTATATTAAACCTCGCACCATCTATCACTTTGATAATATTTAACTTATGGGGAATTAAAGGAATGCAAAAGCGAGCCCACATCTTTGTGCGTGGTCTTGTGCAAGGTGTAGGTTTTCGACCATTTATTTATACCATCGCGACAGATCGCCGGCTAAAAGGATATGTACTCAACCTTGGCGACGCTGGTGTTGAAATATTAGTCGAAGGCGAAGTTCAAGACATAAAGTCCTTTATTGATGACATACGAAAAAAGAAACCATCCGTGGCCAAGATTGATGCAATAGAGCTCGAATGGAAGCGAATAGTTAAGGAGTTTGATACATTCTTTATAGCAGAAAGCAAGGAACGGCGTTTAACAGTTAGATCTGTGATACCGACCGATCTCAGTATTTGTGATGTGTGTATCACAGATGTTCAAAAAAAGAGTCGTTGGAATAATTATCCGTTTACGTCATGTGCACAATGTGGACCTCGATTCACTATAATAAGAAAACTCCCTTATGATAGGGATAACACTGCAATGGTGGACTTCCCATTTTGTGTCTACTGCAAGGCGGAATACGATAATCCTATGGACAGACGATATGATGCTCAAGGAATTACTTGCCCGTTATGTGGTCCCAAATTGAATTTATTGAATAATGACAACAAGCAAATCACATGTGAGCCTCTATGTGAAGCTGCCAAGCTTCTTGATGAAGGTTACATAATTGCAATAAAGGGCATTGGTGGCTTTCATATCGCTGTTGATGCGACTAATGAAGAAGCAGTAAACAAACTACGAACAAGGAGGATTAGGCCATTTCAACCATTTGCTGTCATTTCCTCAAATATCGCAAAAGTAAAAAACTTTGCAATTGTTTCCAAGGTAGAAGAAGAGCTTCTAGCCAATATTTACCATCCGATAATAACTCTGCAAAAATCTGAGCATTATTGTTTAGCTGACTCAGTCTCGCCAGGCTTAGACACTATCGGCGTTATGCTCCCCTACACTGGCATTCACCTCCTTTTACTCAATAAAATCAAAAAAGATGCACTTGTAATGACAAGTGGCAATTATCCCGGCAAACCAATCTATATTGAAAACAGTGAAGCACAAGAAGGATTAAAAAATATTGTTGATTATTACTTAACACATAATCGATCCATAATAAATCGTTGCGACGACTCTGTAATGAAAGTAGTTGAAAATGAACCACTGTTCTTAAGAAAGTCTCGAGGGTATGCTCCATCGACCTTGCCAATGCCTTGGAACGTAGGGGCTAAGGGAATTATTTCAGTTGGAGGAGAATATAACGTAACTGGATCTTTATTTGTCGAAGACCGTCTTGTGACAACTCAACATATTGGAGACATGAATGAACTCGAAACATTAGACTATTTGAAAAGGGCCTTGAATTTCATTACGGCAATCTATGATAAGAAAGAATTTGGGGCAATAGCCCATGATCTAAACCCATCTTTTCTTACTACAAGGTACGCACGCGAGTTAGCCAATCAATACCAAGCAAAAGACATTCCCGTCCAACACCATCATGCACATATGGCGTCCCTTATGGCAGACCATTCTCTACCACGAGAAAGTTCCATTGTTTGTATCGCTATTGACGGAGTAGGCTATGGCACGGATAATATGGCTTGGGGGGGCGAGATTCTGCTTGGTGGTTATTCGCAGTTCGAGAGGGTCGGGCAGCTAAAGTATCAACCAATGCCAGGTGGCGATGCTTGTGCCACGCATCCAGCAAGGATGCTAGCTGCAATCCTATCAACAACAATCGGCTGTAATGAGATTTATGGTCTTTTTGAAAATGATTATGCTAAACATTTGAAACAGGGATTAGATGAATTAGACACAATATTAAAACAATCAAAAATAAATAACGTTTTGAAAACATCAAGCATTGGTCGCCTGCTTGACTCAATAGCAACTTTGCTTAATGTATGTCACTTACGAACGTATGAAGGCGAACCGCCGATGCGTTTGGAAACCCTAGCCAAGAAAGGTCGGCCAGGGAAAGTCACACTTGAATTATCACTATCACAGCAGAATGGTAAATATGTTCTTGACACATCCGAATTCATGCTGTCAATTGTTGAGAATTTACATCATAACAACAGAGAAGACATCGCTTTCGAAGTACACCATGCTTTAGGAGGGGCTTTTGGGAAGCTCGCTTGTAGGGTTTGTGATGAAAATTGTATACACGAGATAGGACTAACTGGTGGATCTGCAGTGAATTCCTTGCTGTTCAAATATATTAAAGATGAGGTTGTGAAAAATAATAAAAAATTCTTATGTTATAAGACCATTCCTTGTGGGGATGGGGGAACTTCAACGGGGCAGGCTACTGTAGCATCCTTACAAAAGGATATGTGACTTTATCACATAGTCACATGATCCTCCAAATCATCGACTTTAAGAAAAATCAGCATAATTAAAGACATAGAAGAGGTTTCTCAAAACGTAATAATGGAATTTTACATTATATAATGATATGTTCAACATCATTTTTCTACAACGTTAATCCATAAAACAATAACTAAAAACCATTAGAAATTGATGAAAATATATTAGATCATCAGTTGATGATAATCCAATAGAAAGTCTTTAGAAACCATAAACGACGTGATATTTCTAATAAGTGTGACCGTTGCTGTAAAGATAAGTTCGTCTTACATCATAATATGCTATAAACGATGATCCCGCTAGCTAGTAGCAGGAGGACGAGCACCATAAGTCTTCTTTTTGCAACCTTGAGAGATTTGTCGGTAACCTTCCAAAGGTTCTCCAATCCTTTGTTGCCTAAGAGGTAGACATCTTCCAACTTTCTTTTAGAGAATTTCACAGAACACTCCGCTTTTTTAGAGTCAGCTTCAGCAACTCCTTCTATGATCTTTTCAATTAGAACATCTTCGGGTATGGTTTTGCCAAGAGGGAAGTACCCCTCGCCTGCTGAACGCCCAGTAACGACGTGCGTATCCGTCGTAGTGACTTCAGAATGTTCATAACCGATCTCTTTCAAAGCTTTTTGAATTTTCTCTCTTAAACCTACAACCATGTTATTGGCATCTATGGAAACATATACGGCCTTGTTTCCTTTGACCTCGGTAACAAGAACCATTATGCCCGCGTTTCCAATGCCATCTTTAGGTGAATAGTTCTCCAATCTAACATTTGAAAAACCCGCGATGAGGGGACCCTCCTCTATAATATGCGTTTCCTCAAGGGCCTCCCCGAGGGCCTCAACAATATCTTTCTTGTCCTCGCTACTAAGCTCTGAATAAGTTAGGTCCATCACGTTATGGGCATCCACCACAACACCATCAGAGTACCCATTCTCTTGTATTTTTGCCATGCATAGGTCGTTTATGCAGTCAGGCAAATCCTCTGTGGGGATGGGCGCTCGAGTAATCACAGCTAATGGAATATCGTCAAAAACTTGGCAACTAACTGTGACAGACCCTTTCTTCTTCACAATAATAGGTTTGGATAAGCTTCTTTCTGGTATAACTTCAAGCTCTTGCAGCATCTGAACCACTCTATCGCAATCTTTGGCTAATATCAAGTCTTTTTCATGTGTGGTTGGGGTATGGAAAACGACTGGTAGCGTATTCTTAGATAAGAAAGAAGCCGCGATCCGGGTAGGGAGCTTACTACTACCAAGATCTTTGAATGGCCCTGGGTGGATGAGAGGTGCAACAACGACTCCGTTTTGCCTTGTACTCTTGAAATAAATACTCCTCACCTCGACGTCTTCCCGAACCGCTAGGATCTTTAGCAGTTGCTCCATAAGTCCGCTCTTATCTAACATTAATGATTCTAAGAAGGCCTTAAACAAAACTACACCGCTATATCCCAACAATTCTTTACCGACTTTACCTATTGAGAAGTAGTACCATCTCCCAAGGACGTAAGCAATTATTGCCATCAAAAAAAAGCTCGCAAAGTTTGTTACTATATTGAGTAAATTTACATAATAAATAAAATAAATTAACGTTGTATGTATTATTAATATTACAAAAGGTTGAAATATACTTAAAATAAAAAGTTCATATTGTTTAAAATCAGAAGCTATCGATAATATTATGAAGATAAATGCAACAATGATGCCGCATGAAACAAAATAAATGCTTTCAAAGCTTCCTGGATTATTGAATACCCGAGAAAAAGCCGCTGCGGTGATAAGCCCAATTGCAAGGAATACAATACTAAAGTCAGCCATCGCTATGGTCCTATTGAAAGTTAATATGCCTTTTTTAGTCAGTTTATGGATAACAAACGTGCTTACAAAGCTTCCAAATGCCAACGATATTAGCCCGTCCGCTAACCCAAACACCGGTCCTTTGGAACTTGGCTCAATCGTATACATAATTGTACCGACCAGAGCTCCAAGCATGAACAGCTCCGCGATCAATACCTTCCTGCTAGGTAGGCTGAAGGTATTGCTGTATTTCTTGGCAAGTCTGTCCGTAAACGACACTAAGTTTCATCCCCGTATCATCAGTCATTTGAAAAGTTAACAACTTATTCAGTAGTAACTTTTTAAACGACTCGGCTATTTAGTGGTTACTGGTGCACTGAGTGGTTGAAATAAGTTGGCACAATGGAATCATGGTTCAGACTCATGACCTCAAGATAGTTCTGGATCCCACGAATCGAATTGGTCCAGCAGATTGTGCTTTCATCTCCCATGCCCACCGGGATCATACAGGCGCATTCATTGACGCCAGGAAACCAAAATATTCTACGCGTGAAACTATCGCTCTTTTCGAAGCCATATCAAATAAGAAGGTCAGGAACGCAGTACCATGCGCTTATGATAAACCAGTGAGACTCCATCAGACTGAGCTCAGGATCATCAACTCCGGGCACGTTTTTGGATCAGGAGCTCTTCTGCTTAAACAAGATGGTGTGACTTTTCTCTATACAGGGGATTTTAATTTCGTGGATACGTTGACTCAAAAGGCTATGCAGCCGCATGAATGTGATATTCTGGTTATCGAGACAACATTTGGAAGACCGAACTTCCTTTTTCCGCCTAGAAATGAAGTTTACGACACCATTGTCGACTGGGCTGCGAAGACAATTATGGAAGGAGATCTCCCATTTATTCTTGTCTACCCAGTTGGAAAAGCTCAGGAGATTACAAAGCTATTCAATCTTTACACCTCGATTCCTGTGGTAACGCACCCCTCCATAACTAGAACAAACACTGCGATCAACTCAATGGGGGAAGACTTAGTCTTCTATGACATGGCTAAGGAGGGGGAAGATCTTATGCGCAGCAAGAGTTGCGTCTGCCTGTTCCCAGCATCGCTTGGTCCAAGAAATCTGAGCACGGTGTACCCAAATGCGAAGACTGCAACGGTGACAGGATGGGCATTAACTTATGGTCGGAGAAGCGCGGACGTATCTTTCGTACTCAGCGGGCATGCGGACTACACCCAACTGATGTGTTTTATTGATGAATGCTCCCCCAAAAAAGTTTTCACGGTCCATGGCTATGCCGACAGTTTTGCTGCAAAACTTAGGAAAAAAGGCATAGATGCCCAGCCGCTGTGCTAGATCTAAAGGCCTGTTAAGAGATGCGCCATGATTACTACGACTATAAGCGTTACCGAGGTTCCTACGATAAAGATGGGCTTGATTTTTATCCCATAAGTCTCGTCCTCAAAGAAGCGTATCAGCCCTGCGCCGGTCATTGGCATTGGCGCTTCTTTCTTTTTTTCGCTCTTAGGCAATTAATTCACCTTCAGCTTTAAGAAAAATGGAGTACCTTCTCTTTTAAGCATTATGTATATTACCTTCTTTTCACCATATTAGAAGTACTTAGTCTAAAGGAGGAATCTTTTGTGGTCAATTCTATCTCCAGCGGTAGAGACGCTTACGAGAGTGTCCTTAGGAGTTTGGAAAACCATCACGCAATGATCAAACAATCGCTGCCCATGATTGCAAGCGAAAACGTTCCAAGCCAAGCGGTCAGAGAAGCATTAGCAAGCGATTTTGGAAACAGGTATGCCGAGGGCTGGGTGGGGGAACGGGTATATGCTGGATGCAAATATCTTGATGAAGTAGAATCCGTCGCAATAGAGCTTGGCAAAAAGCTATTCAAAGCTGAGTTTATTGATGTAAGACCGATATCTGGCGTCTTAGCAAATTTGTGTGCATTCACAACATTTGGAAATCCTGGGGACGTGCTTCTGGCTTGCACAATCCCAACTGGAGGACACATTAGCCACTCCAAAAAGAGCCTTGGTGGAACAGCAGGGACAGTAAGGGAGTTGGACGTAGTCAACTATCCTTTTGATGAAGAAAATTTTACAATTGATATCGATAAAACGGCTCAATTCGTTAGAGAATTAAAGGATCAAGGCAGGCCTCCAAAAATCTTTGTACTTGGAGCCAGCGTTTTTCTATTCCCGCACCCCGTCAAGGAGATAGTTGAGCTTGCTAAAGGCTATGATGCCAAGGTGATCTACGATGGTGCTCATGTGGCTGGTCTTATAGCTGGAGGCATATTCCAGGATCCCATCGGGGACGGTGTGGATGCCTTTACAATGAGCACACATAAGACACTAGCCGGTCCACAGCATGGTGCCATCGTTTCATGGTCCAAGTATGCGGAACCAATAAAACGCGTAATTTTCCCTGGCTTGTTGAGCAATCACCATCTTCACGCAGTTGCAGGAGTTGCCATAGCTTTTGCGGAAGCCTTGGAGTTTTATCCCGACTACGCGAGGAATATTGTGATTAATTCAAAAACACTTGCTCAGGCACTATTTGAGCGTGGCATAAATGTATTGTATGAGAAGAAAGGGTTCACAGAATCTCACATGATGATTATGGATGTGACAAAATATGGCAATGGTTTTGAGGTAGAGAAACGGCTAGAGAAAGCCAACATTATAGTCAATAGGAATTTGTTGCCATATGACAAGCGGATGGGCAGGGACTACAAGGCACCTGGCGGCATAAGGGTAGGTACCCAAGAACTAACCCGCTTGGGCATGAAAAAATCCGAAATGGAAGAGGTGGCAGACTTCTTTAAGAAGGTAATATGTGACAATAAGGATCCGGCCAAGGTGGCTCTTGAGGTCGCAGAATTGAAGAAGGGCTTCCAGAAAGTGAATTATTGCTTCTCCTCGACGAAGGATGCCTACGAGTACATTAAGATAAGGTAGTTGCTTGTTGCCAGAGAGCACCATGTAATTGCGATAAATGAGTGGTCAACATGAAAGTAAGAGACGTGATGAACCAAAATGTCATCTACGCAGAGGTTCCAGGCAGTCGAGAGCAGGTCCTAAATATGCTTAAGGAGAGGAAAATCTCGGGCATGCCTGTAGTCAAGAAAGGCACTAAAAAATTAATCGGGATCATTACGAGAGAGGACCTCTTTAAGCACCCAGATGAAGATCAACTTGCCCTCATAATGAACACAAACGTTGTAACAACCGGCCCTGAAGTTCCTTTTGAGGACTGCATAAAGATAATGGTCGAGAAGCGCTACAGAAGACTACCAGTTATAGAAAATGATGAATTGCTAGGCATAATTACCGTCGGCGATGTGGTGCATAAGGTAATAGTTAAGTCGAACTCAAACCAAAAGGTAAAAGACTTTATGAAGGCATCAGTCTTTAGCTGCTGGATGGATACCCCAGTTCACATCGCAAGCGCAATGATGCATTTAGCAAATGAATACGTCACCTTGGTTATTGACAACGAATTAAAAATTGCGGGCATCGTCTCAAACACAGATCTAATGAAGATAAGTGAGGTCAAGATTGAAGAAACAAAGTCTATCCTCAAATCTGGATCGGAGAGCCAGGAATGGGATTGGGAAACCTCCTCGGTGCTCTATATAACAAAAGGCAAAATCGCCCTTCCGAACACACCTATCTATAAAGTGATGGCAGCACCATGCATTACCATCAACGAGAACGCAAGCATAATTGAATGCGCCATCCAAATGCAGAAATTCGATATAGATCAACTTCCTGTAACAAACGCAAAAGAAGACGTGATCGGAATAATATTTGATATCGATCTTCTGAAATCGTTATGATCACTGTTCGATGAATTGATCCAGATCGGTATTCTTCTCTTTTCTTTCTGGGATAAGAGTGCGGAGACCTTTTTCGATCAAGCTTATTTGTTGCTCAATAAAAATACCCAGCTCATATTGCCTGCTCAAGGCAAAGGCTGCACCTAGATACTTGTTAATGTTTCCTTCATGAACCGTGAGAATAAGGTTTCCACTGCACCGTGAACATTCTCCTTTGAGCGGTACTCTCCTATACCTTGCACCACATTTTGTACACCTGAAGGTTTGAGTTGAAAAAGCCCGCATATTACCAGCTAGGTCAGGAATAAAGTGGTGTTTTAGCAATCTCTCCGCTACGTCTCTGCTGTCAACCGCTCTTATCTTATCAGCCAACTGCAGTTGTTTCTCAACTTTTTCCATCATAGTTTTCAGCTTATCATATTCCGTCATAAGAGGGCCTCTGTCTATGCCCTCTGTGAAAATAGAGAACGAAAAATTCCTATACTGTTCTGGTTTTCCTAGTCTGCCCTTCATAATTTCTATTACTTTTAATGCTTCTTTTGGATCTTTGTACTCTTCAGCCATATGGTAAAATTGCAATGGTAAAGAACTGACAGTTTCCATATTGTGGCATTCATCATCTACTTCTGAAGGATCAATTACTGTAGTCATCACTAGCGGGGCATCCATTAAACCTCCTATCTTCTCAGGGAGATATTCTTTCGAAAAGTCGATCAATCCTTCTAAGACCAACATTACCGCATCCTCATCTCCGTCGCAATTCCGTCTTTTTGCAGCATGCCAGAAGGGATGAGCATAGCAGACTGATGCCTTAGTGAAGCCGATTATCCTCCCCACGATTCCTGCAGATGTGTGTGGGGCCAATCCAATCACAAATTGACCTATTGTGTCTTCGTAACGTTCTAAATTGTAGAATGGTGCCACTTTATACAGCATTGTAAGAAGTTCGTCTACATATCTTGAAACCCTCAATAAATACTTGCCACAACTGTGCGGGACTATTATATCCTGAACCCTGAGCTCAACAAGCTGATCAGGACTCTCCAGCTCTCTTCCCTTATAGTCTTTAGAATAGCCTAGCTGCTTGAGCCTCTCTACGCTCGTCCCTATTTCTGCGGGTTTGAAGTGGGTAAGGGGCGCATTTGTAAGATCGAATCTCACTGTGCCATCCTTGTAGACATAGATCTTATGTTTGCTCCTGAGAATCCCTTTCTCAAGAGCCTCTGGCACCTTTGAGGGGTTCGACAACCCCCTTACTCCCTTTATAATTTGGGCTCTGGGTACGCCTAGGCGTCCCAACATCTGCTCATAATTCTTTATTGACACCATGCGGCTCTTGTACGGAACCGTTTGGGATCCACATTTTGGGCACTTGCTTTCCAGTTGGTAGAAATCACCACAGGTCGGGCAGGAGTAGATCCTTACTGTTCTCTTTCCACACTTGTTGCAGAAATTCTCATGTGTAATCGTGTTGCACTCTACACATCGCTGTATTATCATTGAGACCTCAAAACCGTCTTTGCTAACAGCTTTGGTGAGATCGCGTTTAGACCCGCCTGCGAGACCAACAGGAAAGAGTGCATGGACCGGAGGTCGCATTACCCTCTCTTTAGCTTTCTCTGGCCTTCCCATACGCGCCCCGATAAAGGATCTGCCTTTCTGCCTCAACTGAATACCTGAAAGTTCGCTCAGGAATTTTACAGGGTCTTCTTCGGGTGGACCTTTCCGACATTTGAAATGAGAGAAGAGCGCATTAATTATAAGCGGTTCTTGCAACAGCACCTTACCATCGATAATCCTGTGTGGGACTGCTACCTTCTCCAGTATCTTTTTTGGAACTGGATCATTAAGCGGTACAGCGAGTTCTCCACTTTTCCAGATCTTCAAAGACTCGCTCAGCCAATCGCGAAGGATCAGTATTTCGTCGACACTAATATTCTCCCAGAAATATGTGTACCTTGGATGCAGGGGAATCGATAGCAGGCTTGCGAGATTAAGCGCCTCATCTGCTGTGGGCTTGACTATTGACGGCTCATCAACAAAACTACGAAGTCTTTCTGCTTTCAGACCAAGATGATCAGATAGGATGTCATATCGACCCTCGAATTTTTCATTGACGACCTTTCTTAGTTCAGATCCCCAGATCTCTTCACAATAGCCAGCTGGCAACAGCCTTTGGTTGTTCTCTAGGAATTCTCCAAAAGCAATTGCCATGTCCCCCAAGAAGAGGACCTCCTCCACCTCGGGTCTAACCTTCTCTGCCTCGATCTCGTCCTCTACTCGCACCACGTCTCCATTTTTTAGCTTGACAATTGGTCCTTCTATCCTGTCAACAGGGGTTATGGTTGAGCTCTTACCTGGTCGCTCCACCCTCAATTGTGTCCCAACAGCAATGAATCTCTCAAGTATTACCATCGTGGCGGGATGTATGCCAACAGCGGCAAGGCCAGTGTTCCTAGCTCTGCCATAACGCAATCTGAAGCCACCAAAGACTGAGGGATGTGCGAAGATTGGCCTCCCCCCAACAATATCAACAAGATATTTCGAGTCGGGAACTACTTTCGCAGTGATATCCTCTGCCTTTTCATCTTTTTTGACCTTAAGCCAGTCCCAGTCCGAGATTCCGACTTTGTCGATAATTTTCTTTAGCTTGGCTGCCTTGCCATAAACACCATCGTTTATTACCCTTAATGCTCCTCCCCTCACCCTGTTTGTATCAATCCTCTCAAGGTTCCTGTAAACCGATACTTGGTACTCGTCCGTTGGTGGACCAGTTACTTCGACAGGTATATAGTGTAGAATCCTCCGGAGGTCATCGTCAGTCGGATGGTATTGGAACCGCGTTACCTTTCTCTCGTAGAGCCTGAGCTCTTCTATGAACCGCCCAACCTCTTCTTCTTTGATCTTATACCTGTCAAGGTGCAGTAAAATTCGGATATAATCGGCAAAAAGAACCGTAAGAGCCTGCTCGGTGCCGCCTGCTGACCTCATCGGACCCGCATAATATACGGCTAAATATCTGCTCCCGTCGGAGTTCTTTTTGATCTCAACCTTCTCTATTCCCTGTAGTGGGGCGGCAGTTATTCCCTCGGTCACTATCGCAAGAGCCAATCTTAGCGCATAATCTGCGCCTATTTTGTCATCGAAAACCCCGAACTTCCCATTTATAATCTCCTCAATAATCTTGAATGCCACTTCCTCCCTGGAAACGAGCTCGTTCAATTCCCGTATCCTTCTGGCGACCCCCTTTACTCCTATGAGCCCCTCGACCCTTGCTGCCAAGTCCTGCGCCCTATAGATCTCAGCCCCATCAATAGGGTCGAACCCTTTGGACCGTGCCTCATTCGCTATCTTGTAAAGCTTCGTAATGTTCTCTTCGAGATCGACAAAGTACTTCTGCATGGTGGGATCGGCTATCATAGTAGGACCTCTAAGACTTGCACTACTATGGCTATCGCTAATGGTAGCGTGAAGTTATCATCAAATCTGAAATCCACTAGATCGAATACCAAAAAGACTATTCCCACCGCAAATATTGTGGCAAAATTAGAATTTAAAAGATATGCAATAAGGGTAGCGACCAAGATGCCAGCAAGTGTCCCCTCAACTGTCTTCCCGCTCTTTATCTTATGTTCCCCTATTCCGGTGCCTGCCAGGGCAGCCGCAGCGTCGCCAATCAACGCTGCGCTTAAGCCTACAACAACTGCTCTCTCGTCCAAAAAAAACAGTGCCCCTAGTGCTGCCACGCAAAAATATATTGAAGCCGCTATGGAATTCTTCTCGCCTTGCCTCTGAATCAAATCGGCAGTCTTACCCAAAGGAAATATCGAATGTGCCCTTACGCGTATAAATTCCAATATTACGAAGAAGAGAAGGCTTGCGGCAGTATAAAAGATGACAATATCTCTGCCAAAAACAACGTAGAAGAGGGGTACGCTGATCGCCGTTAAATGAAAGGTCTTTCGGACAAGTTCGCGCTTAAACCTTTCTTTCATTTACCCCTTCCTCTATTCCTCCAATAATCTCCCTTAAGGTTCCGGTTATCCCCTTCTCTTCAAGCACACTACCGGTGACAATGACGTCTGCTCCCGCTCTCGCAATTTCCTTTGCCTGTTCCCTGTTCCTTATTCCACCTCCAACAATGATTCGGGCTTCGTTTACGATCTTTTTTACAAACTTAACCATCAAAGGAGATATAGGAGCATCCACCCCTGAGCCCCTTTCAAGATAAACAAAGCGCATGCCCATGAACTGCGCTGCAAGGGCATATATCGCTGCGGCCTCGGGCTTCTCGTAAGGAATGAGGTTAGCTTGACTGATAAAACCCGCTGTCCCGCCAGGGCTTATGATTATGTATCCCAACGGTATAGCTTCTAAGTTGAATGCTTTTACCATCCGCGAACCAACGGCTTGGGCACCGGTAATATAGAACGGGTTTGTAGAATTCAATACAGACATGAACCATACGGCGTCAGCGTACTTAGAAACACCGAAGAGGTTGCCTGGGAACAGTATCACTGGCAGATCTGACCCTTCTTTAAGACCCTTTATAAGTTCATCCAAGATGTCGCCTCCCATGCTGGTCGAGCCTCCGACCATCAAAGCAGCACTTCCCGCCTCTTTTGCTTCTTGCGCCAGAGCCTTGGCCTGGCTGGCGTCGCACTTGTCTGGGTCTATAAGCGATATATGGATGCAGCCTTTCTCAATTATCTTTGAGTTAAGAAGGTTTTCTACCCTCTTCATTTTCTGTCACCGTCTTTTCTGAGCCATAGTATTTATCAACAAACTTACCGTAAGCGTCAACACCCTCTTCAATACGTGAAACCTGAACATAATCCTCAATGTTGCATCTGCCGCATTTTATGGTGGCTTTTCCCTCATCGCGGTTGATGGATATGCCTAGGGTTTTTTCCCCACAGTTGGGACAAGCAAATATCTTGGGGATTGACTTCCTCATCCGCCTTACTACCTTCTTTCTCTTCCTACCACCCATTCATATCATCTCGATACTGACTTCTCTAAAACTTAGCAATAATAACCTTTCTATGAAGCTTGTGAAAACCTACTCTGCCTTGGTTCTGCTCCATTTATTGACGTTAATCTCAAGTCCTTGTGGGCCAATCTTTGCGTAGCATCCCTCTATCCTCAGAATAGCGCCCGCCTTCGCAACCCTCTTGATCATCAAAGCCTTGTCATTCCAAAAAATAACAGGAAGCGCTGCCTCCCCATCCCTTAACAGGAGTCTCGCATAGGTCTTGCCACTGTAAGTCGTTGAAAGATCAAATTCCCCCTCGACTATCCCCTCCACGGTCAACTCTGACATGTCAGGCTTAACGTCCGCCAACCTCACAGCCTCGATCTGAGGAGGGTCAACATCCTCTCTATTAATCTGAATTGAGCTCTCATCGTTGATATGGAGCTCCTTCGCTCCGTTAATGTCTGTCTTCATTACCCCGCCTGAAATCTCGATAGCTGCACCCGCGATCAATTCAGCAATCAAAGTGTCCGATGGGTCCCAAACCAATACCCTCGTCACTCCCAGACTGTGGTTTATTTGAAAAGCAACTGCCCTCCCCTCGCTTCCATCCTTTCGCTTGAAGCTTATGGGATCATATGCCCTCAAGATCCGACCCCTGTGCATGTTGCCTTCATCCTCCCATCCATTTGCGGGTCCCTCCTCAATGATCTCAAGCCTGCTCCTATTTCCCATGTGCACTTCAACATCGCCTTTCAGCCCTGCTTTTGTATACGCTGAATAGACGGAAACCTTTGCGCCAACTCTCAGGCGCTGCGAATATGCTGTCTTGTCATCCCATAACACAAGGGCCGCACTCCCCGTATCATCGGAAACGATCAGCTTGGCAAGTCGTCCCGTCGTACCATCCTTCTTGGCGAATTCCCTTATAGTACCGCTTCGCTCAATGGTCAGACTGATGGTGACGTTATTGATATTTGCCACGAGATCTTCAATTTTGACGATTGGTTTTGAAGGTCCCCCCTCTGAAACAGCTATGCCAAGATCCCTGGCGACCAGCCGAACAGCCACATCGTCATTTATTAGGTGCCCTAGGCTTTCCTTCTTCTCCTCAATCTTTGTGAGGACTTCAGAAGTAGAGAGCCCCGATTTTCTAACGAGTATTGAAATAAGCCCTTCGAGCTCGCTCATCTTTGTCGCCGCTATTCTCTGTCAAAAGTGATTATGAGTTGTTGTAACCCCTAAAAGGGTAATTGCAATAACATCAATTATATCCGTGAGCAAAACAAAATCCATAGCAACAACTCACACGCTTTGTTTCTTCCACTCATTATTAAGCCTTCTAAAATCACTGTCTGGGACATTAAAGATTTCATAGCTCACTCGCTTCTCTGCGATAGCCTGTGCGAAGAGGTGGTAACAAAAATCCATCTTCCTCCTTATGACTACGTTTATGTAAAAATCGTCGCATTGGCAGTATAGTTTTGGGATAACGAAATATTCTTTTTCCCTTCCTACAACTATCCAGACTATCTTGCCACTTGGCTTGAAGACATACTTCTTTACTGCCATCGAAGCGACCAATTTTTCTGCTTGACCAAATCTTAATCCGTATTTTTTCTGGAGTGCCTCCCTTGTCTCTTCCATCATGCTGCCCTGTTTCTCGATCTCGTCAAGCACACCGTTAAGATCGTCACCCATTACAAATCCTCTAAATAATTTACGGGCAAGAAGATAAATAACTGTCTCTGCAATTGAAAGCTTCGTGGGGTCTCAATTGGAGCACGACGTAGTAATTGTTGGCGCTGGACCCGCGGGCATGTTTGCAGCCTACGAGATAGCCACCAAGGGAAAGGGAAAGCTTTCCACGTTGATAATCGACCAAGGTTATGATGTTGACAACAGGAAATGCCCGGTTCACAATTATAAGATGTGCACTAATTGCCGCATATGCAGCATAATGAGTGGAGTCGGTGGTGCCGGTACTCTTTCCGATGGTCTTTTGAACCTACGGCCTGACATTGGCGGCGATTTAATGGAGTTCTGCACCTCCGATAAAGAGGCTTGGGATCTAGTGAATTACGTTGACTCTGTTTTTCTAAAATATGGGGCTCCTAAGGAAGTATGCAGGGGAGATGTTGATGATGCTGTAGACCTTCAGAGGCGGGCAGCATCTGAAGGGATAAAATTCATCCCTATCACACAGCGCCATATGGGTAGCGACGGGGCACCCAAGGTAATAAAAAACTTCAAGGAAGATCTCGAGAAGATGGGTGTCAAATTCCTTCTGGATACCCATGTGAAGGACATCCGACCCGGTAAAATAATTTTTGACGACGATTCTTCTATGAGCCCAAAATACATACTGATGGCGCCGGGACGCGTTGGGGCTAACTGGGCTGCTGAGGTGGCTCGAAGGCTCGCCATACCGACTAGACATGAGCCTATCGATATCGGAGTTAGGGTAGAAGTCCCGGCTTTTGTAATGGCACCTGTAATTGCAGTCAACCGCGATCCAAAGTTCCACATTTATACAGACACCTATGATGATTTTGTTAGAACATTCTGCGTCAATCATGAAGGGTTTGTTGTAAAAGAAGTATACGATGGCATAGTAGCAGTTAATGGCCATTCAATGACCGACAACCCCTCCGACAACAGCAACTTTGCCTTTCTTGTTAGAGTTGCCTTAACGGAACCCATCGAGGACACTACGGCATATGGAAGATCCGTGGTTCAGCAATCTACGATCTTAGGCGGGGGTGAGCCATTAATTCAAAGGCTCGGCGACCTGCGGATGGGCAGGCGCTCCACATGGGTCAGAATTGCGCACAGCAACGTGCTACCATCGTTGAGGTCCGCCACGCCAGGGGACATTGCCATGGCGATGCCGCACAGGATTGTTACAGACATCCTGGAAGGACTTGAAAAACTGGATGAGATTATTCCAGGGGTAGCAAGTTCTTCAACCTTACTTTACGCTCCAGAGATCAAATTCTCAGCGAACAAATTCCAAGTAAACAAAAACTTGGAGACGCCTGTGGAGAACCTCTTTGTCGCAGGGGACGGCGTTGGCTTATCGAGAGGAATCGTAATAGCAGCCGCAAATGGTCTTCTGGCCGGAAGAGGAATATTGATGAAAGCAGGTTTGCTTGTCTAATTGATATAGGATGAATGATGGTGGGGCTGCCCGGATTTGAACCGGGGTCACCAGGGCCCGAGCCTGACAGTCTAGACCAAGCTAGCCTACAGCCCCTAGAGGCACATTAGAATGAAAATGCTCCATCTTTATACTTTTTGTGGTAAATTGTTTTTAACCAGGTTGCCCATAGGATTGGGCGGTGGCAATGGTGGAGACGGTAAGCGAGCTTCTTATGAAAAGGATAAGTGGCGAGATTATAGTCTCCAACAACCATGGTGAGATAATGAGGCGCTGGAGGGAGGTCTTTGGAATTACTCAGCTTGAGATCTCTGGCAAGCTGGAAATCTCTCCGTCCGTAATTAGCGATTATGAGGGTGGGCGGAGAAAGAACCCCGGAGCCACATTCGTAAGACGCTTTGTCCAGTCGCTCATCGAGATAGATAGCGCTAATGAAGGTAGAGTTTTGAAGCAGTTCTCTTCGTTAGTAAGGGCTTCTTCAGATGCCATACTTGACCTCTATGAGTTTCCATCACCCATATCCCTCACAGAAATAGCAAAGGCCGTTGATGGCGATTTTCTCGCCTGTGATTATCTGGCGAACAAGAAGATACTTGGCTACACCGTAGTAGACAGCATTAAAGCAATCTTGACCATGTCGGGCTCAGACTTCATGCAACTCCTTGGCACAACATCCGAACGCGCTCTCATCTTCACAAAAGTTTCCACTGGAAGATCACCAATGGTTGCAATCCGGGTTACGCCCCTTAAACCTGCTGCAGTCATAATACACGGTGTTACGAACTTGGACAAGATAGCCGTTGAGTTAGCTAAGTCTGAACGTCTTCCCTTGATTCTTGCCAAAAAACCGTCTGTCACTGATCTGATAAAATCGCTACACTCGCTAAGGGGATAATCGTCAATAGTCGAACTATAATAAGTCAAAGATCGAAGACCTAATATAGATGTTTTTTGACTACTGGGAAGAGTGAGTTCGATGAAACCGACGAGCGATGTAGTGATCTCTGGATGGGGATCCTATATTCCGCTTTATCGTATAACCGTAGAGGAGATTGCTAGGATCTGGGGAAAATCATCTCGCCACTTCCGGGACGACTTATTGATCGACGAAAAAGCCGTTGCTGGAATGGACGAGGACGTAGCCACAATAGCTGTAGAGGCATCGAAGAATGCACTAAGCCGTGCCAAGATAAGCCCAAAGGAACTCGGAGCAGTTTTTGTTGGATCAGAATCAAAGCCCTACGCAGTTAAGCCCACGGGTTCAATTGTAGCTGAGGCAATAGGCGCAACGCCAAGGGTGCTATCGGCAGATATGGAATTTGCTTGCAAGGCTGGGACTGAATGCCTCCAATGTAGTATCGGTCTCGTCGGCTCTGGCATGATCAATTATGGATTAGCAATAGGCGCCGACACAGCACAAGGAGCACCTGCAGATCCGCTAGAATTCTCTGCGGGTTGCGGAGGGACTGCTTTGATAGTAGGGCAAAAGGAAAAGGTGAAGGAGCCGGTTGCACTTCTGGAAGGTTCTGTGTCCTACGTAACTGACACTCCCGACTTCTGGAGAAGGCCAAAGCAGGATTACCCGTCTCACGCTGAAGCATTCACTGGGGAGCCAGCATATTTTGCCCACATAATCTCTTCAACAAAGATGTTGCTCGACGAGCTATCCTTGAAGCCAAGCGACTTCAAGTACGCTGTCTTCCATCAGCCAAATGGAAAATTCCCCATAAGAGCAGCGCGATCTCTTGGTTTCAAGAAAGAACAGGTGGAAGCCGGCTTGCTGGTTCCATATATCGGAAACCTGTACGCGGGCTCATCAGTAACAGGCTTCTCCGCCGTTCTAGACATAGCGTCACCAGGAGACAGAGTGCTGGTAGCGAGTTTTGGTTCAGGCGCAGGGAGCGACGCATTCAGCTTTTTGGTAGATGATGGTGTAATGTCGAAGCGCGATGTCGCTCCGACAGTTATGGACTACATCAAGAGAAAGCAGAACATTGACTATGCCATTTACACAAAATTCAGGAAGAAGATTGTCTTTTAAGGTGGATTATTATGAGAAGAGTAGCCATCATTAACTACGGACTAACGAAAGTTGATAAGCATTGGAAGAAGTCCCTTAGGGGACTATTCGGTGACGCTGCTAAGGCCGCCTTAAATAACTCCAAGGTCACCAATCTGGACGCTTTAATAATAGGCAACATGTGCGCCTCAGATCTCTCAGATCAAAATAATATCGGCGCTTTACTAGCTGATTACCTCTGCATTACCCCTGCAACTGCTTTCCGTGTGGAGGCAGCATGTGGCTCTGGCGCAGCTGCAGTACTCGCAGCCTATACAGCTGTCGCGTCAGGAATGTACGATGTTGTAATGACTGGTGGAATTGAGAAACTTTCTGACGGCGTGGGCAGGGACACAACCCTCTCGCTGGGCAAGGCTGCTGATGCAGAATACGAGCTATTCTATGGCTCAAGCTTTGTTAGCCTTAACGCTCTTCTAATGAACCACTACATGCACATCCATCACACTCCAAGAGATGCATTTGCTGACTTTGCTGTACTCATGCATAAAAACGGATCCAAGAACCCATACGCCCAACTGCCATTTGAGATCACTAGGGAAATGGTCCTTCGCTCTGACAAGATCGCTGACCCAATAACGCTGTACGACTGTGCCCCTGTCGGTGACGGAGCCGCTGCATTGATCCTATGTCCTCTAGAAGAGGCATCCAAGTATTCGGATAATTATGTCGAGATAAGCGGGTTAGCTGGGGCAACAGACACAATAAACGTTTCCTCCAGATCCGATCTTCTGTCATTTAATTCCACAGTAATCGCAGCCGATAGGGCATACAAAATGGCAAAGATCACTCCTCGCGACGTAGATGTTGCAGAAATTCATGACACCTTCACAATAACAGGCGCTATATCTCTTGAGGATCTTGGGTTCTCTGAGAAGGGAAAGTTTAACAAATTGCTGGCCGAAGGGGCTTTTGAGCCAGGTGGCATTGTTGCTGTCAACCCAAGTGGCGGGCTGAAGTCAAGGGGGCATCCAGTTGGAGCCACTGGAGCATATCAGATTGTCGAAGTGGCAATGCAACTAATGGGCGATGCTGGGAAAACACAGGTCCCGGACGCCGAGATCGGTCTGGCCCAGAACATTGGTGGCTCGGGATCAAGCACTTTTGTGACAATCTTAAGAAGGTCTCGATAATGTCGGTTCCAAGATATTGGAGAGAGATTCCCGGAAGAACTCGGCTAGAAGCGCAAAAATGCTCAAAGTGTGGGCACGTTATCTACCCTGAGAGATTAAGGTGCGATAAGTGCGGAGGGGTTTTACTCGAGCCTTACACCCTTCCTGAGAAGGGCAAGCTACTTACCTTCAGCATTGTTCGCAGCCCTCCATCCAATTTTGTAAAAATGGCGCCGTTCGTACTAGGAATTGTGGAACTCGAGGATGGTACCAGGATCACAACGCAAATAACTGACATACCTGTCAACGACGTGAGTATCGGGATGTCCCTGGAAGCTGTGTTCCGAAAGATATCGGAGGACGGCGATTCTGGTATCATCCAATACGCCATGAAATTCAGGCCTGCCTTCAGGTAGCCATCTATAAACTTTTTAGATACAACCCTCCAATCTAAGCTTTGGTGCTGGGGTTTGTCATCAAAAAATCTGTTGGAGTCTATACTCTCGGCTCTGTCCAATGAGGTAAGGGCAGAAGTTTTGAAGCTGATAAGCAGAGAGGGTCCCCTTTCCTTTACTGAGATTATGGAAAAGCTGAACATGAACCCAAAGACCGACGCAGGTAAGTTTGGCTATCATCTCAGAATGCTAACTGATGCAGAACTTATTGTTGCCGACGAATCTTCGGGTAAATATTACCTAACTCTATTCGGGGTGGATGTCGCCAACTTCATCTACGGGGTCGAGGACGCCCTTAGACGAAAGAAGGGCGACATGCTAGTCCGAACCTCCAGTCTAACCATAGAACCATTTGACAGGAAGAAGATTGTTGATGCTTTGATGCGGGAGGCAAATGTGCCCAGAAAGCTCGCGGAATCGATCTCCAAAGAAGCCGAGGACCGTCTAAAGAAACCCCAGGTGAGGTACCTCACGGCTGCACTGATCAGGGAATTTGTTAATGCCATACTTCTGGAGAAGGGTCTGGAAGAATACCGCCACTCGCTTACTCGCTTAGGGCAGCCAGTCTATGACGTTACAACTACAATCAAGAGTTCGGCATTCAAGGATTACCCTTCACCAGAGAGGGTTCACGCCCGAGCCGGTGATGCCGTTCTTGAGGAGTACATGCTTCTTAAGGTTCTCCCGAGAACTATTGCTGATGCCCACCTGAGTGGTGCCATTCACATCAATAATGCCAACTACTGGGTCCTCAGGCCCGCTGATCTCCAACATGATCTTCGTCCAATCCTAGAGGGCAAGATACCCGCAGATGGTACTGGCCTGTCGGAACCAGTCCACTTTGCCCCAAAGACCTTTACTGGGGCACTCTACACTGTAAATTCTCTTCTCTCCTCATCGTCTTCCTTGGTTTCCAACTCCCAATCCGTTGGATTTTTCAACATCTTTCTCGCACCATATCTCAAGAATCTCAAGGATGCGGAGATTCGTTTGGGGCTTAGAGAGTTCCTTTACGCCCTAAACGCGAAATTCAATGGCATCGCTGGATCGACCATTGCCTTCAACGTGGAACTGGAAATACCGCAATTCCTTGAAAAAGTGAAAGCTGTCGGTCCTGACAAGGATTCAGGTCTCTATGCCGATTACCACGAGCAGGCTCTCAAGTTACTCGAGATCCTTCTAGAGGTCTTAGAAGAGCCAGATGGCGCGTCAAAACCATTGCTGAACCCTGCGATATTTGTCAAAATGAGGAAAAAGGCTCTGTTGACCAATGATGCTAGAGAATGCTTGGTGCAGGCATACGAGCTATCGAAGAAATGGGGCACGGTGTATTTTATCAATAACACCCTTCCTTGGCAACAGGAAAATGTCTTCTACAACTCCACCCTCTCGCGCGTCGATTCTGGCTGGAAGGACTGGGAGAGTGGAACCATGAGAGTCGGATCCTTGGACAACATTACAATAAACTTGCCAAGGATCTCCTATGAATCGAAAGGCGACGACGATAAGCTTATGGAACACCTGCGTGAAATGCTTGACCTTTGCAAAGAAGCTCTTTCAATAAAGAGGCAAATACTCGAAGACCGCATACAGTCAGACAATCTTCTGCCCCTGTACAAAGAGACCATCGATGGCAATCCATACTTCAGGCTCAAGGATTCCCCCGGGATCGTGAGCTACGTTGGTCTGCCTGAAGCAGTAAAGTACCACACCGGCTCCGACCTGGAGGACAGCGAAGACGCCCTCAAGTTGGCAATAAAAATTGTCAGCCTAATGGATGAATACGCCACCCAGTGCCAGCCATCCCAGCGTATTCTTTCATCTAGCATTACCTTCGAGCCTGCTGCATCGCGTCTTACGAATTTGGATGTGGCAGCAGGTTATCTCAAGGCAAAAACAGCAACTCCGTACACCGAACACTCAAATCTCCCACTAACTACTGCTGTTCCATTGAAGACACGTCTTAAAATGGAAGAGATCTTCCAGCAGCTGACAAAGGGCGGCCATCTGTTCGACATCCGTCTCGATGAACCATTCCCAACAGAAGATGTCCTTGCTAACTACACGAAAAGAATGATCGAAACGACAGGCATAGGTCTCCTTACATTCACAAGAGACTATACTTACTGTTTCCAGTGCAAGTCAATCGCCTATGGCTTTCGAAACAAGTGCCCAAGGTGCGGTTACGATGGGAACCGTTCTGTTTATTATACAAAGGCCTTCGGAAGGTACAAATCCTCTAGAGCTTGGAGCAGTGAAGAGAGGGACTTCGCAATAAATAACCAACGTTTCACTATCTAGGCTACCCTTTTAGAAGCATTATCGCCTGCGCCAGATCCCCATTTGCACTCTCAAGAGCTTTCTTAGCCACTTCAATACTGACACCTGTCTGAGCTGAAACCAATTGAGCATCTTCGTCCGATATCTCTATCTTTACTTGGGTCCCTACCTTTTCCTCGATCGCCTCACCCATGATCTGGTAGATTGTCTCGCCGCTGACCCTCATGACTGTGACTTGAGGATCGGGAATGATTAGGTCTTTCCCTCTGAGGCTTATTGTCACTTTCAGAACGCCTGCCAGTTCCTCCATATTCATCCCCATTTTCTGCATCATCCTTTTCGCTTCTCTTGGGTTGATTCTCTTCATATGCTGATGCTCCTGCCTAATCTATTCCCTTCCTTACTCTTGCGGCCAACCCTATTTTAAAACGTTTCATCTCAAATCCTGCGAGAACGGCTCTTCCAACTGCCAAAATATTATCCTTCGAGTCTGTTATTAGAATCTCTTCTCCTGGTCTTATTTGTGGGTCAGCTTCAACAACGTGCTTTGCGAACAGGTTCCTTCCACTTCTTATGAATTCTGCGACCTCTTCTTGGACCACGACTCTGTACCTAGGTGGGCAGATCTCCGCGCAAAGCCTGCGTCCTCCATCCAAGCTGAGAGCCAGAAAACCATCTGACGGTTTCAACGTGGCTAATAGTTCGTTATTGTAATATATTGCCTTGACTTTTCCGGTCTTTCTCGATTTTATCGCCTTTACACCTTTTGGGAAGAGCGCTACGCCTGCCCCTTCTCTGAACTGGTAGTCCGCTACAGCCCTTATCCTAGTCAAATCCTCGCCGATTATTTCTCTACAAGTAGGTGCCGCTGGCGCCACCCTTTGGCTCCCCCTTCTTTAAGGTCTTCTCTATAGCTTTGACGAAATCACCCTTGGTTATTGTGTCCCTCTCTCCACGGATGGCAAACATTCCTGCCTCCGTACACACTGCTTTTATGTCTGCTCCGGTGGCCCCCTCTGTCATCCTAGCAAGCTCGCTCACCTTCACATCTGGCGCAACATTCATCTTGGCTGCATGAATCTTGAATATTACCTCTCTTCCAACCTGGTCTGGTGAGGGTATCTCTATCACTCTGTCGAACCTGCCCGGCCTCAGCAGTGCTGGATCAAGGAGGTCTATCCTGTTGGTCGCTCCTATGATCTTTACATCCCCCCTAACGCTAAAACCGTCCATCTCACTCAGCAGCTGCAGGAGTGTCCTTTGAACTTCCCTCTCACCGCTTATGCTTATGTCCGCTCGTCTTCCCCCAACAGCGTCTATCTCATCGATGAATACTATGCTGGGCGCCCTTGTTCTGGCCATCTGGAACAGTTCCCTGACCATCCTGGCTCCCTCTCCAATGTACTTCTGCACGAGCTCCGACGCAACGACCTTAATGAAGGTGGCTTTGGTCTCGCTGGCGACAGCCTTTGCAAGCAGTGTCTTACCGCAACCTGGTGGGCCATGTAGAAGCACACCTTTCTGAGGGTCTATACCTACTTTTTCAAAGACCTCGGGCCTTAACAATGGCAGCTCAACAAGCTCCCTTATCTCCATGATCTGGTAGTCGAGCCCGCCAATATCTGAATAAGAAACCTTTGGGGTCTCGACAACCTCCATAGCCTTTATGTACATATCAAGGGAATCCGGTAAAACCTCCAATACCGCAAAATTTCTTTGACTGAGGGCAACTCTTTTTCCAGGAATAAGCTTGCTCATATCCACTGATTTCATGACGTTGACCACGAGCGAAGGACCTGTTGAGCTTTTCACAACAGCCCTCCCGTCTTCAAGTATATCCGTGACATTTCCCTCGATATGAGGCGGAACAGTTAGTTTCTCAATCTCACTACGCAGTATCTGAGTCTCCCTCTGAAGCCTGTCCCTTTCGAAGTACCAATCTCTTCGCTCTGCCTCTAGCTCTAAAATGCGCTGCTCAAGCTTTCTGAGCTGCATCGGAATTGCTATCCCGTCATCCTTCACTTCGCTATTGGTAGCCAAGTGGGTCACCAGAGATATATTTTAGACTAACCTGCTTTAAATTACAATCAGAACGGTGGCTTTTATGAATTGTGAGATTTGTGGCAAGAAGATTGTAGGTAGGCCTTCTCAGATTTCGATTGAGCGTTCCCTGCTTATAGTATGTGAGGAGTGTTCAAGATTCGGGGTTGCAGTGGATCGTAGAACTGCGTCCAAGATAGAAAGGGCAATTCCAAAGCCTGGTCCAATAAAGATAGTCCCGCCCAAGCCACGAAAAAGGGACCGTTTCGAAGAGTTCGTTCTTGTTAATGGTTTTGGAGATGTAATCCGTAGGGCTCGCGAAGGTGCTAGGATGACAAGAGAAGATTTAGCTAGGAAGTTGGGGGAGAAGGACTCGGTAATCCGCAGGATTGAATCGGGAGAAATGTACCCAACCTCCGAGCTCACGTTGAAGATCGAACACCTGCTAAAGATTTCGCTCAAAGCACTGGTCGACAGCTCTATTAAAGGATCAACTCCAACGCCCAGCAACTTGACTTTGGGTGATGTGGCCATCCTAAAGGAGGGTCGAACAGATTAGCAAGTTGGAAAACAATGCAGTTCTTATCGAGGTCAGACCCAGTGCGGGCAAGAGCGGTCTCCCTGAACTGCAGCAACTTGCTGAAGCTGCCGGTTACTCTGTGCTAAACACGTTTCGGCAAATCAGGGAATACGACTCTTCCTATTGCCTTGGAAGAGGCAAAGCTGAGGAGATCGCAGAAGCAACAGCTTCTCTAATGCCCTTAAAAATAATTTTCAACAATAGGCTCAAACCGATTCAAAGGTACAATCTTACTAAACTGTTTAGAACGGAAGTAATAGACCGTTTCCAGCTTATTTTGGAGATATTCACCAAACGCGCTGGAACAAAAGAAGCGAAATATCAAATAGAACTCGCCAAACTGCAATATGAACTTCCCATGGCTAAAGAAAATGTGAAAATGGCAAAGCTAGGAGAATTACCTGGTTTTCACGGTCTAGGAAAATATCAAGCAGATGTCTACTCATTGATGATAAAGAAGCGAATATCATACCTAAGAAGGAAACTCGAGGAAATAAGCAAGCTAAAGTCTACAAACCGCCGAAGAAGGAAAAAGGCTGCTCTCTTTACCATCGCTTTGAGCGGCTATACATTTGCTGGAAAAACGACACTATTCAATTACCTCGCCAAAGAATCTCTTCCAGTTGGGGAAAACCTATTCACCACACTCTCAACAACAACGCGCGCCTTAGCTCTCTCGAATAGGAAGATCTTGCTATCTGACACTGTCGGGTTCATTGACAACCTTCCACATCTCCTGGTTGAATCTTTTTACTCCACGCTGGAGGAGGTAACGCTTGCGGACAAGGTAATTCTGGTATTAGATTCGTCCGACTCTGCTCCAGAGTTCACCAAGAAGCTCCGAACTTGCCTCTCCACTCTCAATGAGATTGGGGTATTCAACAGCTCAGTTATTCCTGTAATGAACAAAGCTGATATGGCTTCCAATACTCGTCCCCTCGAAGATCAGGTCTTCAAGGCTTTTGGTGTTAAACCAATCAAGATCTCGGCGAAGACTGGCGAAGGCATTCCTGCCTTGTTGGAAGAGTTAGCAAATGTTCTCCCCAGATACGAGCAAATGAAACTGAAAATCCCACTTGGTAAAAATGTCAATTCCTTAGTATCGTGGGCTTTTCAATTCGCAAATGTTACTTATATCAATTACAGCGGTAATTATGTTGATTTGGAGATCGAAGGTGATCCCTCTTCCCTGCAGAGGTTTAAGCGTATGGCGGAAGGTATGGGCGGAGCAGAAATGCAATCCAACATTGGGGAAAAACAGTGAGGAAAATAGTGGTCTTGAGACTTGGTCACCGCCCAATAAGGGACAAGAGGATCACTACGCACGTTTGCTTGGTAGCGAGAGCCTTCGGAGCTGAAGGAATTTATATCGCCGGATCGCGCGACGAAGCTTTGATGGAGTCTCTAAGAAAAGTAGTGGTGGCTTGGGGTGGTCCTTTTTGGCT
>JACTUC010000005.1 GCA_015660995.1 Candidatus Methanomethylicaceae archaeon | reverse complement strand
AGTGGATACAACGTCTTCCTCCAGTACCCTACCCCATGCCTCCTCCACTCCAACTACTTCAGTCTCTCTGAAATCGTCTCCGCAGCGGTCCATGATTATACTCTGGGCATCATCAACTTTGGTGAGCCTGTTAAATCCTCTCATCCTTCTCAATCGCATCCCCTGTGAAAATTCCAATATAACTTATTCATGACTTCAAAATATAACTTTACGTGACTTTCTGGACCAGAATTAGCCTTAATGAATCCGTGGAAGGCTGCAATGAACTCTCAGAACCCCGAACGCTTGGTCCTCCAGACCGCTAGGATCGCTACAAGCGCAATGAGGAAACCCACTCCCAACCCCATCCAGATCATGTCGTTCACAGAACTAGCTAACTCATCAAGCGTGAACGCTGGCTTCTTCGTCACCAGGAAATTGCAAATGTAGCTCTGATTGACAGCCTGACCTGCATCCGTCAAGTACTTCAGATTGAACACGACCGAATAATTGCCAGCTGTCTCGGTGCTTGCCACGAGACTAGCGGTCTCCGTATCGTACCCCCTTACATTGCCGAAGGAGATGCTGGCATTGGAAACAGTCAAATTCGCGGATCCAATTACGGTCACATTAGTTGAATATGCAGTCCCGTTGCCGAAGTTACTTACCAACACCTTCAGATCAATCGGCGTGCCCGTCTGAAGATCCCCGACTGCTACAGCAGTTATGCTCGGATTAGCCAAGTATAAGGAAGAGCTGGTGACCATCGTTATGTATGTCAATACTTCATAAGTCCCCGACCGGAAATTTCCTAAGATAATCCAGTCCGGCTCGGATGAGTTGCTGAAGGTGCTTTCAGCGATATGCCTGCCATCCAGCGTTCCGAATTCTTTCCAGGTGGGATCTACCTCGAGCCAGCCATACCCGGGCACGTAGACATCAGCCCATGCATGCGTCTCCCCGATCCCCATTAGGCCATCTTGGCTGTAGATGGGTCCCGTGATCTCAATTGCAGGGATGCCCGCAGCTCTGCAGAGGGTGACAAATAGATCCGTGATGTCCTCGCAGACGCCCATGCCCAGCGAGAGCGTCTTGACCGCGCCGTACCTCTCAACGGAGACTCCGCTAATTATCAAATCATACTTTACGTAATCGTAAGAGATGTTTGTAGTTGTAAAATTGTAGATCGACTTGACCATCCCTAGAACCGTCTGCTCATTTCTGGTTAGGTTCTGCGAAAGGCTTACTATCGCAGGATCGTTTATCTCCCAATACTTGTCCGCTGAGGTATAACCAAGATAGCTGGAAGGTATGTCGCTTAGCGTGCCCGAGCTCGATGGATCAATCGTAGGTGGCAACATTATTTCTGTCTGGTAGCTCACAGTAATGTTGGCTATGTCGCCTGGCCCTATCTGAGCAAAAGTATAGTTTGCTCTCAAATTTTCGGAGGAGTCATTCCATGTGCTAACGGGCGCAGGGATCGAGCTGTACGGTGTGTTCTCCTGATCTACCGATTGGGTGTAGATCGGGAGCTCAAACTCAGAGCCGAAGTCCGTGCTGGACCCGGTGTTATTGAATAGGTACTGGTAGACTATGTCGTACCTTACTTCTGTCGTGGCATAATTGACGTTGAGCATGAGGTTGGTGTCAGCGCTAACGTTTGCAGCCTGCCCATTCAGCACCGTCTCGTTGGCATTATTGGTCTCCGTCATGAACTGAGGATCCCAATTGACGACCCCATAGCTATTAGGAATCTTTACTGTCAGGGAGACACTATCCTTGGGGACATTGTCTGAAATGGTCCACATTGAGAGATCTCTCTCCGGTCCGATTGATTGAATGTTGTCCTGTGAAAGGTAGCTGACTTTAAACATGTATGTCTGCCCCGCATGTACGTCCTGCATAAGGTCGATATCCAGTGAGGTCCAGTTCGCAGAAGCGGTTGAGGTAAAGGGTAGAGGGCCGTTATCGTTCTCCACAACGATCCCATAGGCATCTCCGCTCGGGATATTCATGCTCCAGTCTCTGACAATGTAGCCATCCTGGTTCCATGAGAAGTTGTAGTCCAGGGAGACCATTACCGTCCTGTCATCAAGGACCGTGACCGTCTCGTTGTACACGAGCACCTTGTAATCCCCATCAGCTGCTACCGCGTGGATCGATACGGACAAGGCAAGGGCAAAGATTATCAAAACAAGAATAATTATTTTCCTGTCCACGCCATTCAATTGCATACGCCTGCAATTAAATGTTGATAATTCTGGCGCCTGCGGCTCGCCTTTTTGCTGCCCTGCTTCCAGTTTGCCTCTTATGCAGCGGGGGCGAAAGTTTATTACCATTAACTAACAATTTTCACTCACTTTAAGGAGGAAAAAATTTGTCAGGACAACCAGATGAGATCCAAGACACAGTCGCTAAGTACACCTACGGCACATGGCGATTTCAGAGGGGCTGGAAGAAGCCGCCGCACATAGTGGATGCAGAAGGGGTTTACTTCACAGACATGACGGGGAAGAAAACCCTGGACTTCTCCTCCCAACTGATGTGCTCGAACCTCGGCCACAAAAATCAAGCCCTGATCGAGGCCATCGTGGAACAGGCAAGGAAGATGCCATACATCGCCCCTGCCTACTCCATCGATATACGCGCCAGGGCAAGCAGTGAGATTGTGAAGGTTCTGCCACAGGGGCTTGAGAAGATCTTTTACTCGACCTCTGGAACAGAGGCAAACGAGGCAGCCCTCAAGATTGCTAGAATGTACCTGAAGCCAAAGGGAGCTTACAAGGTGATATCGAGGTATGCATCCTACCACGGTTCGACAGCTGCCTCAATTTCGTGCACCGGCGATCCTAGAAGATGGTTCGCAGAACCAACAAGCAAACTTGACGGCGCCATCTTCGCTCCAGACTGCTACTGCTACAGGTGCCCGTTCAAGCAGGAGTACCCAAGCTGCGGCTTGACCTGCGCTGAGTACGTCGACTATATGATCAAGAATGAGGCCAACGTGGCTGCCATGATCGTCGAGCCTGTAGTCGGAACGAACGGTGTAATAGTTCCTGTAAAAGAGTATCTACCAAGGATCAGGCAGATCACCGAGGAGAACGGCGTACTCCTGATTGTTGATGAAGTCATGTCCGGCTGGGGAAGGACCGGCACTTGGTTCGCAGTTGACAACTGGGGTGTCAAGCCCGACATACTTACAACTGCCAAAGGTAGCACCGGTGCATACACTCCGCTGGGCATAACTGCAACCACCAGAAAGATCGCAGATTATTTCGAGGAGAACTACTTCGCCCACGGTCACACCTATGAAGCGCACCCGCTGGCGTTGTCTCCAGTCCCCGCAGCGATAAACGAGTACAAGAGGATGAACCTGATGGAGAACTCCAAGGTTATGGGAGCGCACATGGGCAAGAGGCTCAACGAACTGAAGGAGAAGCACATCTCAATAGGTGACGTGCGGGGTATCGGCCTCTTCTGGGCGGTCGAGATCGTGAAGAACAGGAAGACGAAGAAGCCATTCAACACAAGGGTGGACAAAGCAACAGGATTACCGTTGATGGTGGACAAAGTCGGCGCAGAGATGAGCAAGAGAGGCGTATATATCCAGACCTGGCTCAGTCACTTCGTCATTGCCCCGCCGCTGATTATAAACAGGGATCAGATCGACTTCGGCGTGAACGCCTTGGACGAGGCGCTGAAGGTCTCGGACGCAGAGGTAGAGCCACAGTAAGATTCCTCTACCTTTTTTTTATTTTTTATGATAATCTTTCCAGAAAATTAGCGTAAACGAATTTAGCTTTGTTGAATCCATATAATGACCTATGGGTGATTTTATGAAAATAAGTGCAAGAAATTGTTTCCGGGGAACTGTAGAGGATGTTGAAGATGGAGTCGTTACGTCTAAAGTAAAAATAAAAATTGAAATGCCAATTACGTTAACAGCTGTCATTACAAAAGAAGCAGTGAAAGACTTGGGTCTGAAACGTGGCGAAAAAGCAATTGCAATAATCAAATCGACAAGCGTTATGATAGCCAAAGATTAAGCTGGCTTTGCAAAACAAAAAGAGGCAACCAAGTTCAACCCAAGCAAATTTGCCATTATCTATCCCTTCTTTTTCAATAATTGAGAAAACCGAAACTTTATGTTGGCAAGTATGAAGCAATTTAGCTCGATTTTTAATGTATATGTTAATATAGGCGCACACGAAAAATTTGAAAGGGGATTTTTATGAAGGAAAAATCTCAGAAAAAACTAACTACTGCTGCCGGTGCGCCTGTACCTGACAATCAAAATGCTATGACTGCTGGCCCTCGAGGTCCTATGCTCCTTCAGGACGTGTGGTTCCTTGAGAAGCTGGGTCATTTTGACAGAGAGGTCATTCCTGAGAGAAGAATGCATGCCAAAGGATCAGGTGCCTATGGCACCTTCACCGTGACCCATGATATTACAAGATACACGAAAGCCAAAATCTTCTCGAAAATTGGCAAGAAAACGGAAATGTTTGTCCGTTTCTCAACAGTTGCTGGGGAGCGCGGTGCTGCCGATGCTGAACGTGATATTCGTGGCTTTGCAATGAAATACTATACGGAAGAGGGTAACTGGGATCTTGTCGGAAACAATACACCCGTTTTCTTCCTTCGTGATCCGCTCAAGTTTCCAGACCTAAACCATGCAGTAAAAAGGGACCCTCGGACAAATATGCGAAGCGCAAAAAACAACTGGGACTTCTGGACATCGCTTCCTGAAGCATTACATCAGGTCACTATCGTTATGAGCGATCGCGGCATTCCGTTATCGTACAGATACATGCACGGTTTTGGCAGTCATGCATATAGCATGATCAATGATAGGAATGAGCGCGTATGGGTCAAGTTCCATTTTGTCACTCAGCAGGGTATCAAAAACCTGTCTGACGCAGAAGCTGAAGCCATTATCGCTAAGGATCGCGAGAGCCATCAGCGTGACCTATACGAAAGCATCGAACGGGGTGAGTTCCCTCGCTGGAAGATGCTCATACAGGTCATGACTGAAGACCAAGCAAAGAAAATGCCATACAATCCTTTCGATTTGACCAAGGTGTGGTATCATAAAGACTTTCCACTGATCGAGGTCGGGTATTTTGAGCTAAACCGCAATCCCGAGAATTACTTTGCGGAGGTAGAGCAATCCGCGTTCAATCCTGCTAATGTGGTTCCAGGTATTGGCTTTTCCCCAGACAAAATGTTGCAGGGTAGACTCTTCTCTTACGGTGACGCGCAACGCTACAGACTTGGCGTAAATCACCATCAGATACCTGTGAATGCTCCTCGTTGCCCCGTCAATAGCTATCACCGAGATGGTCAGATGAGGGTCAACAATAACGCAGGTAGCACTATCGGATATGAGCCAAACAGCTATGGTGAATGGCAGGAACAGCCAGATTTCAGAGAGCCGCCACTAAAGTTGAGTGGTGCTGCAGACCATTGGAACTTCAGAGAAGACGATGATGACTACTATACTCAGCCAGGTAAACTGTTTAGGTTGATGAGCCCAGGACAGCAAAAGGTATTGTTTGAAAACACAGCACGTGCGATGGGAGATAGTCCAAAAGAAGTCAAGCTAAGACATATCAAGAACTGTCTGAGGGCTGATCCTGCTTATGGCAAAGGAGTGGCAGACGCTCTAGGAATATCCCTAGATGAAGCAACATAATCTCCTTTTTTTTTGGTCTTGCTCCATGCGTCCATTTGTCCGTTCGTTCATTTTCCGCTAGATTGGGGCAAGGTGAGTTAGAGTTAGTTAGATTAATACTAGCTCTCTTGCGCTTTGGTCAAGCTAACCTCTGGCAACACCATAGCAGGGAGGAACGTAGGCGTCCTTACCTCCCACCACCTTACCCACCTTCTGTCTTTCCCCATGCATTTGATCGATCTGAAGATCTTCAACAGGTTATCGCTAATCCTGACCCCCTTCAGCGACCCCTTTAGCTCTCCGTCCTCGACGAGGAATGTGCCATCCCGACAAATGGTCGAGAAATCACCCGTGCTGTAGTTCTGGAACCTCGTGTACCAGTTGCTCACCATATATATTCCATTCTTAAGTTCCTTCAGGCTCTCCTCGAAGGAGAGCTTCCCATGATCGATGACTAAATTCCAGGCGCTTGGCGCAATCCAACCTGCGTTGCCTGTGCTGAAGGTCTTGAACCTCTTAGCGGTGTTGACGTTATGTAGATAAGATTTGAGCGTTCCTTTTTCCATAAGCACCGTTTTTCTGGTCGGCGTACCTTCATCATCAAATGATCTGGAGCTAAGTCCATCTTTACTGGAACCATCATCTGCAATGGTCAGTTCCTTGGACAATACTTCCTTCCCTATTTTTCCAGTCAGACAAGATGTACCCGCCTCGACGTTGAAGGCTGAACACGAATCGCCGACGTGGCCGATAAGCTCTGCCCCGATTATTGGTCCGAGCAGAACTGAATACTTGCCCTCGGACCACTTAGCAGGGTTCTTTGCCATGCGAACTATAAAACCCGCCTCTCTCCCAGCCTCCTCAGGCGTGAGCTGGCTCATCATGGTTGCGCAGCTGAGACCCTGCCCAGAATTATCGCCCGTGAAAGTCCTCACATTCAGATCGAAGGAAGCCCTTTCGTCATACCCCTCCGCGCCATTGCTGCCAATTATTGCGTCGCGCACAATGCTTCCTGTGAAGACGCCAGAGACCCTTTCAGCCCCCTCGCGCGTAGCGGAGTTGATGGCAAGGCTCACATAATCGTTTATTCTGTTAGCATCGATCTTCTGGGTCGTCCGCCTGTCCTTAAATTTGACGCTGGTGGGAAGTGGTGCTAGCTCCTCCGATTCCTGAACAAAGCTCGATTCCTTGATGACCCTCTCGATGCTCTCTGCAAGCGCATTCTCACCGATATTCTCAAACCTGCTTATGAGCCTCTTTTTTCCGAATATGGAAAGCATATCGATGCTGATCACGCTCCAGCTCTGGACCACAGTGACCTTGTTGTTGCTGAACCTTACCATCAGGCTCTCATTCTGCGTCGGGAGAACCATTACTTCGCTAGCTCCCCTCCTACGCATCTCCTTCGAAACTTTTTCAGCCAGCAGAAAGAGCTCTTCCTTCATCTCAATGAACCCTCCATAAAACAGACATCTTAGCCTTAGAACCTTCCACATATTTTAAATTATGTCAGCAATTTTAGACACACAATTCTATGGCACTGACTGTTGCAGCAGAGCTAAATTCCTTGGCAGATATGTTCGATCATCGAAACGTTTTATTAAACCACGGGATAAAGAATGATGGTGCCCCAACTTCAAAATGTACTCGCGAGTAGATCATGATGAAGGTTACTACCTCCGCACCCGGCAAAATCACGCTCTTTGGAGAGCATGCCGTCGTATATGGGAAGCCCGCCTTGGTGAGCGCCATAGACAGGCGGCTATATGTCACGGTCGAGGAGAGGGGTGATTCATCCATAAAAGTATCGGCCCTGGACCTCCATATCCCAGGTCTAATCCTAACCTTCAGGGAGGGATCCAACGACCTACTAGTCGAGACCGACTACGACCGCATAATCGACGCGATGAGCTATGTCCGCAAGGCAATTGAACTGGCGTCAAAGCATGTTGACAAAAAGCAAGGCGTTAATGTCACAATAAAGTCGGAGATGCCAGTAGGTGCAGGTCTCGGCACGTCTGCTGCAATAGCCGTTGGTACCATTGCAGCCTACACGCACCTCATGGGCCATGAGCTCAAGCAGGAGGAGATAGCTCATTTGGGTCACGCCACCGAGCTTGAAGTCCAAGGGGCTGCCAGTCCCATGGACACCGCCATCTCGACCTATGGCGGCACGATCTACATCGAACCTGGCAAGCCTGCACCACACATTGAAAAGCTGAAGATCGGGCGTAAGCTGCCCTCAGTCGTAGGATACACCGAGCGCGAAGCCAAGACCGGAGATCTTCTGAAGAGGGTCCGGGCGCTCAGGGAAGCCTCGCCTAGAGCAGTGGACTCCATAATGGCCACGATAGGTGAGATAGTCAAGGAAGCGAAATCATCCATTATAAAAGGCGACTTGGAGTCCTTGGGCATGCTCATGAACATCAACCACGGTCAGCTTGAGTCCCTAGGGGTCTCATCCCAAAAGCTCAACGACATGGTCTACTCTTCAAGGAGCGCTGGTGCTGTCGGGTCAAAGATGACCGGCGCAGGCGGGGGTGGTTGCATGATCGCCCTATGCCTTGGAAAGACAGACAAAGTAGCAGTTGCGATAAAGGTGGTTGGGGGCGTTCCCTTTGAAGCTTCGCTGTCTGGCACGGGAGTGCGCCTTGAATCGACCGATAAAAACTAGACCTGCTCCCTTGAATCGAGATACGCATCTATCTTCTCAGAGATCCCTTTTGATAGCCTTTTGTAATCTGATATCTTCCCTACCTCCTCCCAGATTACGCCTGGACAGGTGGAAGCAACAAGGATGTGTCTCTCGGTTTCGAGAAAGGGATGCCTTCTGCATGTGTCAGGCCTAAGGTCATAATGCCTGCAAAGTCCACCCTTTAGAAGAACGCACCTTCCATTCTCCATGATCATCTTATACTCTGCACCGGTCAGGGTTCTCTCCTGAGTTGTCGTTTTTTCATAGACCCTCTTCCCCTCGCCGGTTTGCTCGAGCCTCTCTAAATCCCCATCGTACAACGTCACTAGTTTGTGGGTGCAGCACCTGGCGCACTTCCTGCATGAAAAACCAGGAATCGCATCAGTGAGCTCCATCTCTAGTTCGGGTATTAGCTCGCGCATCACGGATCGTTATTCAGAGGTGCAGAATGGCTATAAAAACAGGTTGTCACAAATGGCAATTGATTTATATGGATGGATTAACTATCCAAATAGAGGAGATATAATTTGAAGTTTAATATTTGGACTGTCGCCACTTTAATTTTCTTAATATGGGCTGTTGCAGCATCTGGAATGGCAGCAAGCTACTATCAAACTTCGCAAAACCAAGCAACTACCATCTCAAATCTCCAGTCAGCTGTAAATGAAACTGCAATACAGGTGAGCATTGGGATTGACTATGGGAATGGCACTGTCAGCTGGTACAATAACACATATGCTCCCATTGGCGTGAATGCGCTGAATGCAACACGTATGGTGGCAAATGTCGCTGCTACCTACTACGCTTCTTTTGGCGAATACCTTGTGACAGGCATAAATGGCGTAAATAATACAGTAACATCACCGACTTCGGGCCAATCCTGGGTTTACAGCGTATGGGAAAATGGTACCTCGACTTCGCCATACGTTGGCGCTGATCAGTACCTTATGATACACGGTGACATATTGGTTTGGACATTCGAAAATTGGTGACATACTGGTTTGGAAACTCGAAAATTATTCCTTCAAACATACCTCTTTTTTTATTTGAAAGATCTTGAAGTAGCTAATTTCTTGGTAATAAACAGTTGCCTACCCATTTCAGGTTTTATGGTTGAGATTTATTCTGCTTCTAGCTAATACAAATACGATAGACACGGTCAAGATAGTCGTTGTCGCCTCGGTGATGGGTCCCACACCTATCATGTAGCCGCCTCCTGCAGGCATGAGCAAACCCAATATGCCGTAGATGAGCGACCATAGCCATGGATAGCCCCAAATGATGTTGAGAACCCAGGAATTGAAGATGTCAAAACTAAGCATTAGAAGATAGACCCCGATGCCAAGCCCAATCTTATTGATCTTGAGGAACGGCTTCCTACTCCAGATCAACCCAGTGATGATGCCCACCACTCCTATGAATAATGCGTTGACCACCGTCCACGGCCCTGCACCGAGAACCATGTCTGAGAGAAGGTACGATGATAAGCCAACGGTCAAGCCGACAATGGGTCCGAAGACAACTCCACCCACGATTGTGAAGATGGCTGGGAAGTTAACAAATTGCAGCGGCCCGAACATGCTATATTTGATAATCCTCAGTGAGACTGCTAGGGCTATCAGCATGGCCGTAAAAGTGATCTTCTTCGTCCTGCTTAGACCGATCTTTCCGTTCTTCATCGTTTATCATATGGATAGTGTATCCATCCAGCTAAAAAACTCTTTGGTCTTGTTGGTGAAGTTTATAAGAAACATGGATTTCTAGAACCTTCGTATAAAGGTGACTCTTAGATGGTAACGAAAGATGATGTGACCAATGCTTTGAAGGGTGTCATTGATCCAGAGCTTGGTATCGATATTGTTTCCCTGGAAATGGTAAGGGAGGTCCGCATCGAGGGTGACTCTGTGACGGTCGTAATAGCCCTCACAACCGATGCTTGCCCGCTCGGGAACAGAATCCGGGACGATGCCCAACAGGCAATAACGCAGCTTGAGGGTGTGGGTTCGGTGGACATCCAGCTCTCGGTGATGAACGAAGAGGAGCGAAACAAGCTCATAGAAAAGCTGAAATCAAAGGGCAAGCCGACACAGCTTCCTAGCAAGCTGCCAAAGATGCGGATAGAAAAAATTATCGCTGTCCTCTCTGGCAAGGGCGGTGTGGGGAAGTCCTCCATTGCGGCAATGCTAGCCGTCGAGCTTTCGCGCAGGGGCTATAAAGTAGGCGTTCTGGACGCGGATATCACTGGGCCCAGCATACCGAAGATCTTCGGCGAGTTGGCAGAACCTTTCGTAGTGGAGGGAAAGATCGTCCCCTCGGCGTCCAAAGGAGGCATAAAGATAATGTCGATGAACCTGCTGACTGGGGAGGAGGAAGCCCCCATAATTTGGAGGGGTCCACTGGTCAGCAGTGCCATAAGGCAGTTCTACGCGGACGTGGAGTGGGGAGAGCTTAATTATCTGATTCTCGATCTCCCGCCAGGTACTAGCGATGCCCAGCTGACCGTCATGCAACTCCTCCCCGTAGACGGCGCCATTATCGTGACATCTCCCCAGGAGCTTGCTGGCATGATAGTATCAAAGGCAGTCCATATGACAAAGATGATGACCGTCCCGATCCTTGGGATCATAGAAAACATGAGCTATGTGAAGTGCCCCAACTGCGGTGAAGTCATTCATCTCTTCGGTGAATCCAAGGGAAAGCTTCTAGCAGAGAAGATTAACACGAAATTCCTTGGATCGCTGCCCATTGACTCTGCTCTCTCAAAGGCCTGTGACGAGGGGAAGATTGAGGAGTACAGTAATACCGACTTCAAAGAGATCGTAGCCAAGATCGTTGGTTAAAAATGGGTTGACCCGATTCGTGAGGGCGAACACGATTATGGCTAAACCTCTCCTCTATTCATGGACAAAGGTTGCCCCGACTCTAGGCGTCATCTTCGTTAGCCCTGCCATACTGACCGTAGGGTGCACCCTCGGCACGATGCTCCCATTCTGGTACGCCATTGCCACATCGATAATAACGGGGGTAACCATATCGCTGTTCATATACCTTCATGGAGGTGTTGGCGCAAGGGAGCACCTGCCCTTTACCAAGCTGATGGAGGCTTCGCTCGGCGCTAGCGGTTCAAGGTTCCTTGCCTCACCTCTTATCACAATTACGCAGATCGGCTGGTACTCCGTTGGAATTACACTTGGAGGAGAGGCGGCATCCCAGCTCACCGGGATTAACAGCTATGTGATGATAACTGCCTTCGGCGTTGCAATGGCTCTAGTCACTTATTCAGGATTCAGTAAACTGTCTAACTTTACGAAAGTGACTGCATGCCTGACCGCAGCATTCTCTGTCTGGTCGCTTTATGCCGTTATGTTACAGCAGCCCTCCTTTGTATCGCCTCCATACTCAACCGAAGGGCTCCTCTACGCTGCTGGGCTTGCCATCGGAGGCGCAACCTCTATATCCACAGTCTCACCGGACTTCCTGAAAGATGCGAGGGGCTCTAGGGATGTTAGGATCACCAGCTTCGTCATCATAATGCCTCTGATCCTCTTCACGCTCATCTCGGGAAATATTATGGGGGCTTACACTTCGATCTCCAATCCTGTCTTCGCACTCGTCGCCATTGGGCTTCCACTGCTGGCGAACCTCCTCCTCCTCCTGGGCTCCTGCGCCGCCGCCTCATCACTATACCCTCCCTCTCTTGCCTTGGCAAACATCACAAAGATCCAGCGCAAATACGCCACCATCTTTGCAGCGATCGGCGGGCTCGTCCTTGCCTACTTGGGGATAGTGGACAGTATCACTTACTTCCTGAGGTTTATCGGGATCCTTCTCCCTCCGCTCATTGGGATGAATCTGGCGGAGTACTATCTCCTATCAAAGAGGGTTCTGACCATGAGAAAGGGCACCATGATGGCGGGTGTTCTGGCGTGGCTGATCGGGGCGCTGGTCGGATTTTTCATAACTCTTGGGATACCCCCAATTAATGCACTACTAGCAGGCTTCATCTCCTACTATATTTTTAGGAGAGTTCAAAAAAGAGCTTCGGTACGTATTGATTCATTCTAGATTCTTGAGCTCAAAAATGAATAAGCTACCTTCTTCGTCGTCTGTTTCTGGAAAAAAGGAAGTATATCGCAGCTCCAATAAATCCCCCCACGATTGGAAAACCCAGCGTTATCTGGATCGGATACATGGCAAGTGCATAGATCAACATTAATAATACGTCTACGACTACAAAAACGATTAATAAGTCATATTTTGCTATTTTGGACCAGTCGCGCCTCTGTTTCTTCAAGGATGGCCCTCCCCTTCAGATGCTTATTGCAGGCAGATAAATCTTACACCGCATGCCTGCCTTCCCATATCAGGCACGCTTTGCATATTTGACTGCTCGGTCTGTTAGCTCTCTCGACTTCCCGATGTATTTGTTCGGGTCAAGGAGCTTCTTTAGCTCCTTCTTTGAGAGAAGTCTTGTCACTTCTGGCATCCTTGCAAGCACCTCGCTTATAGGCGATTCGTCCGCTAACGCCTTTTCCGAGGCTTTCCTGAGGGCACCATGTGCCTCCTGTCTCCCCACGCCCTTCCTAGCGAGCGCCATCATGACCGCCTCGGTAAGTATTGCCCCCTTTGTTATTCCCAGATTTGCCCTCATTTTGAGCGGGAATATGCGCAGGTTCTTCAGCACCTTGCAGCTTGTCATTAGCATCTCGTCGAGTATGATGAAGGTAAGCGGTAGCACAAACCTCTCGCTGCTCGAATCCGTCAGGTCCCTCTCATGCCATAACGGTATGTTCTCCAGCGCTGGGACCACCATCCCCCTCATCACCTTTGCCAGTCCGGATATCTTCTCGCACTCGATAGGGTTCTGCTTGTGGGGCATTGTGCTGCTACCCACCTGCGAACTCGCCTCGAAGCCCTCCGCTGCCTCAAGTATCTCAGTCCTCTGGAGGTTCCTTATCTCAGTGCTAATTCTATCCAGACTGCACGCAGTGATGGCAGCCCAGCATACAAACTCTGCTATCCTGTCGCGGCAAACCACCTGGGTCGTGATCTCGGCTGGCTTCAGGCTAAGCCTCTCCATTACTCCTTCCTCTATCTCCAGCGCCTTCCTGCCCTGGCTTGCCATGGTTCCCGTCGCGCCGCTCATCTTGCCGACTATAAGCCTCTTCTTCAGCTCCTTGAGCCTCTCAATATTTCTCGCTGTCTCCGCTGCGTATACCGCCATCTTCAAGCCGAATGTTATCGGAGTTGCATGCTGACCGTGGGTTCGGCCGACCATCACGAGTTCCCTATTCTTTATTGCCAGGTCGCAGAGAACGTCCCTCAGCTCACAGATCCTTTTATCAAGGATTGAGACGGCATCCCTCATTATGAGCGCCCAGCTTGTGTCCACAATATCATAGCTTGTCGCACCCCAGTGGACGTACTTGCCACTCTCCCCGCACTGATCTGCCAGTACCTCGACCATTGCTGCTACGTCATGGTGAGTCTTCTTCTCCCGCTCCTTGACCATCTCCGGGGTTACCGTGGTTGCAGTCGCCCTGCGCCTTATTTCCTTGGCAGCACTTTTTGGGATCTCCCCGAGATCTGCGAGGGTCTCCGCCAGCGTTGCTTCGACATCCAATTGTCTTTGGAGCCTGTTATCCTCCTCAAAAAGATCCTTCATTTCCTTGCTCCCGTATCTCCCTGAATCAATGGGGCAGATCGGCATAAAAGTACCCAGACTGAGTCTTTATCTTCTGATTCTTAACATCTTTGGTTTGGAGTCCCAAATGGGCCCGTAATGTCAGTAAAGTTTCATCCTTCGGATCACGTTAGCCTTCTTCTCAGCTATGTTGTCATGGATATGCTTCAGACGAAAGAGGGTCTCCCTCAATTCAGGATCCTTGACCCCGCCAATATCCTCCTCACTGATCCTCTTAACCAGCTGCTCTGCCTGATGGTACTGTAGGACGGAGCTTCTGTTGGCTATCCTTCCGAAGATCTCCCTAGCAGTATCTATGTAGACCTTGTAGTTGATCCTCCTTACCTCGAGGTGCATCTTCCTCATCTGCTGTATAAGCCCGCGGAGATCTTCATCATCGATCTGCTTTGGCATCTCGTCATCCATCAGATCGGCCATGATCTCGCAATCCTCGTAAGAGTCCATGTTCTTCGGAGTAAGCTTAATTCCCTTGACTATCTTCGATGCTCTGTTGATCAAGTCGTCTGCATCCTCTGGAATAGGAATCTCTCTGATACGGTTTTCTTATTCTGAGGTTCGGAGATTTATACACTTTAGCCCGTTTTAGTGTTCTCTCAATTAATGAGTAATGGAAGGTCATCTAAGTGCATTCCCACCTCGTCTAGAAAATATATTAGTCCCATTATGAATATTCAACAGTGTAATTGGGAGAAGATTGTTATGAGCAAAACTGGAACTACTGATTATGACAAGGGTCTTTCCTACCTCTGCTCCATTGGCAATTACATGGAGACTAAGGAAAACCTCCTGAAGAAACTCAAGCAGGGTGGGGTTCAGGACCCTGTAAACGTTTTACAGAAACTCCTCGAAGCTGGCGAGATTACGCCAGCCAAGAAGAAAGACAATTACATCTTGAAGTTCAAGGAGTGCCGCGGTGGCGAGCAAGACATCATCTCCGAGTAAGGTCTGCATCGAGTTATTCCTATCATTCGGAGGAACCCTTTGTCATATTACGCTGTAATACAATCTCTGAAAATAGACAAAATGTAATATGTCGTAATGTATATATCGTCAATCCGCTCAATCAACTGATGGTGTTCCTTAGGAAATCAGTGAACACCAGGGTTCAAAATATGTTTTATATACATCATTGGTGTCTAAAGAGAATAATGAGGTGGGAAAGTGGGGTCTTACACATCTAACGAGAGGATTTCTCTTTTAATCAGTTCAGCTGCAATTATTATTGGGCTCGCTGGCAGTGTATATGCGACCAATATAGAATACCTTGTTTTGGATCTCGGTTTTATTGAACTTGCGATGGTGGGCTTCATTGCGATTCTCTTCCTTAGTTTTGTAACAGGTGCTTTTCCAAGCAAAGCAGATGTCGAGTCAATATTCTACAGCGGACTTGGCAAGGAACCATATATCAGCAACGATGAGGTATACAGACCCAAGATTCCTGTAATGCACATTGCAGTGCTAACGGTTGGCATTGTCGTTTTCTGGTTGCTCCAAGCTGTCAGTTTGATACAGGAAGTACCGATTTACATCAACGTCGCAACCATTTTGATCCTGCTGATTGCGGGTGTATACTATCTGATTGACAGACCGAAGAAGGAGTCTAAGTAGGTGTGAATATGGCAACACAAGTAAAAGTATCAAGAAGGCTCAGGTACCCGGTGACGGTGCCTGCAATCAATGAAAAGGTAACTGAAAATGTCATTATCCATGATCCGAGCCTCTGTACTGGATGCATGCAGTGCATGATAGGGTGCGCCTACAGCCATTACAAAACCTACGACCTGAATTACTCTCTTCTTTATGTCAATGAGGATCCCGCGAAGCTAGGATCTTGGGTAAATGCAAACTGTTCACACTGCGTCTCGCCTATGTGCCTTGCATCATGCCCGGCGCTGGCAATATACAAGGATGATTTGGGGATCGTCAGGATATCAGCGCTGACATGCATCGGCTGCGGAATATGCGCTCAAGCCTGCCCGATAGCAATTCCCAGGCCAGACACATTGAAGAAAATATATGTGAAATGCGACATGTGCAACGGCGAATATCCCAACTGCGTCAAGATGTGCAGCACCAATGCCCTTCGGCTAATGCACAGGGAAGAAGCCTTCAAGTTCGTAAATACCATGAGAGGTGTTTAGAAAATGTCAACCGACAAACATCCAAAAAGCTGGGACAAGCTGATAGATGGCGGAAAGAAGAATACGACACATAAGATTGAAGAGGAGATTGAGATTTATCCTTGGAGGAAATCCTTCATGTCCACGGCTCCGGACGTTGCGAAGCCATCACTGAAGAGAGACTTCGAGCTGGGATTGGTTTATCCTATAACGGAACAAGTCATGGGAGCGAGGAAGGCCTGTCATCTGGATCCGATGCCACCGACGGCACATAAGTTTCCAGAGATGGCAGACAAGAAACGCGCGATTCTGGATGATATGGGGACAGGTAAGAAGCTGGCTTTCGATACCAAGAAAAGGGTTTATGATTATTGATGGGGGAGACAAGACTGACAACAAATTCGAATGTTACCGGAGAGAAGTATGGCTACTTCCTAGGCTGCGTCATGCCTGCTAAGATGCCTTGGGCAGAGAAGGCAACCTTCCTAGTCGCCAACAAGCTCGGGCTAAATTGGGATTACATGAAGGAGACCCTCTGCTGCGTGAGACCTGGTGTTTGGAAGACACTGGATCCGGACACCTGGCTGACCATGACGGGTCAAAACCTTGCACTTGCCGAGAAGCAGGGAGTGACCTTGGTGGATTCGTGCAATGGGTGCTGGATATCCCACTACGAAGCCCTGGAGGAGCTCAAGGATGAACCAGAGAAGATGGAGATGGTCAAGGAGCACCTCAGGAAGGCCAACATGGACTTCCAGGGCACAGTGAAGGTAAAGCACTTTCTACAGGTCCTCTATGAAGACGTTGGGATAGAGAAGATCAAGGCTAATATCACCAACCCGCTCACCAACGTGAGGGTAATGCGCCACGTAGGGTGCCATGGCAGGAAGCTTGGCGACGATGTCCTTCCAAGGTACTTTGACGAGATCCTCAAAGCCACGGGCGTTCAGCTTGTGAACACACCCTACGATTCAATGTGCTGCGGCCTGCTGGTCTACTTCTCAGACCCCAAGATCGCCATCTATAGAAACGTTTTCAAGAAGTTCAAGTTCGCTCAAGACCTCGCTGTCGACGGCATCGTTGTTATCTGCTCGGGCTGCTACGACCAGTTCGACAGGGGCGTCAAGGTCCTCCAGGAAGAAGGGGACCCGACAGGCGAGATCACGGAGTTCGATATCCCAGTGCTCCACTTCTCAGAGATACTTGCGCTGGCGATGGGCTACAAGCCTGAGGACTTCGGCATGGACGTATTCAGGACCGTTTCGCCTACAAAGCTGATCTCGAAGATAAAGGAGGGGAAATAGATGGCTGCCACATCAGATTCAGCGATAATGCAGTATGTTCAAGAGGTCGTGCCAGAAGGGCTCGAGTACAAAATGGGAAGGGAGAACAGGGTATTTGTGAGGGTAAAGCCAGATGACGTAGACAAACTGGCCGAGCGCTTCACGAAGAAACTAGGCGTCCGTCTGAGTCACGCCTCGGGTGTCGACCTCCAGCAGTTTGGGTTCGACATCATTTATGCATACGACTTCACCAAGTACAAGGAAAGACTCCAGATCGTCCTCGAGGCAAATCTACCGAGGGAAAATCCCACGATCAATTCGGTCGGAAAGGTTACTTGGCAGGCTGTCTGGGCCGAACGGGAAATGAAGGAGTTCCTGGGCATCAACTTTATTGGGATGCCCGACCCGAGGCACCAATTCCTACCCTACGAGTGGCCAAAGAATCCGGAAACCGGCATCTCACCCGCGCAAAACTCGACAACTTACCCGGTCGAGGCAAAGCCAGGCGAGAAGTGGCTCCCGGTGGGGATAAGCCCCAAGGATGCCATATCTGCGCTTGTGCCGATAGGGCCGTACCACCCCGGCGTGATTGAGGGGCAGACTGTTTATGTGAAAGTGGAAGGTGAGCATGTCATCGACGCCGATATAAAGACTGGCTACCACCACCGAGGCATACAAAGGCTAATCGAGAGGCGAGGGTACAACAAGGGCGTCTTCGTTGCCGAACGAGTATGTGGAATCTGTAGCGCCCACCACGGGATCGCATTCGTCACAGCGGCCGAGAACCTCTATGACGCAGAAGTACCCGAGAGAGCCCTTTACATCAGAACCCTGCTGGCAGAGTTGAACAGGGTTCATAGCCACATACTGTGGATCGGAGTTGCAGCTGACTTGATTGGCTGGAAGACTGGCTTCATGCTCACATGGGGCCTGAGGGAACGTGTGATGGACATAATCGAGGCCATAACTGGCAACAGGGTCAACTACGGGATATGGAGGCTCGGCGGCGTCAGTAGGGACGTAAAGCAGGAATTGGCTGAGTCCTCCAAGAGGACCCTTCTCGCTCTCAAAGAGGATTTGGCAAAACTCCTGCCTCCAGTAGCCGATCATCCAATACTAAAGTCGAGGTGCATTGGTGTCGGCACACTTGACCTCGCAACATGCTTCGAGACAGGCGTAGTGGGTCCAGTGGCAAGAGCAAGCAATTGGAAGATAGACGTAAGGATGGATAACCCACCCCACGCGATCTACGACCCCAAGAAGATCAGTTGGGAAGTCATCACGGACGACCACCGCGATATGTATGGTCGCGTCCTCGTCCGTGTCAAGGAGCTCTTCGTCTCCATGGATATAGTCGTGCAGTGCCTCGACTATCTGGCAAAGACAACCGGCGAGATAAGGGCCAAGCCCCGCACCATTGAGCCGGGCACGGAAGGGATTGGGCTTGACGAGGCACCAAGAGGCGAATTATTCTACTACATGAGGGCCGGAGGCACAGAACTCCCCGAGTACATGATGCCAGAGGGGAAGCATAACGTTCAGGGATCGAACCAGCCCCAATGCGTACGCATAAGGACCCCGAGTTATAGGAATAATGCAGCGCTGCCATTCATGCTTAAGGATTGCGCCCTTGCCGATGTACCCATAATAATGGGTAGCATCGATCAGTGCCAGGCATGCACTGACAGGGTCGAGGTAATAGATGCGAAGACCGAGTCCTCATACTCGCTGAGCTGGGATGAGTTAGTCAGGATGAGTCAGCGGAAAGGGAGGGCCTAAAAATGCCAGATGCATTGTTCACAACCATAACCGCAATAATCATGATACCTGTAGCTTTCTTCCTAAGCATAATCTACCTGTTCCTGCTAAGGAAGTTCTCGGCTAGGTTCCAGTGGCGCGTTGGCCCTGTGATCAGCATGTATGCCGATCTTAAGCCGCTACTGGGCAGATCTAGGATTCTGCAGCCACTCTACGATATTCTCAAGCTTTTCGGCAAGGATACCGTAGTGCCGTCGGTGGCTCGTAAAACCCTTTTCAAGGCGTCCCCTTACCTGGCGTTGGCTTGCGCATTTGGGGCTATATTCTTCATTCCACTGCCAGGAGTGCCGCTCTTATCTTACCTGGATGACAGCCTTGTCATCGCCTCCTACCTGCTGATTGCGGCCGTAATGTTCACAATACTCGGCGCTGCCTCGAGCGGTTCTCCATGGAGCGCCATTGGTGCAAGGAGGGAGAGCGAGATCTTCTTGGTTTATGAGATAGGCTTTGTTGTTGCGCTCTTCGCGGCAGCCATGACCTATGGTACTCTCTCCATATGGACCATAGCCACAACCTCGAGCCTTCCATTGCTTCTCCTCAACCCCTTTGCAGCCGTGCTGCTCTTCCTTGTGATGATAGGGAAACTGGGCATAAAACCATTGGATATTGCCGAGGCCGAGACTGAGATAGTCGGCGGTCCCTATACAGAATATTCTGGCAAATATCTGGGCATGCTCCAGCTTACCAAAGGATTCCTGTTCTATGACATGGTCGGGCTCTTCATTGTCCTCTTCCTTGCTCCGATGTTCGGGACAGCCCTCTGGATTCCAGTCTACATAATCAGTGCCATCGTTGTAGTGCTCTTCCTGTCCATAGTGCACGTCCTACACCCCAGATGGAAGATAGATAGGGCCATGAGATCCTACGGGCTTTTGATCGCTGTCTTCGCAATCCTTGCGGTGATAATGGTGGCGCTTGCTTTGAGCTATAATTGGGTGGTGGTCTGAAATGTCCGCTAGAATAAAGATCCTTTTGGAAGTGCTTGCGAAATATAGCTCTCCAATGACCCTGACGTATCCATCAAATACTGCTCCAAATAGAAGGGTCAGCTCCGTGCCTGATGGCCTGAGGGGTATACCTGAGAGATCCGAAGAGAAGTGCATAGGCTGCAAAGCCTGCGCTAATGTCTGTTCGGGGATGGCCACAAAGATATTCGACAACGAGCAGGATGCCAAGAGACTTGTCCAGATATTCCTCTTCAGATGCACATTCTGCCAGCACTGTGTTGACGAGTGCCCAACAGAAGCTCTAACGATGTCCAAGAAGTTCGAGCCCTTTGCCCTGACTAGGGAGGATCCTGCGAACTACGTGGACACGACACTTGATCTGCTAAGATGCCAGAACTGCGGCAAGACTTTCTTTCCTAAGAAGTACGTTGACAAGGCATACGAGTGGCTCATGGAGGACATACACCCGGCGGTAAAAGATGTAGTGTCCGCCGACTTCAAGAAGGTAGAGGGGTACTGTCCGGACTGCAGGCGTGCCCTGGCATACAAGCTGGACACACATACCAAGAAGCACGTATGGCTGGAGGGAAAATAGATGGGAATAATGGCCAAGTCTAGGATTTACTCGCCGTGGCTCTTCCACTTCCATTGTGGAGGTTGCAATGGCTGCGACATCGAGACTCTCGCTGCGCTTTCGCCGAGGTGGGACCCTGAGAGGTTCGGGATACAGCTCGTACCCTCCCCCAGGCACGCCGACATCCTCATAGCCACCGGCTGTGTGCCGAAGCAGTTCATACCCATGGTAAAAAGGGTCTACGAACAGGTGCCCGACCCTAAAGTTGTCGTAGCGATCGGTGGATGCGCCTGTGGTGGCAGCCTCTTCTACAACGAGGATCCGGACAACTACGCCATACTTGGCTCGCCTGACCTGCTTGTGCCTGTGGATGTCTATGTACCAGGGTGTGCACCAAAGCCAGAGGCTATAATCAACGGCATAGTGCAGGGCATACTCAAGCTAGCCGAGAAGAAGAAAGCAGTCAAGAAAGCCTAATCTTTCTTCCTTCTACCGTTTCTTTTTGCTGCAAAGGAAAAAATCCAAGATGGGGAGAGAATTATGCCCATTGCAAACAATGCAGCTGTAGAAATAAAGAAAGCAGTTGAAACTGAGGAGGAAGAGGGCGCTTTTGTAAGGGGGCTCTTCCCCACGCAAGATTCTAATTATGTGGATCCGTTCTTTCTGTTTGATGAGTTCTTCGTGGATTAGGGGGATTCAAGATGAGCGAAAAATGGTCAAAGATGCCTGACGAAGGGGCTGTGAAAACAACCTTTGATGCCATAAAAAGAAACGGGATAAATGCGATACTGGCTGAAAATGGCAAGGAGGCTCTCGCACATATAAAGAGAATCATCCCCCGCGGGGCAGAGGTGATGAGCGGCAGCTCGGTTACACTGGAGGAGATTGGGTTCAAGGCGTACCTGAAGTCAGGGAAACATGACTGGAAAGACCTATACGCAGAGATCCAGATGGAGAAAGACGATTCAGTGCGCCAAGAGCTCCGGCGTAAGTCTGTCACAGCCGAATACTACTTGGGCAGTGTCAACGCAATAACGCTCAAGGGCGAGCTTGTCGCCTGCGACATGTCCGGCTCAAGGATCGGTGCGTATCTATACGCGGCAAAGCACCTGATGCTCGTGAGTGGAGCAAATAAAATCACTAGCAACCTCGAAGACGCCATGCGCAGGGTTCAGGAGCATGCATTCCCCCTCACAAACCAGATGGTGAAAAAAGCGTATGGATTTTCCTGCGATATGGCAAAATGGGTCATAATCAACAGGGAGACAATTGAAAACAGAACTACCCTGATACTCGTGAAGGAGAAGCTTGGCTTTTAAAATAATCCCCGTTCATCACTTATATACTCGAATTTTTCATTCACATAATGTGCAGGAGTGAGGTCAGAACGAAGGGCAATACTTTAGAGCAGAATCAACCATCAAAAATGCCAGAAAGCATGAGCTATCAAATACTGGAAAAGATCCAAGCTGCATCGAACTTTAGGCTTCCAAGAGAACAAATCACTTCTGGCATTACGGTGTACATGGATCGGCAGGGTTTTGCAAGACGTAATGATATGGACAAGCTTAAGGATTTTACTACAATCACTCAGGCTGAGTATGACTCTATTGAACCATTGGAAGCAATCAGGTCAAGGATCAAACCTCTGTATGGGGCTGACCAGATCGAGCCATTCTACTACGCTGATAAGCCAAAGGCAAGAGTTGTGCTTCCAAAGCTGTTGGATCCCAGCCTTATGAAAACAGCAACGAACCCAAAGAAAATAGTCTCTGCCACAGTAACCAAATACCCCCGGTTTGCCTTTGTCAACATCCCATACTATGTTGACAGTGGAGCATACTACATCGAACCCATCGACATCGATCCCAGATGCTTGATTGCGCTCCTGAATTCATCTGTCGTCTGGTTTTTAGTAAAGTATGGTGGGGAAAAAGTCAAGACACAAATCACAATGGATGCCAAAACTATAAGCACTATACCGCTGATAATGCCCGAAGATAATTTCAACAGTGTGCTGAAAAAAATCGCGAATGACGCCTATAACCTGAAGAAGGCGAGACGCACATACATTGATCTCTGGCGCACCTACTCTGCATTCTTCAAGTCTAATTCTAAGAGGCTGAAGGTCATTGTAGAAAGCGTTCATGCGGAGTGCAGTGGTGCCTTCGAACAGTGGCTTCTGAGGGCAGAAATACCACAGCCCGACGACCCAATGTACAGCAAAACCTTTGAACATATTATCGTCAGGCCTGATCTCAAAGACAATTCACTGACCTTCCATGGTGAGAGCCTGAGTGGTAGCGCGCAGCTGGGCATCCTATCCTTCAGCAAGAAGGAGCTTTTGCTCCATGTCTATTGCTCAATTCTCTCCGCTAACCGGTTGGAGCACACCAGCATTAAAGACATTATGGAAGGGACCGATGTCCCTCTGAGAGAGCAGGATACAGAAAGACAGACTGATTACATTTTTAAGGCCGTTGCAATCGATTTCCATAACTACATTATGGTTGAGAAGTACGTCACATATGATTTCAAGATTATTGATAGCGAGCCCCTCGATGTTCCAGAGAATCTCATCGGCGTGGAGCGGTACCTTGCAGATACTCTTGCGAAGTTGGACGCCCTCGCGTTCAAGCTTTACAACTTTTCAAAGGAAGAGGTCCGAATTGTCCTTGAAGCCCTTGATCATAGCTCGGTTTACAGAAAAGATGCCTTGGATCGTTTCTCCGCCTTTGAGCGCCTGAATTCTGTAGAATTGCAAAAAGAAGCTCTGAAGCAGCCTCCACAATCTGAAAGCGAAGAGTGCGACCACAATGATACCTGCAACCATGACTCGCACAATGGCAAGGAAAAATCTTAAGCCCTGTAACCGTTTGCAGTTTTTGTTTTATGAATATTGGCTAGGATGTTTTACACGCTGTGACATAGCCTAGCGCAGAACTTGATTTCATGGTAGACGGTTGCACCATCCCTATGGTGTTTAATGGTGAGTTTATTCTAAAAACCTCAACTTTTTTTTACCAAAATCCTTAATTACACCTTAATATCAGAAAATTATTCATGTCTACAAGAGAAGATATCCTAGCTGGCCTAGCAAAGGCCGTCATCGATGGAGACCCAGATGTGTCAAAGGTCTGGGCGCAAAAGGCTCTCAACGCACAAATGGACGCTTATGAGGCTCTGACCAAGGGATGCCAAGAGGGAATGAAGGTAGTAGGTGACAGATACACTGCCGGTACGATGTTCATCCCAGAAATTCTGCTTTCAGCAGAGGCATTATATTCTGCGATGGATGTTCTCAGACCGTACATAAAGGTCCAGTCCACTGTTCCCGCCAGTGTTGTCATAGGAGTCATCGAAGGCGACGTCCACGATATTGGTAAGAATATCGTCAAGATGATGCTGGAAGCTTCATCGGTAAAGGTCTATGATCTAGGCAGAGATGTTCCAATAGAGGCTTTCGTTACGAAAGCAAAGGAGACAAACGCAAATGTAATTGCCATGTCATCGCTAATGACCACCACCATGTTCAAGATGAAGGATGTTGTGGATATGCTGGTCGAGCAAGGCCTCAGGCAAAAGGTTAAGGTCATGGTCGGGGGCGCACCAACTTCACAAGCCTTCGCACAGAATGTCGGAGCAGATGCATATGCTGTTGATGCCACTGAGGCTGTAAAGGCATTTGAAAAACTAATGAAGGGGGCTTAAACATGCCAGAAAAAACATCTTTAGAAAGAGTAGTTGATGCACTGTCCTTCAGGGAATCGGATAGAGTTCCAGCTGGACCACTAGTCTGCGGTGCCTCCCGAAGGGTTCTAGGCATTACCTATGCACAATGGGCGAAAAAGCCAGAGTTGACAGCCAAGTCTCTCATCCAAGCGCAGAAACTCCTAGGGTTCGATGGATTCCTGCTGCTGACAGACCTAAGCGTCGAGTGTGAGGCGTGGGGTCAAAAGGTCGATTATCCAATGGAGAGCACGCCAATTACAATGGCTTTCAAAGGAGATCCACTGATCAAGACCGTAGAGGACTACGAAAAGCTCGAGTGGGTTGATGCCAAAAAGGCAACCAGAATGAAGAATTCGGTGCAGGTAGCGTCAACGGTAGCTAAGGAGAAGGGCAAGGAAGTCGCCATAATGGGCTTCGTGTATGGTCCGGCAGGGGTGCTATCCATGATGCGAACACTGGAAAAAATGAGCCTCGATCTGAAGAGGAACCCTTCAGCAGTCAAGAAGGCTCTCAAGGTAGTCAATGATGTGCTCCTCGACTATACGGTTCAGCAGATAGAGGCAGGAGTGCACGCCATAGTTCTAGATGTGCTATTCGCCTCGAGGTTCATATGGAGCAGACCTGTCTACGATGAATTCGAAGGGCAGTTCTGCGTGAAACTCTCAGATGAATGCCATAAGCGCAACGTCCCAGTCATCCTACATAATTGTGGCAACGCAACCTACTTCGACACAATGACCAAGTGGTACAATCCATTGGGAATCTCCTTCCACTACCTCCCAGATGGAATCAGCTCGCTTGAGGAACTGAAGGAGAAGTGGGGCAAGAAGGTAGTGCTCTTGGGAATGATGGACAACCCCAACGTGCTTTACATGGGAGACGAGGACTTGGTGTTAAGGGAGTCCAAGAAGCAGATCGATGCCCTCGCGGCTGGCGGAGGCTTCCTCCTGTGTTCGGGATGTGAGTTCCCACCCAATGCATCGTTGCTGAATGCAAAGGCCATGGTTGACGCCTGCAAGATGTACAATCCCTACAAGAAGACATAGCACCACACATAATCCCTTTTTATTTTTTTTTAGACACCAAAGTTTTAAAGCGAGAGTTTTGTAGGGTCTTCCATGTTTGGCATTGGCATTAGCAGTGGTGGCTCATTCACTGACGCCGTTATCATGGATCTCAAGAATTGGCACGTAGTCTCTAAGGCGAAGTCGCCAACCACCTACAATGATTTTTCGTTGGGAATAATAAATTCACTCGACAAGGTGCTGTCCAGTAGCAATGTCCGCCCCGAAGAGATCGGCCTTGTCTCCCTTGCAACTACGCTGGCGACGAACGCAATCATCGAGAACAAGGGCGGAAAGGTCTCACTAATCCTCCTCGGCTTCCAGCAGTCAGACATGTTAATTTCAAAGCCCGAAAATGCCCGGGATCTCCCTGTTCACAATATCATGAGTTTTAATGGCGGGCACGGACCAGACGGAATCGAGATCTGCCCGCTGGATTTGGACGCTATCGAGGATGGGGTGAAAAGGAGTAAAGATGCCGTGGATTCATTTGCTGTCTCAGGCTTATTCAGTGTTAGAAACCCTATCCACGAGATGACTGTTAAGCGCATAATAAGCCGCCACACCAATAAGCCCGTAGTGTGCGGCTTTGAGCTCGCGGGTAAACTGGGGATATATGAAAGAACGGTCACGGCCGTGCTGAATGCCAGGATAATGCCCATAGTTGAGCGCCTTATAATGTCCGTAAAAGCTGCCATGTCACAGCGAAACATCTGTGCCCCTTTGATGCTTGTGAGAGGAGATGGCGCCCTTATGAATGATGCTGTTGCCATGGAACGCGCTATTGAAACGATCCAGTCCGGCCCTGCCGCCAGCGTCATCGGGGGGAAGTTCCTATCATCCAAAGAAGATGTGGTAGTTATGGATATCGGCAGTACTACGACCATCATTTGCTCCGTCAAGGCCGGTGCGCCCAAGATAGATGAGAGCGGCGCCACCATAGCGGGGTGGAAGACCAGAGTCAGGGCAGTGGACGCAGATGCCCTCGGAAATGGTGGTGACAGCTGGATATCTGTCGACAGTATGGGCATCCTCAAGGTAGGACCAAGAAGAGTAATACCGCTTGCTTTTGCATCCAAAGATTTCCCTTCCCTCAAGGGGAAGATGCAACAGTTCGAAACGGTAGACTTCTTTAGCGCCTCGAAGGCGATGAGAAGACCCGATGCGGGCGGGCTCTCGCAAAAATTATTTGATGCTGTATTGAATCTTGAGCCTGCTACCATTATTGAAATCAAGAAGGAGCTGAAGAGCACACCAGTTGACCTGCTGATCGGTATGCTCGAGGACTCCGGCTACATGGCCAGGATAGGTCTAACGCCGACAGACCTCATGCACGTGAAAGGTCTCTTTACCTTGGGAGACGTCGAGGCCTCCATGTTGGGCACGGGGATCCTGGCAAAAAGGCTCAACATAACCCAGGATCAGCTTTACGAGAAGGTATGGGACCTGATGGTCCAGAAGAATGCACTGCGGCTAGCTGAGCTGCAGACCCCCCTTGGAAACATGATCATGGAAAATTCAGAGAAGCCAAACCCAGCGGTGGAGATCCTTGACTCAATTATACGCGGATCTCTTGGCGATATCTCTGTATCATGCTCACTCAATGTCCCCATCGTGGGCATAGGTGCGCCAGCCCAGTTCTTCATTCCCCAGATCGCTGAAAGGCTGAAGACCGAGTCAATAATACCCCAGCACTATGAGGTTGGAGCTGCCATAGGCTCGCTCGTAGGGAACGTCGTCAGCACCTTCGATCTTCTCGTGCGAAAGGAGGTCATGCCTGAATGCTATGTTGTCTTCCCGGGGAGGCATGTCTTCTCTGACCTCGAATCCGCAGCAGAGTTCGCGATAAAAATGGGCAAAGAAGAGGCGTATAAACAGGCAGAAAAGACAGGCGCAATCGATATAGAGTTCAAGGTGAAAAGAGAGGATAAGGTATTTTCAAAGATTGGCTTCATGTGGAGCGACATAAGAGTGACGGCCACCGGAAGGCCAGCATTGGAATCCAAGGAGCTCAAGTAAAATGAAGGTTGTCCAAATAGCTGGTTTCTTGGGCAGCGGGAAGACGTCAATCCTGCTTGAAGCCTCAAGCAAGATCTCCCAAATTTACAAAAAAAGGGTGGCATTGGTCGTAAATGAGATAGGGGACGTACCAGTTGATGCAAAAGTCATTGAGGTCGCTGGAATGAAGGTCAAGGAGATTGCAGGTGGATGCATCTGCTGCGAGCTTGGCCCCAGCCTTGCCGCTTCTTTGGTCGACCTCGCGGATTACTTCAAGCCGGATCTCGTACTGATTGAACCAACTGGAGTGGCGATACCTGACCAGGTGAAGGTAGCCATAGCGATGAGTACCCGGGACACAGATGCTGAAATAGAGATTGGTCCAGTCATAGTTCTCTATGACGCCTTCAGGGTCGACGAATTGCTTGAAAATGAGACAGTCAATAACTTCATCATGCGGCAGGTGCTAAATGCCGATGTTGTCGCCATAAGCAAAGTCGACCTTGTTGATGAGGAGAGAATTCGATATTGTGAGAGGATGATTAGGGGGATAAATACACGCGCCCTGATAATCCGGCTTTCCGTGGTCAGGGGGGATGGTATGGACGAGTTGATAAGGATCCTCCTCGAGCCTGGCGGTACGCCCATAGGCGGTAGGGTGGGCTAGATGAGCACGAACTGGGGGCTGCCGCACTACGAGGTGGACCACGAATGGGGTTATGGAATCGCCTTCAAGCTCGTTGCCCCACAACCACTAGATCCCATTAGACTTGAAGATATGGCGCGGGATTTGATGAAGGAGATAGCCGACGAGTGCGTCAAGCAGGGCGCAACGATGATTGGGCATGTCAAATGCATCCTGCACACCACTGGCGGCTGGGTCAAGGCTGACACAATCGGGGCGAAGTATGGCGTCTATGTGAAGAGCGAGCTTGCAAATCCGCAGAGCGAGGGCACCCTTGTAATAAACTCCATCATTGTCGGGCTTGACAAGAATAAGATCATTGACATAACAAAAACGTTAGGCAAAGCAATTCCTGAAAGGTATGGTTTCACTGCTACTGCTCTGGATAAGAAGGGCATGACCTAGCAGATCCTCTACAGGAAAACCTAAATTCATCCTCACAAATTGTGATCATTCGTTTACAAGTCTAAGCTGGGTCATCATGGTTTATTTAAGAGCGTGATGGAATGTGCACATTGCCGAAGGCTTTTTGCCTCCTATCTGGTGTTTATTCTGGTTCTTGGTGGCGATACCCTTTGTGGTATGGGGCGCTCGGAATGTCGCGAAAATATTCCGCGAGAGACCTGAGCAGAAGCTCGTACTTGCAGTGTCAGGGGCATTTATATTCGTGCTCTCCTCGCTGCATATTCCGTCTGTGACTGGCTCATCCTCCCACCCAACTGGAACAGGGTTGTCAGTTATCCTGTATGGTCCGGCAACCACATCACTCCTCTCTGCCATAGTCCTCATATTCCAGGCATTGCTTTTGGCGCATGGGGGATTGACAACCCTTGGCGCAAACATCTTCTCCATGGGAATTGCTGGACCGACTGCGGGTTTTTTAACCTTCAGAATCCTCCGTTTTCTCAAAGCAAGATTGGCAATTCAGGTCTTCTCCACCGCAGTCGTGGCAGACTTGGTTACTTATGTTATAACGGCTCTGCAGTTGGCAGTCGTATACCCTTCGGCCAGTGGAGGCATAATGGGATCCTTCACAACTTTTTTGGGGATATTTTTAATTACCCAAATACCCCTCGCAATAGTGGAGGGAATACTCTTCATCATATTCTTTGACTACTTGAAGAGATCAAGGCCGAAACTTGTCGTTCAGATACTGGGGGACAAGATGTGAGGGCTTCGATAAGATATGCACTAGGAGTGGCTTTTATCATTGCCATGATTGCCTTCGTGCTCGTCATCAACGCCAATGCCAGCTCTCAGGGATCAGACGATATCATCAGCAATATGATCAGAAATACCTATCCTGGTTTCAAATCATGGTTCGCTCCGATCTACCAGCTCCCTCCCGAGATCGAGACACTATTCTTAATCGTAGCTGTTGTTCTTGGAACATTTGTAATAATGTATTTCATAGGGCACACGCCCTCTGAATCAATCGCCCGGAAGCAGGAAGAGAAAAAGAAGGAGAATGGAGAAGGTTGAGGCCATAAATGCACGAGACCTCCATGGACAGGCTCTATCTCCACAGCCCGTTCAGGAACTGGCCCCCTTTGGGGAAACTTGTTCTCTCTTTGGCGCTAATACTTGCCACGCTCTTCACCAACTCTCCTGCCGTGCCATTGGTTGTTCTTGCCATTGGAACAATCCTCTTCAGCCTTTCGAGCAAGTTTTACCTCCCAAGGATATTTCTATTTGCCTGCATCGATACCCTGCTGGTAATTCTGATTGGAGCCCTTATCATAGCCTTGTTGACCCCAGGGTCGACGCTCCTTAGCGCAGAATTGGGCCCATTGACTCTTTATCTGACACGGGAAGGAATGAATTTGGGTGTACTCGTCTTCTTAAGGGCGGTAGCTGATCTGTCAATCCTTCTTTTCTTTGCATCTTCGACCTCGATCCCCCACTTCTTCACTGCCCTGCGGCAGGTAGGTCTCCCAGCTAGCATCAGCGAGTTGGCGGTCTTAATTTACCGGTACTCATTCCTGCTTGCGGATCAGGTCGAGCTAATGATAACTGCTGCACAGTGCCGTCTGGGCTTCAAGGGGTTGCGGAATTCAATCAGGACAATCTCCATAATAACAGCCTGCGTTTTCAGCCGCTCCATGGATCTCGCTGAAAGGGGGCAATATGCCCTCTACTGCCGCAACTTTCAAGGAAGCTTCCCTTCCTTCAAGACGCCTCCAAAGATGACTGCAGTCTGGGTCATAGTTCCGATCGCCATCTTTTTTATACTGTATTACCTTGGCTATCTTACGTCTGGATGGCTCGTACTGTGAGGATGCAGCATGCCACAGCCAATTCTTCGCACAGAGAATCTCTCATACTCCTATGATAATGTGACTATGGCATTGTCCGGCGTCACACTCGACATACCCAAGGGGAAGAAGACTGTCTTTCTGGGCCCCAATGGCGCTGGCAAATCGACGCTCTTTCTTCATCTCAACGGCGTTCTCAAACCTGATAGTGGTACTGTCTTCTATGAAGGAAAGAAGATCTCCTACGATTCTTCATCACTGGCTGAACTGCGCAAAAACATAGCTCTTGTCTTCCAGAACCCTGATGATCAGATTTTTTCAGCCACGGTAGAGGAGGATGTCGCCTTCGGCCCATTGAACTTGGGGCTCAATAGGGAGGAGGTTGGGCGCAGGGTGGATGAAGCCCTATCATGGATAGGGCTGGAAAATAGCCGCGAAAAGCCTACTCAGCAGCTCTCCTTTGGGGAGAGGAAGCGAGTTGCGCTAGCTGGCGCGCTCGCCATGAAGCCAAACGTTCTGGTCATGGATGAGCCGACGGCTGGCCTCGACTATGAGATGGTGCACGAGCTGCTGGAGCTATCTGACGAACTCAACAACAGGGGATTGACTGTTATCATCTCGACACACGATGTTGAGACCGCTTACGAGTGGGCGGACGAGGTGAGGGCGCTGAATGCAGGGCGCTTGGTCTTCTCGGGTGGATCGGATGAGTTCTTCGAGCAGGCTGAGCTCCTTCACGACCTCGGCCTTATGCCGCCTCTGGCCTTCCTCCTCAACCAGCAGTTCCACTTGAGGACTGGTTCACCTGAAAAACCTTACCCACGGAATATCGTCGAGCTCTCGCAAAAGTTTTTCTCAACGACCAACCAGTCGGTTGGCAAGATTACGCTGGTCTGTGTCGATGAAGAGGACATCCAGCAAATGGCTCCTCGGGACGATCTGCTCTCTGTTTCCCACATGCATTCGGGTGTTTTCGGGTCAACTGCACGCAGGATAGCAAGGAAGAGGCAGCTTGATGTCCACTACCGTTTTCATGCTGTGGAGTTTGGGCTTCTGGCAGCAAGCCAAGGAAGCGATTTCACCATATACACTGACTCATCACTCTGTGGCTTAGTCGAGTCGAAGGTGAAGGAGTTGGAAATGCACACTGGGCTGCATATCGACGTCACGAAAGCTAGTAAAAAATAGCCTTGATGCCCATTACGCTCATACGCCCAGGGACCTGAGCAGCTTGTCAACGTCTGAGAGGCTCATATCCTCGGAACTTTGAGCCCGCCCTTCTTTCTTCTGCTCTCCACTGCTTGCCTCAGCGGACTCTCCCTCCGCCTTCTTCGGATACTCTGCAGGGATCGATGGAAGCCGCTCTGGAACTTGTTCCGATAAGATGATCTCGCCCACAACCCTGCCCTTCATACCTTTTACTTCTATGGGGCTATCTATCTCGATCCTGAGGTTTGCTTTGAAGTTGCCCTCCTCGATCTGCTTCATTATCCACTTATGAAGGGCATCCTCGACGTACTTCTTGAGCTCCTCACTCATCCGATCTCACAGGTGATTATCGGGACTCCATAATTATTAAAGCTTGTTGGGTTTCCGAACTGCCTCGAGATTGGCGCGATCGTGACACAGAAGGCAACCTTTATGAAGAAAAACGAATCCAGTTCTCAACGAGGTTGGGAGGCATTGCCGTCAAGATACGAGTCACTGGGCGTTGATGTAAGCAAGAAAGGGATAGAATACCTTCGGGCAATAACCGATGATCTATTCCCCGAGGCTTTCTGCTCAGTGGTCAGGCACCCATCCGATTCTAAGAAAGGGATCATCCTCCATGAGGACGGGGCGGGCAGCAAACCTCTGGTCTCCTACCTCTGTTACAAGGAGACTGGTGACTGTAAGTGGTTCGAGCCTTTGGCTGCCGATGTGATTGCGATGAATGTGGACGACGTCATCTGCGTCGGAGGGATACCGCACGCCTTCTCTGACTATGTAGCGCTGAACGGTTTCATGATTGACAAAGAGGACCTCTTGGTTGGGTTGGCAGGCGGGTTCTCCAGGACCTTTTCAAACCTCCTCTCGGCAGGAACGCAGATACTATTCAGCGGCGGGGAGACTGCGGACCTTCCTGACATTGTGAGGACCTTCGATGTCTCTGGGACTGTTTATGCCGAGGTCCAGCTTTCAAAGATAGTTACCAGCAAAAACATAGCCCCGGGTGATCTGATTGTCGGCCTCAGGAGTGGCGGCAGATCAAAGTACGAGACCAAAGAGAACAGTGGCCTAATGTGCAACGGAGTAACCCTGGCCAGGCACAACCTTCTCTGCCCTGATTACAACCAGAAGTACCCTGAAGTAGGCAGCGAGCGCTTGAAGGGATATACAGGTCACTTCAAGCTGGACTCTGTGCCACAAGAGCTGGAAATGACTGTTGCCGAGGCGCTCCTTTCGCCATCCAGAATATTCCTCCCGGTGGCCTTGGAAGTGCTAAAGAATGGCAAGGTTAATGCCATGGTGCACAACACCGGAGGGGGGCTCACAAAGTGCAAACGACTCGGAAGAAACATCCGCTTCGTAAAGGACAAGCTGCCAAAGGCCGATCCCATATTCGAACTGATCCAAGGCGAGTCCACCGAGGAGTGGAGGGATATGTATCGGGAATTCAACATGGGCATAGGCTTTGAGTTCATTGTCCCAAAGGGTGAGGTGGAACCTGTCCTGAAAGCCTCCAAAAAGTACGGGATCGAAGCCCGGGTGATCGGCTATTGCGAGAAATCTCCATCGGGCAACTCGGTGCTGATAAAATCGGAACACGGGAAATTCGATTACTGACCCTGCCAATAGACAGCCTCCGATGTCCAGAATGCTTTTTAGTCCATCCAACGCTTTCTGAATGGTTGGTCAAAGATGTCGATCCCGGATAGGCTTGATGAAATCCCCCCGTCGGGGATAAGGCGACTCTTCGAACTTGCGGGTAGGCACAAGGGTGTCATCTCCTTGGGAATAGGCGAGCCAGACTTCGACACCCCCTCACATATCAAGGAATACGCCAAAGAGGCTTTGGACCTGGGGATGTCCCACTACACCCCCAACAACGGTCTCAAGATACTAAGGGATGCGATCTCTGTCAAGCTCCTGAAGGATAACCGGATACAGGCTGACCCCGACAAGAATATAATGGTCACGGCCGGTGGGAACCAAGCTTTCTTGCTCTCCCTATCAACCTTCCTGAGGGAGGGGGAAGAGGTCCTCATTCCCTCCCCTTGCTTCGTCACGCACAGCGCGGCAGTGAGGCTCGTCGGGGGCAAGGCGGTTGAGGTCGGCACATACATCGGCAGGGGGTTCCGTGTTGCTCCGGAAGACCTGAGAAAGGCGATGACGCGTAAAACCCGCTGTATAATCATCAACTCACCCAACAACCCTACGGGTTCAGTGCTCCGAAGGAAAGACCTCGAGGAGATCGCAGAGATAGCAGCAGAGCGAAATTTGAGGGTCATCTCCGACGAGGTCTACGAGAAAGTGATCTATGACGGCGAGGAGCATGTGAGCTTGGCCTCGCTGAATGGAATGTCAGAGAGGGTAGTGACCATAAACAGCTTCTCCAAGACCTATGCCATGACTGGCTGGAGGCTAGGCTACGCTGTCGCGGACGAATCGACCATCGCGAAGATGACCAAGCTCCAGATGTACCTTGACGCGTGCCCAATGTCGTTTGGACAGTACGCGGTAGCAAAGGCTCTCGGAGATCCGCGCAGTAAGGTTTCAATCGAGGCTATGAGGAGTGAGTACGAGTCGAGGCGGAACTACGTCTACGGCAGGCTGAGAAATATGGATGGGATGGAAGTTTCAAAACCTGGAGGAGCATTCTACATCTTCCCAAGGGTTAAAGGCAGGGGCGACGTCACTCTCTCCGAGAAACTATTGTTGGAGGCTAAAGTCGCGGCGGTGCCGGGCTCGACATTCGGTAAGTACGGGGTGAATCACCTGAGGCTCTGCTACGCAACCGCCATGAAGTACCTAGAAGAGGCTATGGACAGGATGGAAAAGTTCATGGGCAAAATCCCATAGCATATGCAGTCATCATTATACTGGACGGAAGAAGATTATCACAGCGTAGGCAATGAAAAAGGCAAGTCCTGATAGCATTGCGTACCAAGGGATCCTCTGCTTATAGACGAAGTAGAGGAGAATTAGTGATACAACGGTTGTTGCTGCAACGCTAACATAGGCATAAATGTCTAGGATCCATGCTGTCAGCAAAAGTCCCAAAGCAGGATAGAAGGTTGCAAAGAGGATCTTCTCGCCCACAAGTGCACCAACACCCAGCGTGTCCTTGCCGCTCCACGTCCATATGATCGCGCTTGCGGTCTCCGGTATTGCTGTTGCTGCAGGGATGAGGATTATCGAGAGCCCTAGTGCGCTGATTCCTATAGCCTCAGCGATAGCCTTTACCGATGCGACCATCTGTGTTGAAGCGAAGTATATGAGGGCTACAGCGGCTATCAGCTGGACTATCCCTCCATAGGTCAGGTGGCTAACGAACCTGCCAATGTAAGGGTCCTCCGCCTCCTCAATGGACTCAAGGTTCTTCGTCCTGACAGTTAATATGACATAGACCGCGTACGCCCCGAAAAAGAGGAGCGCAAAGCCATACCTCACAATGCTGCTGTTGAACAAAGATGGAATCAATGTTGCGGGGAAGAGGATGATTATGAAAGCGTAGGGGAGTACGAGGTGCTTACTAACCTCCAGCACCGTATCCTGCCTCTTTTTCAGCCTATAGCCAATTATCGCTACCAGGCCCACCAGGCCGTATGAAAGGCTTGAGGCCATGAATGGCTCCCCAAAGAGCGTACCCACCCCGATCTCCTGCCCGCTTATCCCCCCTAAGCTGAATATTGCTACGAGGAATATTATCATCTCAGGGAGTGATGTGAAAAGGGGGCTGAGGGTGGCAGAGACAAATGAACCCCCCAGCTGAAACCTGAAGCCGAGATACTCAATTGCATTTACGAAGAGTAGAGAACCAACAAATACGATAGCCATGCCGAAGATGAGACCTGCGACATTCTCTAGCATGGGATCACGAACTGATGTGGTTCTCAACTCATTTTTAGCTATTATGATTTATGATATCCTACCAGTAGAGGATATTATTATAAACTTACACCTTCTTCAACTAATAAAATTCAATTCTGATGATGGTTGATGGTCCACTCAAAAATTAGAATTAATAAACATTTGATCAATCCGAAAAACTGAGAGTCTAAAGATTTGTAAGCAGAGTTAGTTATTAATCTAATTTTGCGACTTCCAAGAGCTTTACCGCTATCTCATTGATGATTTTGTGATACAGTACTGCCAGAGAGTAACGGTCAAGGACTTCATCACCAAGGCTGAAACATCAACAAGAAACAAGAAAGGAAAGAGAGAGTACCTTAACGACCTGAAAACAAAAGACATGATGGATAAACTCAATGACTACTTTGAATCGATGGTGGAAATCCCTAGGATAAAGGTAGGCGAGAGGCAGACCCTCGAGACACTCATCAACGAGGAAGCTCTGAAACTCTACCAACCCGGCACTTATATGTGCCCTGATATTCTATTGGATATAATCTCCTATACCTTCCAGCCCATAAGTGACATGGCCAGTGTGAACGCTCCGTACCCCAATTTCAACCTGTCAATGGTCTCTAGCGTGACGGCAAGCGGGTACTGGACAGGAGGCCTATTGGGTCATACGGAATTCAGCAATTTCTCGTCTGGAATTTACACCGTAGCAGGAGGAGACGAGTGGGGGCAACTAATCTTACTTCACTTTGTAGTCATCTAGTAATGCCGATCTTCTCATGAGGGCATTTTGCTAAAGGAGTTGGCAGGCCGCAGTGGAATTAAGGGAATTGCGATTCTGCACCAAAAACACCTTTCCAAGGACTGATCAGAAACAAAGGATCCGCTTCGTAATGCTCAATTACCTATTATTCCCAAAAAAAATCATATACACATACTAGATGTCGAAATGAAAAAAGACATAATTTGGTAGTGTTACAACAGATATTTCGGATTAGCACAACCCGTATAAAAGAACCTATGAATATTTGCACTAGTGGTGCGACTTAATGGCAGATCTCTTCGACACTATGAATAATAGGACAATGGTCAGGGAGTTCAGGGAAACCCCATTAAAGAAAGAGGAGAAAGAGCGGATCCTCGAGTCTGCGATCAGGGCTCCAACCGCTTCAGGAAGCGAACAGTGGATCTTCGTTACGGTCGATTCGGTGGTGAAGAGAAATAAGCTCTATGACCTTCTCACAGAAGCCCAGAAGGTCTACTTCAGCAAGATGCTAAAAAAACCATGGTCCAATGAGCGAATAGATAAGTGGTTAAAGGACGCTGAGGCGGGGCTCTTCAAGGCACCCTTCTATGTAGCTGTTTTTGTAGACTTGAGGCAGAGGTTCTGCACCATTCCCCGAATCGAGGAGCTATGGGCGCATCAGAGCGTCGCAGCAGCCATTGAAAATATGCTGCTAGCAGCAACGGGCCTAGGAATTGGAGGTTGTTGGTTTGGCGTGCCGCTGCTCATGGATAACGACTTTTCTGATCTTCTGGGCGCAAAGCGGGAGGAAATGCAGCTTGCGGGCGTATTAGGCTTCGGCTACCCAAAGGAAAAGAAATCGCCAAGGCACAGGAAAAAAGGCCTTAATGACGTCGTGAAGTCCATCTAATTATTCCCTTTTCTCAATCTGCATGGAGATCGAAAGCAATCTCAGAAATCCCTATGCCATACTCAGTAATCCTTTTTATGCTATCTACAACAATTATGAGGGCTCCAATTGTTTTTGCCTTCATTTTTAGCTCTACGATCTTGTTCATCAGGTCCTCAGCTGAAAGGATGACTTTCCTCGCATCATGTATCGACCTGTTGGCCTCCTGCAGGCTGCCGCTCTGAAGGCAATTAACGGATCTTATGAGGACCCCACTCGCTCCATCAAGGACTGTTGCGAAAGAGGTGCCGGTATCCCTGTCTACCTCATCGATCACGACAAGGAAATTGCTAGCGATCCTGTTGATGTGGTCAGCGATCCTCTCCATGTGCCTGAAGGCGAGCCCATACTCCAGGCAGTCTTTGGCTTGCTTGAGGCCATAGTTCTGAAGCGAAGCTTGGTCGCCAATCATGCTGGTCAGCCATCTACTTGCCATGAAGTAGAGCTTGTCCACATCCTCGTCCCTCTCGGTAACATCCTCAAGCATGCTCCTTGCTCTCTCGTTTATACCCCTGCTCACATCCGCCATCATGTCGCGCGCCATGGTGGCCATCCTGAGGAGAAGCTTGTCCAGGGGGAACTCATAGGGCCTTAGTAGAATCTGTATGGTTATCTGGTTCACGCTCTCCTCTATAATCTCGCCACCAGCCATTTTGCTCTTTATTATCTTCCTGATCTTCTCCTTACCACCCGGCTCTAGGGTTACTTTGGAGAGGTCTAGCTTGATCACGTCGTAATTGGACACATACGCAGCGAGTGCTTTTCTTATTATGAAACCTGAGTCAGGATCCCTTGGAGCTATCACTATCTCCCTTGTCTTGGAATCATTCTTGATCGAGTCGAGCGTAGCGACCCTCAAACTGCCATCGGGCAGCGAGCGGACGTCCACCTCTGCCTTTGGAGCGAGGCTCTTGGCCTTCACCCAATCTTGGGGAAGTGAGACTGTGTATGTAGATTTACCTACCTTCTGTACTCTCCTGATACCCATTCCCCAGCCCTTCCTTAAAGAATATATCAACCTTTGAAGTATATATTCGTTTTTATTTTATATATACTATTTGGGAAGGAAATATATCCATTTACACCTCCTGTGAACACGGGAATCTATTATGATAAAAAACAGCAATAAAGGTCTGAGCAATACTGTTTATGCAGTCATTGCCGCAATCATTATTGTAATTATCGCAGTCGGTGCCTACATTGCCATTGACAATCCCTTTGGTGGCACAACTAACAACACATTGCCTGCAGCTTCGTTGACTGGTGGAGGCTCCTCTTTTGTATACCCGCTCATGTCAAACTGGACCGCATACTTCTACAATCTGAACCCGACTGTTCAGATTACCTACCAGTCCGTGGGCAGCGGAACCGGACAAAAGAATCTGTTCAATTACACCTTTGACTTCGCCGGTTCGGATCCACCCTTGACAAGCGCCCAGCTGGCAACCTACACCAACATTGTCGAGATACCCGAGGCATGCGGTGGCGTAACCATGGCCTACAATCTCCCTGGTATACCTTCGGGTCTGAACCTGACAGCCAATGTGATCGCTGAAATCTTCCAGGGCAACATAACCAATTGGAATGACCCCCAGATTCAGTCACTGAATCCAGGATTCACTATGCCTAACATGGCTATAGTCCCAGTTCACCGCTCGGACTCAAGCGGAACAACCAACATCGTCAGCTCCTACCTCTCCAATGCCAGCAATGTTTGGGTGTCAGGCCATGGAAACACAATAAATTGGCCTAATGGTCAGCAGTCTGGGGCTCAGAATAGCGGCGTAGCAGCTGTAGTCAAACAGATATCGGGCTCAATTGGGTACATTGAATACTTCTATGCTGCCTCAAATGCTATTACCTTTGCCAATATCCAAGACCATGATGGTCAGTTCGTTACTCCAAGCCTAACGACCATCGCTGCAGCAACAAATGCCGGCGCACCCCTTCTGCAGAGCAACATAGGCAACCTAATAGTCAACTTGCCAGGGAGCAACGTCTATCCCATCTCTTCTTTCACTTACATCTTTGTCTATACAAACATGACATACCTGGGGCATGACAAGGCAATAGACTTGGCGAACTTTATCTCGTGGTGCGTTAACAAGGGGCAAGTATACGGACCGCCTCTTTACTATCCACAGCTGCCCAGCTCAATTGTCACTCTTGCCAATAATGCGATAAATACCCTGACCTACGGTGGCTCAGCGATAACCATATATCAACAGAACAAATAGAGCCCGGATATTAATGAAGGCCAGGAAATCCCATTTTTTTAAACTTCAGGACTCTTTGTTCAAGTACTTCCTAATCGCGTGTTCTCTTATTGTCGTGGGGCTTTTCGTAGCAATCTTCCTCATGCTTTTTGAGACATCACTTCCATCCATCTATCAGAATGGCTGGAGTTTTTTAACGGGGCTAGTCTGGGATCCGAACAATAACATCTTTGGCGCCCTGCCAGCCATTGCCGGTACGTTAATATCCGCAGCTGTCGCGACACTAGTGGCAATACCACTGAGCATAGGTATCGCCATATTCTTCACAGAGTATGCTCCAGCCCGATCCAAACTAGTTCTCTCCCTCTTCATTGACCTGCTCGCTGCCATCCCGAGCGTTATCTATGGCATATGGGGGCTATGGATAATTGCGCCATTGATCAAGACAAATGTGGAGCAGCCGATAATCGGTGCCATAGGCTTCATCCCCCTTTTCTCTGGTCCTGCCTACGGATTAAGCATCTTCCTCGCCATTGTGATACTCACGATAATGGTAATCCCGATAATCACTGCAATTACGATTGAACTTTTATCAAAGACTCCAGTGCCTTTGAAGGAAGGAATGATTTCACTAGGCGCAACCAAGTCAGAAACCATCCGCCATCTGGGTCTACCATTCGCCCGCCTAGGAATAGTAGCTGCCGTGATCTTAGGATTAGGCAGAGCACTGGGGGAGACTATGGCAGTGACCATGGTCATCGGGAATAGTTACTATTGGCCCTTCTCTGGGTACTCGATCTTCGCACCTGCCACGACTATCACCAGCAAGATTGCGGGCGCAGTGGGAGAAGCCGGTGGTCTCGAGTTTAGTGCGCTACTAGAAATGGCCCTGATCCTTATGGTCATTAGCCTCGCCGTGAATTTTATCTCGCGGTCTCTCATAAAAAGGACCTCCAAGAGAGGTTTTGGCTAATGCACCTGCTATCAAGAAAGCGCAAAGAGACTTTCGTGAAGATCCTATGCTTCTTGGTTACTGCTGCTGTAATAATCCCCCTCCTTTGGATCATAGGAGATGTGATATACAATGGTCTCGCCGCCTGGAATATTAGCTTCCTAGTCTCCCCGGTGATCCAGGGCGGCATAGGCAATGCTATCCTTGGGACGTTCATCATCAACGGCATGGCATGCCTATTCGGTATACCCCTGGGGGTCCTCACAGGCATGTACCTCTCGGAGTACGGCCAGGAGGGTTGGTTCGCCTCAATGGTAAGAACTACAGTGGAGTCCTTGTCCGGAATCCCGTCGCTAATACTGGGATTGTTCGCCTATGCCACAATTATCATAGCACTGTCACAGTCTGCCACTGACCGCCATTATACTGCCATTGCCTCTGCCCTAGCCTTGGGCCTGATGATGATCCCCTTGGTTGGAAAAGCTACGGAGGAATCTATGCGGGTGATCTCCAATGACATTCGCGAGGCAGCCATAGCCCTGGGGGTCCCGAAGTGGATAAGGACGACAAGGATTGTCCTGGCGATAGCCAAGGGTGGCGTTCTAACGGGCTCCCTCTTGGCCTTTGCTAGGATCAGCGGCGAGACCGCCCCCCTCCTCTTTACGGCTCTCTTCAGCAATTTTTGGCCCACCGGCATCAACCAGCCGATGGCAAGTTTGCAGGTTCTCATCTACAATTACGCCTTGAGCGGTTACCCGAACCTGGTAACACAGGCTTGGGGTGCTGCACTGTTCTTGGCGTTGATCGTTGTGGCGATAAACATTATAGTGCGAGTTTATACAAAACCAAAATATAAGGAAGGTTTTTGAAAGAATGCAAACTAAGCTGGACGTCCAGGATCTCAATGCGTGGTTCTACCAGAAGCAGGCTCTCAAGAACGTTAACGTAAAGATTCCTGAGAAGATGGTCACTGCCGTAATTGGACCCTCTGGTTGCGGGAAATCCACATTCATACGGTGCATAAACAGGATGCACGAGCTTGTGCCAGGCGCAAAAGTCTCTGGGAAGGTGCTCTTGGACGGGGCTGATATTTATGGCACAATGGATCCCATGGATGTCCGGCGGAAGGTGGGGATGGTCTTTCAGAAGCCCAACCCCTTCCCCAATATGTCAGTGGCTGATAATGTTGTTGCTGGATTGAAGCTTCTAGGCACCTACAAGAAACAGGAGCTTAGCGAGCTCTCCGACGCGAACCTGAAATCTGTCGGCTTGTGGGAAGAGGTGAAAGACGATCTAAAGAAATCTGGCGCAAGCCTTTCTGGCGGGCAGCAGCAGCGCCTATGCATTGCGCGTGCGCTTGCCATGAATCCCGAGGTTATACTGATGGATGAGCCATCATCAGCCTTGGATCCCGCCTCCACAGCGAAAATCGAGGAACTGGTCAAGAAGCTTAAGAACGAGACCACAGTCATAATCATCACGCACAATGTCCAGCAGGCTGCCCGCATATCAGATATGACAGCGTTCTTCTATCTGGGAGAGCTCATCGAGTTCGACCAAACTGCCAATATCTTCGAATCCCCAAAGAACCAGCTCACTGAAAGATACATTACAGGTAGGTTTGGATGATGACAACAGATCTTGAATATCTGAATAGGATAAATGCCATGATAGCGCAGATGCAGGAGATCAACGAAACCCTTGGCGCAATTGTGCAGGATGCCCTCAAAAACAAGAAACAGGGGCTGAGATCTACCGCCTACGAGTTCTCCAAGAGCATCCAGCTCAAGGAGGATGATGTGATGGAGATGTGCGTAGGTTCGATAATACGATACCAGCCCTTCGCCAGCGATCTGAGGGCCGTAACAGTCGCCATGAAGCTATCCTATGACCTCTCCAGGGTATGCAGGTACTTATATAACGTTATTGAAACCCTTGATGAATTTGAAGTGAAATCCTGCGATGTAAAAGAAGTCTCTGCCCTGCTCGATGACGCCCGGGAGATGGTAAGGCAGAGCCTTAAGGCGTACTTCGAGCGTGATGCCAAAAAGGCTGCCGAGATAATAAAAAGCGATGATTCAATCGACCAGAGGTACAGGATGATCCTGTCAATGCACAGGACTAAACCAACATCCAAGACCGAATGCATACTCTTCAACGGCTTGACAGCCAGGATTATAGAGAGGCTTGCGGATCATGCTTGCTACATCTCGAGCGAAGTGATCTACCTAGTGACTGGCAGAAGGACGGATTATAGGTAATTTCTTCTTATCCTTTTCTGCAAAGAATGTCGGTCTAATACTTCTTGATGTACTCGACCGCACCTTCGAAGACGCACCTGCCATCTCCTCTGGCTTTCCTTTTCCCTCTCTGGCTGGGGGTCTGCCAGCCGAAGAATGCCCTCTCAGGATGGGGCATCATTCCCATAACATTGCCTTTCTTGTTGCATATGCCTGCTATATCATACGCTGCACCGTTTGGGTTGTGGGGGTATCTGCCATCGGCAGGTCTGCCATCGGGCATCGCGTACCTAAAGATAACTTGGTTCTCCTTCACTAGCTCGTTAAGTGCCTCCTCAGAGGGTAGAATGAACCTTCCCTCCCCATGACCAATGGGCATCCAGAGGGTATCCCAGACTTTTATCGTCCGTGCAAATGGGGTCTGTCTGCTTTCTACCCTCAAGTATATCCACCTGCACTCGTACTTCGCGGAAGAGTTGTTCGCGAGTGATGCCGTAGGGACACCTGCAACGCTGTTCCCTGGCAGAAGCCCCGCCTCAACCAAAACCTGGAACCCGTTGCAGATCCCGATCACGAGCTTTCCATCATCTGTGAACTTGCCAAGCTCCTTCCTCAGCTTGGTGAAGATCTCCTTGCCCCAGATTGCGCCTGCCCTGACGTAGTCCCCATAGGAGAACCCGCCCGGGAATACGAGCATCTGGTAATTGGAAAGAGTTCCATCTGCCAACTGGTTCATGTGGAGGATGTCTGTTTTTAGGCCCAGCTCCTCGAGGGCGACCTTCACTTCTAGGTCGCAGTTCGTGCCGCCAACCCTCAGGACGCAGGCCTTGGACTTCTTGAGCTCCATCAATATCCCCTCCAGGCCTTCCTCATCTCTGAGGCGCTCAGCACGGATTCCGTTCCGGCCGGATCGATCAGCTTCAGCCCTGGCATGTCAGTTACCTCGCCCACACGGCTGAGTGCAATCCCCTTCAATGCCCGTTCAAAATACTCGCTCTTTTCCTCCTCCACCTCTACCAAGAACCGCGAAGTTGACTCGGAGAAGAGCAGCAGATCTCCCCTCCTTACTTGGGACAACACCTGCCTCATGTCAAGGGTCAACCCCAGCCCACCGGAGGCGATCGCCATCTCCGCAGCGGTGAGCCCCAGACCACCATCGGAGAGATCGTGACACGCTTTTATTATCCCTGAATCTATGGCTTCCACAAGCACTTCCGTAATCTTCCGGGACATCGATGCATCGACCTTCGGGCACGACCCCCCTGTCGCTCCCTTGGATCTCAAATAAGCTGAACCGCCCATTTCTTCCTTGGTAAAGCCGATTAGGTAGACCAGGTCTCCATTCTTCTTGAGATCGACCGTCACAGCCTTCCTCACGTCCGGCATTATGCCGATCCCTGTGATGAGCAGCGTCGGCCTGACGGGGCCAAGTGGCGATTCATTGTACAGGCTGTCTTTCCCAGATATGAACGGGACGTCAAGCGCAAGAGAGAAATCATAGCACGCCTCGCAAGCCCTCAGCAGAGCTCCCATCCTGTCCTCTCTCTCAGGATTGCCCCAGACGAAGTTATCCAATACTGCAACCCTTCTACCGCCCACCGCAATATTGTTCCTTACCGCCTCCTCTATCGAGGATGCGGCCATCCAGTACGGATCCTCGTAGAATGGGTTGATGCCACATGAGATGACAAGCCCCATCCATGAGTCCTTTAGGGGCTTTATCACCGCTGCGTCATTGGGACCACCCAGTTCGCCTTGCAGGGGTTTGCCAGCTGTGCACCCTCTTACCTCGTGGTCGTAAGTCCTGATCACATCCTCCCTGCTCCTCAGATTCGGGTCGGAGAGTAGCGAGAGGAGTTCCTCACCTAGATCATTTGGCTCCTTCAGCTTGCACTCCTTTAAAGGGATCCTGAATGCACTAGCCCTCCTCTTCACCTTTGGTGGGCTGTATAGGAACTTGAGTTCAAGGTCGCAGACGATCTCTCCGCGGAATGTGACGTTCAGTCTGCCGCTCTTGTTGAACTTTCCGAGGATACAGACCTCGATCTCCTCCTCCTTGAATATCTCGAGAACTCTCTTCAGGTTCACTTCGGGGACGGAGTAGAGCATCCTCTCCTGTGACTCTGAGACCCATATCTCCCAGGGTGCCATCTTCGCCTCTTTGAGGTGCAGCCCCTTCAACTCAACTTCGAGACCAAGGTCCGACCTGTGCGCCATCTCCCCGGTTGCACAGGAGAGCCCGCCTCCCCCCAGATCGGTCACGCCCGAAGCTAGAGCCCCGTCTCTTATCCTAATCGTAGCCCTCTTCAGCCGCTCCTCTACCACCGGGTTGGGTATCTGCACCGCAGACCTGAGCTCCTCCGACTTTTCCGAGAGATCTGCCGAAGCAAAGGTTACGCCATGTATTCCATCCCTCCCTGTCTTGCCGCCAGCCAATACAGCATAATCGCTTGTTTTTGTGTTCCTGACGTACAACCGCCCTGGCAGAACGCCCATGCAGCCACAGTAAACTACAACATTCCCCGTGTAACCACTGTCGAAGAATATCCCACCCGAGACTGTGGGTATCCCCATGTTGTTGCCATAGGCTCCTACCCCTGCAATAACACCCTTGTAGATGTACTTTGGGTGTTTCACGCCTGCAGGCAGCTCTTCCTGCTTGGTGCTGAGGGGGCCAAAGCAGAGCACGTCCGTCACAGCCACCGGTTCTCCCCAGACGCCGAGTATGTCTCTTATCACACCTCCGACACCCGTAGCCGCACCGCCAAACGGCTCCACCGCCGAGGGATGATTGTGGGTCTCCACCTTGGCTGCAGCAAGATACCCCTTGTCGAACTCAACCAGCCCCGCGTTGTCCTCGAAGACCGAGACGCACCATGGCTTGTTTAGCTCCTTGGTCGCCTTGGCAATGTAACTCTTGAACAAACTCCTTACCGTACCCTTTTCCGTCAAGATGTCCCCTTTGAAGGTCTTGTGAATACAGTGCTCGGACCAGGTCTGGCCGAAGGTTTGGATCTCTACGTCCGTTAGTGGTCTGCTGGCGCGCTCTTTGATGAATTTCATCTCGTCTAGGCTGAGGGCTAAACCCATCCTCTCGCTGATTTCAAGGAGGTCCTTCTCCCCCGCAAGGGAGAGGTCGAGCGTCATCAGTTCCAGCTTATCGCTTGTCCTTTTGAGTAGCCCGCCCTTCAACAGTGAGCACCTCCACAGAGAAGTCGTCCTTTGTCGGGTTGGCAAGGAGCTTCCTGCACATCTCTTGGGCAAGTTTCTCTGCGGCTTCTCTGCTTCCCGCATTGACATCAACGGTGTAGACCTTGCCTACCTTGACCTCGCCTGCAGGGAAACCGAGATCCCTCAGGGACTTGGAGGTAACATCCCCCTCGGGGTCAAAATGCCCAGCTTTAAGCCTGACCTCAATTCTCACCTTCATTGTTCTCACCGCATCCCCCTTCCCTCTTTGAGCTTTTTCGTTAGAGCAGTGTGCTTTAGCGCAAGGATCTCCATCGCTAGTAATGCCGCGTTCTTCCAGTTCTCGACGCCCACCGTTGCAACAGGCACGCCCGGAGGCATCTGGACCATGGAGAGCAGAGCATCCAGCCCGTTGAGTTTGACCTCCCTTGGCATGCCGATCACAGGTCTCACGGTTTTTGAGGCTATAACGCCTGGAAGAGCCGCAGAAAGCCCAGCTATAGCGATGAACACCTCCGCATCGCTCGCCTTTACGAATTCGTCAAGCTCCTCCGGGTTTCTGTGGGCTGATATCACCCTGAGATCGCATTCAACACCGTATTCCTTGAGCAAGCCCACTATCTGCGTCCCAGCTGCTTCGTCGGACTTGCTTCCTATTATTACCGCAACCTTTGGCATCAGGACGTGCCTCCATAGGATATGCATCCCTCTGCATAATGGGCGATTATCTCTGCATTCCTCCTTGCAAGCTCTAGGTCCCTCTGGAAAGCCACCGCAAGGCCCATCCTCCTGCCTTGGTAGGCTGTTGGCTTCCCAAAGTACCAGAAGTCCCCCCTCACGCCCTTCGTCTGCAGCGCGCTGAGCCTGCTGCTATCCCACCCGGACACCTTCATCTCGCCCTCTATATCTGGGGGTGCAAGAACTACATGCGCAACACCGTAGACTCCCTGCCTCGATATCTCCAGGGAGAATGGGTTGAGCTGAAGACCTATTGTGGAAGTCAGCTGAACACCGCCCTCGTCCATGTTCAGCATCCACCTTGTGACCAAGCCTGTATCATGGGGCCTGTTTGCGACTTCATTATTGTAGACTTTATCCCCTATCACGAACTGCTCCACGGCATAAACCCCTATTCCACCCATGAAGTCCGCTATCTTCTGCGCCCCCTCCTTGCATGCCTCAGCAGCTGAACCGGATATTGAGGCAGGAAGCCAGCTCTCATGGTAAGCCGCCCCCGGTCTCTTATGCTCAATGGGGGGGAGGAATGAATCTGTTATCTTGCCGTTCTCGTCGAAGTGCCTCACGACTATCTGTGTGATCTCTGTGCCCATCGCCTTCAGTTCTGGTAGGTACCTCTCCACTATCACTTCGTCGCCGATTCCCCTGGCGTGCTCCACCGCATGGGCGTAGGAGGTGTCCAGCTCAGCCTTTGTCTTTACAATTGAGGTGCCGTGGCCGCTTGAGGTCATTACTGGTTTCACTATCACAGGCAGCCCAAAATCTTTTGCAGCTTCGTGCACGCCTCTATCATCGTTGGCGTACTCCCAATCAACCCTCTTCAGCTTCAGTCTGTCGAACATTATCTTGGTGGCGTGCCTGTCCATGCAGACAAGCGGCCCGAAGGGCGTGGACATGACCTTGTAGCCTTTCTCCGTGCCAAGCCTGAATGCCCTGTAAGTGTCGATCTTCTCTACCTCTAGGTAGATCGCGTGCGGCGCTGAGGGGTCAGGCACGTACTTCTTAAGATACTTCTCTAGGAGCTCGCCGTCCATCATGTTAAAGACCTCAGAGGCATCCGCCGCGTCCTGTGCGGGGAAGCCCTGGTACCTGTCGAAGGCAACGGTCTTCACACCTCCAGAAGCGCCTCCATACAACCTCTTTGCCGACGTTATAGCCAGATCCCCGAGCTCGCCGCCCCCGACCGAAATGAAGACTGCTGGTTTGTCGGGTGTCAGTGACTCTAAGGGATGCAATAAGCCCTCGAACTCTCTCTTGTGGGAAGCCACACTGTCAATGAGCTTGTTCCTTCCCTCCTCGTCCATCTTGAAGGGCATCTCAGCCCACCTCAACCAATCCCTTACCAGGTATCCAGATCATTCTCTTCCCTAAGAGCCCCTTTCCCTCCCTGTACTGGTAGATCTCACGGGCCATGTTTCCCAGCGCGATCCTCCTATGCATTGATTTCTCGGAGCCGATGTCTGCCCTGTGGAAGAGCTTCCAGCCATCGACAAGCGACACTTTCTGCGTCAGATGCTCAGCTTTCAAGCTCGCATCTGGCATGCTGTCGCCCATCCCAAGACACTCGACCACCCTCGAGCCACCACTGATGATACCCTTATCGCTATAGTCAACGGACGCCCAGAGAATACCGTCATCCTTTCCTTTTATGGCGACCTTGTGACCGCTGGCGACATCCCTGTGGTTCGGATAGCCTTCCGGGCAGACTGCCTTCACAACGACCGCTCTATCGTCGATCTCCGCCTTGATCGTGTTGAGCCTTTCGCCAATAATTGCTTCGCAAATTTCCACTAAGTCCGTCTTCAGCACCGCCAGCACGTTCCCCGCTTCGGGATCCCCTAGCCTTGAGTACATCTCTATAACCGTCGGTCCCCATACGGATGTGAGCATCATCTGCCCAGCAACAATGCCATGGTACTTCTCCTTGGTCTCGGTCTGTATGGCCTCTATCATCATATTCACGATATCCACGGACTTACGGTACTCGCCATCCGTCAGTATAGCCCTCTCGTCGTCCTTTCCCCACCTGAGGTTCATCCCGCATGATATGGACCCCATCCCGCCCGTTTCCAGTCCCAGATCACCGTCAAAGGCATGCTTATTGTCTTGGACTGCCGGCATAGGCAGGACCGTCCTTCCATCGGTAAAGCAGTGGACGGTGTATTCTGGCCCCCATACCCTCTCCTCGATGAGGAGTTTGTAGTCGATGTCGTCGTATCCCTTCATGTACTCATTGATGATCGACTCCGCATGCTCCCTCTTGACCTTCCTCTTATCGTCTTGGAGGTACACTTGGAAGTCCTCAATGACCTTGACGCCTTTCCCACCAGCCTGCCTAGCGGGCTTGAGCGCCACACTGTCCGCGAACTCCTCAATGTACGGCGCAGCCTCCTCGAAGGTCTTGAACTTCTTGTACCAGAGCCTGCCTGGTACCTTATACTTCCATTGGAGATCTCTCATGCTCGCCTTGGACATCTCCAGTTCAGCGACGTTCCTCCTGGCACCGATACAAGCAATGCCATTCTTCTCGAGCCTGTCGGGAACGCCATGGAAGTTTGGCTCCTCTGGTCCGACAAAGACGAAATCTGCCCCAGACTTCTTCGCCGCCTTTACAACTGCGGCGGAATCATTGATATTACCCCTGTAGTATTCGCCTCTGGTCTTCTTAACAAGTGCGTTGATCCCAGGATTAACAAGATCTGAGAAGCAGTAGAGCTTGGGTTCTTTAGCGCTCTTGCAGAGTGCCTGCGCAACAGCGTGTTCCCTGCCTCCCCCTCCAATGAGAAGAATCTTCATGTCTCACCCCTCCGGATACTTGCAGTTGAAGCAGCCCATACATAGTTCTCCCCTGTTCATTCCTGATGCCTCGGTAAATCCGTCAAGGCTGAGGTATTTGAAGGAGTCTGCGCCAACGACCTCAGCGATCTTCGCCTCTGACAGGTGCTTCCCGATAAGTTCGTCCTCTGGTGGCACCTCGACCCCATAGGGGCAGTGGGAGATTATATGGGGACTCCCTATCCGAACATGGATCTCCTTGGCCCCCTTCTCCTTCATGAGATACACTATGTTTGCAAGGGTATTCCCTCGCACGACGCTGTCGTCGATCAGCACAACCCTTTTGCCCTTTACAGCCTCGCTGATGACATTAAGCTTCAGCTGGACCCCTTTGAGTCTCTCCATCTGATTTGGCTTCATGGCGCTCCTTATCCTCCTTCCCGTTAACTCGAAGCCCTTCTCAACTGGTATCCCTGTTTCGTTTGAATAGGACATGGCAAACGGAATTGCAGTCTCAGGAACCCCTATCACGACATCAGCATCCACAGGCCCTTCTTCTGCCAGCTTCTTTCCTATACTCCTCCGGACCCTGTACACTGGGACATCGTTAATGTATGAATCAGGCCTCGCCAAGTAGACATATTCGAAGCTGCAGTACGCCCTCTTCTTCGATGCCGAGCTCCGCTCTGAGTGCGCTGACATAGGCGTGAATACCCTGACCTCCCCTGGCTCGATGTTCTCTGCGGGGCTTATCGGCACCCTCTCGCCGATGATGTCCATCACACAGCTCTCCGACGCGATGATGCCGCCATCGAAGCCCATCTTGCCTAAAACAAGCGGCTTTACCCCCAACGATCCCCTGCCAGCGATCATTTCGCTTCTATCATTGACCGAAACGTAGGAGAACCCACCACTGCATCTGCTGAAGAAATCTTTCATCATGTCGGCGCAAGATCCCTTCGCTATCACCTTGAACCCATTCCTAAGGTTATCCTCGTACTTCAGGGACCTGTTCCATCTGTAGCCATCGATAGCCAGAATCTTGCCATCTATCGCCACGGAGACCTTATCGGAGAGTGCAATAGGCAGCACCTCTGCGTTCTCCTCCGGGTAAGGCGAAACTCCGCCGACGCAGATATGTCCCTGCCCGCCTGATGGCTTCAGGACCTCCTCAACCAGCCCTTTCCCCGTTATCTTCTTCCTTCCCTCGTTGCTGCCGAAGAGTTCCAGACCAGCAGTCTCCTGGCCCCTGTGCTGCAGCGCCATTAGTCCGAAGACCCCAAAGTTGTACGCATTCCACCTGCTGTCAAAAAGGTACAATCCGAGAATTCCCGCCATCTTAACTAAACCTCCAATCCCAAACGCTCGTAGATCCTACCCTTGTCGCTCTTCTCAACGGACGACCTCACCTTGTCAGCGATCCTCTGCGCTAGCTCAGTCGGGTAGTTGCCGGTTATGCAGGCCATGCAGAGGTCACCGGGTCTCATGCCGGTCGCCCTTATAAAATCCTCAAGGGGCTGGTAGCATACCTTATCTGCCCCTATCTCCTTCGCTATCCCATCCTCGTCTAAGTAGAACCCTATCAGTTCCGTGAAACTCGCCATGTCAATGCCATAGAAGCATGGATTAGAGATCCTTGGGAACGTCACAAGCAGGTATATTTTCTCCGCACCCCTTTCCCTGAGCTTCCTTATGATGGTCTTGGTAGTATCGCCTCTTACAATGCTATCCTCTACCACGATCACCCGCTTGCCCCTCATGCTTCCATCTATGACGTTGATCTTCCTATCAATTGTGGACGTCCGCTCATTATCCTCGAGGATGAAAGCCCTCTGCGTGACATACCTGTGACGCCTCAGCGACCTCTCCCATCGGAGTCCAGTTTCCTCGTGAAGCCCGTATGCCGCGTCGTCCGCGGTTTCGGGTATGGAAATTATAAGATCGGCGTCCTTCACAACCTCCCTATATCTCCGCCCGAGGTTCCTTCCAAACTCCTCCCTGACCTTATAGACATACCTACCGTTAACAATCGAATCTGGCCGGGCGAAGTAAGCAAACTCGAAACCGCAGAAGGCTGACCTGCCATCCTTGACCAGCCTCTCCCTCTCGATCCCTCCCTCCCTAAAGAGGATCATCTCGCCCGGCTTCACCTCATTTACGACGTCGAAGCCATTGATGTTCATCCCAACCGATTCTGATGATATCGCCTTGATTGAACCATCCCTGCTTTGACCCAAGCAGAGCGGTCTCATGCCTAGCGGGTCCCGGAATCCAAAGAATTCGCCTTTTGACGTCAAGCCTACAACCGAAAATGCCCCTTCTACATTCTCCATGCAAAGCCTGATGCTTTCCCTGATCCCATTACTTGCATTGTCAACGAGATACCTGCAGAGCAGCTCGGTGTCTGAGGTTGTCTTCAGCCTCCCGTTCTTCTGCGTGATAATGTCACGTAACCAGCCGATGTTAACGAGGTTGCCGTTGAATCCCAACCCGAGCTTCTCCCTACCTCTCGATACAACCATTGGTTGCGCGTCTTTCAGATGGGCGTAAACATCCTTGTGCCCGGACGTTCCGTATCTAACGTGGGCTATGCCGACCTTTCCTGGCAGAAGAATGTTCCAACGGAGGAACTCTTGCTTGTCAATCCTCGGGACAAGACCGAGGTCTACATAGCGTCTGAGGCCTTCAGAGTGTGTGAGGAAGCCATAGGACTCGTGCCCACGGTGATTCTGGGCGACAAGGCCCCAGTATAGGTAAACGAAAGCATTGTCGTCACCATAGCATTTAACGCCAAATACCCCACACTTCTCCCCAACCACCGATAGACACCAGCTACTATTGTTATAAACATTTGTATTTGCATTTGTCTTTTAAAGCTTTATTTATATATTCATGGCAAAAAAAAGAGAGCAAATCTAGACCTGGATTGTCTCCTTCTTGTGCACTATAACAGCATTTCTCAAGTCTTGCCGATCGCATCTTCTACATCAGCGCACATACAGTCGATGCTATAGTTGATGTGCTAAAGCCTTTGGGGTATTCCTAATGAGCACCTGAAGATCGAATTATTCTCGGGGTACCGATGATCGTCCTTTTCGACTTAAGTTTTAGGCAGAATCTCATCAACGCTTCTTAATTGCAGTGCTTCAATCGCCGAGTTCCCCGCCATCACTTCGTATGCCCCGACGCAGCGCTTTACAATTTCTTTGATCACTTCTTGGGGGAGATCTGGTGGTGCTCCCTCGCCGGAGAATCCCAGCCGCCGAAGGCATTCCCTTAGGAACTCCTTGTCAAGGCAGTGCTCCTCCTGCGCTTCACCTGGTTTGAAGTACTTGACTGCCCACATCCTGGCAGAGTCATGGGTTGGCGGCTCATCGATCTGGATCAACTCTCCGTCGCATATGCCGAACTCAATCTTGAAATCTGGTATCAGTATGCCCCTCTTCTTTGCTTCTAACTCATAGAACCCGAAGAGCCTCAGAGTAGCCTCCTCAAGCTCCTCCCATGTATCCTTGTCAACTATCCCCTTCTCAACTGCAAGGCTCTTTGCTATCTCCTCATCGTGCCCTACATCAGCCTTCGTGGTCGGGGTCAAGATCGGTGCGGGCAGTACATCAGCGATCTGCAAGCCATCGGGGAACCTTATTCCGTACAGCTCCCGCTTCCCACTACTATATGCCCTCCAAAGCGAGCCGTAGAGGTACTTCCTGACTACCCACTCTATGTCGATCCTTTTCGCCTTCTTAACCCGGATGATCCTGCTATTCTCAACATTGATGAGATGGTTAGGGAAGATCTGTCTACTCCTTTCCATCCAGTAGATCGAGAGCTTGAGCAGCGACTCGCCCTTCCGAGGGATGAGCGTGGGAAGAACCACATCGAAAGCGGAGACTCTGTCCGTGTGGTAGATTAGGAGCTCGCCACCTAGGTCATAGACGTCCCTAACCTTCCCCCTCCTAACTGCACCGACACCCAGATCCGAATTCCTTACTACCTCAACAAGCTTCCCCGTCAGCGGATCCTCAGCCATTTCCAAAGAAACCACCGATATACTGCGATTAGCTGCCAGGGTTACTTAACATTACTGAAAATGCGTCTCAATAGTCACTCTATTGTTGCTGTTTTGCGAAGTTCTCGTCGGAAACGGATAATCTCAGCATATTCTGTCCGTCTGTTTCAGAAGAAAATTCACATTATTCAACTCTGAGATCTCCTTGAGATTCCATAGGGTAACACCCCTCCTTTCTACTGGCAGCAGCTCTATGGAGGTGAGCTCTTAGTTGCATTGGAGCTCCCAGCCGGCACATTTGCTGCCAAGCTGCTGAACCATGTGCTCGCTTCTTCATACTTTCCCTGAAGATCCTCCAGACCCCTTACGGAATAGAGCCACTCGAGCCTCTTGATAACGTCGGGGGGAAGCTCATAATGGACATAACGCATCTTGAAGTCATAATGGAAGGGGTTGTGCATCATCCTCAATATCTCAACTAATGATGATAGAGTAACATTGTAGTATAGATCAAGCGCTTCGAGGTAATTCTTACGGTTGATCTCTTTTTGGACGAAGCAGTTGAATATATCAAATCTCGCTTTCAGACGAAGCAGTCTCTTCTGCATAGAATTATTAAATTCTTGCACATCAAGAGGCGCAGGCGATATTTTTTCGCCTTTTTTAAAGTAAAATACTAAGTTGCCATGAACCCGTGGCTCAAGAAATTTGTCTCGTTTGCTTAGCTTAAGGACTGCAAGATCTATTAGGTGATAATCACTTGCTTTTTCTAGCTTGTAGAAAGCCTGGGACATGTCCTGCCATGTTTCCTTAGGAACCTCGTACTTCAGCTTTATTGGCGATAGCATTGCAAGAGCCTTCTCGACCTGGCTAAAAGTCTCGTCAATCTTATTGTCATCAACGACAACATTAACGTCAATGTCCGACCACTCATCGACTCTTCCGAAGGCAGCTGCGCCACCCTCCCAGAATGTGTAAATATAATCTAATGGCCGAAGAGCATTAACGAGCTCCAGAATAATTCTATCCCTGCTGAGACCTTTCCCTTTGGGCATTATGACCACCGTTTAAAATATAAAGCCTGATATGCTGAATTTCGGCTCATTATGTTATTAAAGATTCTTCAGTGAAAGCAATCTCTAAAGAAGATCCGACAAACCTGCAATACTTCCAAGCACAAGGTCTGGCTTCACTCTCGATGTTGCCAGATCTTCCTCCTTGGTCACTCCTGTAAGGACAAGGATGCTGTATATCCTAGAGTTCCTGCCTGCCTTGATGTCAGTCTCCAAGGCATCTCCAACGATCGCGACCTCGTCTTTGGTCGTTCCAAGCCGATCCATGGCAATCTTCATTATCCTCTTGGAAGGCTTACCCACTATTAACGGTCTTACATTTGTAGTTTTGATAATGGCGCTCAGGATCGCCCCAGCTCCGGGCAGGTATCCGTCTTCTACAGGGAGGCTCCGATCTGCATTTGCCGCTATGAATTTCGCACCATTCTGGATCGCGTAAGAGGCCGCAGCCAGCTTATCGTAGGTGACATGGCGATCGAGCCCACAGACAACATATTTCGCCTCTCTCGCCTCTTCTTCGTTTAAGATGGTAAAGCCTTCTCTGGAGATGGCTGATGACAACGCTTCCTCTCCAATAACGTAAACCTTCCCCTGATTGAATTTCTTCATATAGACTGCTGTAGCCATTGACGAAGTGAGTATCTCTTCTTGCGACACATTTATGCCCATCTTCCCCAACTTTTCTGCGTACCCTTCCGGCGTGCCAGTCGAGTTGTTTGTAAGAAGCAGAATCTTCTTGCCCTTTCGCCTAAGCATGGCTATTATCTCGGATGCTCCTTCAATCGGACTGTTACCCCTAGAGAGACTTCCGTCAATATCAAAGATGAATGCCTTGAAATTTAGTTTTAGTGCCATCAAATGCCGCCAACAACCTATTCATTGGAACGAGGAAATTATGGTTTGTGTTTTTGAGCAAGTCCAAACCAAGCAACTCGGAATCAATCTCCGTTCGCAGGTCCCTACCCAGTCTAAAACATATGTTTAATAGATTTTGAAACAAAATAACTTACGAGAGTTGATGGAAAAGATGATGGATTACATAATGATCGGGGTTGACTGCTCCAAGCCTGCTGAAGCAGCGCTGGATGTGGCGATCGATGCAGCTAAGCGTTATGAAGCTCGGCTTCTCATAATCAGCGTCCACAACTCGCCTTCAGTCCCCCTATTGCCTGGAATGCCACCTTATCCCCAGATACTTACAGATTTTCCAACGCTTTCCCCAAAGGTTCCTGGCGACATCGCAAAAGAAGTAGGTGATCTGCTAAAAGAGTACGAAGAACGGGCGAGGAAAGCTGGTGTGAAGAATGTGGAATCTAAAATTGTCACGATCTGGGATAAAGTCGGCGCAGGCCTTGTCATCGAAGCTGAGAGGCGTGGAGTCTCATTAATAATAATCGGTTCGAGGGGACTTACTGGATTGAAGCGCACCCTGCTTGGGAGCGTGGCTGATTTTGTAATCAAGAACGCGCATTGCGATGTCTGGGTGGTAAGGCGTTAAAAACTAGCGTTGCAGGGCATATTCTTATTAATAAATTAGAAAAATTTAATAATACCATCATTGATAAGCGGAGATATGGTAGGTAGTAAGAAAGCTGTCGCGCTGTTTGTTGTCGCGATCGTAGCGATCGCTGCCAGCGTTACATCTTTCGAACTTTACCGCCCTGCTGAACCCTCTGCTGGAGAGGGGGAATTGAAAGTAATCGCGACCTTCTACCCAATGTATGACTTCGCCCAAAATGTGGTGGGTGACAAGGTTAATGTGACCCTCCTCGTTCCGGCTACCACCGATGTGCACGATTTCAATCCTACGCCTTCGGACATAGCGAGAGTTGCGAGCGCAGACGTTCTCATATATAATGGTGCTGGACTCGAGCCTTGGATAAGCCAAGTCATAAGCGCCGCAAATAATCCAAAACTTATTGTGATAGACGCGAGCCAGAATATAACATTGATTCCAGTATCGCTAGAGTTTCAGAGGGGTAACCAGACCGTTGACCCGCATGTTTGGCTGGATCCCGTTCTTGCAGAGCAGGAAGTTGAGAATATTCTTCAGGGATTGGTGAAAGCTGATCCTCAGGACCAGCAGTATTTTACAGCAAATGCGCATGCATATGAAGCCAAGCTCGATCAACTAAACTCCGAAATCATCAATGCTGCATCGAATGTAAAGACAAGATACTTCGTGACCTTCCACGAGGCTTTTGGGTATTTCGCAGAGCAGTATAACCTTACCCAAGTCTCTATCTCGGGCCCATTCGAGGAGGAACCAACCCCCAGTGACGTACAGAATGTAGTAGCTGCCATACACCAGTACCACCTGTGCTATGTGGGGTACGAGTCACTTGAGAACCCCGCAATCTCAGAGGCGATCGGCAGCCAGACGAATGCCACTCTAATACGCATGGACCCCATTGAAGGACTCAGCCAGGCAGACCAACTCGCAGGGATGACTTATCTAACAATGATGCAACAAGACGTCACGAACATAATCGAGGCGCTAAATAGTGTTGGATGTAGCTAAGCCCGTAGTCGAATTGAAAGATGTAAGCGTTCAATATCGCGAGGTTTGCGTACTGGACAGCATTACGCTTGAAATCTACGAGCGTGATCTTGTAGCCCTAATAGGACCCAACGGGGCTGGGAAGTCGACCCTCCTTGGTGTAATACTGGGCTTGATAAAACCGAGCTGCGGCTCGGTTAAGCTATTCGGCGAGGAGATCTCACCCAATAATCTCAGATATGTCGGATATGTCCCCCAAAAAACCCAAACACAGGACTCGAACTTCCCATCAACCGTCTTTGAAACCGTCCTGATGGGAAGGGTTCCCCGCGCAGGCATCCTCCATGGATTGAGCGAGGACGACAAGCGGAAAGTCGAGGAGGTATTAAAAATGCTGGGTATATACGAACTCAGAGACAGGCGCATAGGGCAACTTTCTGGAGGTCAGTCACAGAGGGTATTGGTCGCCAAGGCCCTCGTCTCAGATCCGAAGCTGCTGTTGCTTGATGAACCGACGAGTGGCATAGATGCCCAATCAAAGACTGAGTTCTACGAAATATTAGGAAAGCTGAACAGCGAAGTTGGAATAACCATCATACTCTCTTCCCACGATATCGGCGTTGTAACAAAAATTGCCAACAAGGTGATCTGTATAAACAGGTCACTTTTCTTCTGCGGGAGAAATTCGGAATTCTCCCCTGATTTAGTACTTCCTGGAATGTATGGCTACCCTGTTGAGGTAATGCATCATGACGATCACGCTTGATTTCTTCCTGTCAATGCTACAGCAGGCGTTTATCCAGCGAGCATTCCTAATTGGCATCATAATAGCAATCCTTAGTTCGGTTTTGAGCACGTTCATCGTCCTTAAGAAGTACTCTCTTATAGGAGATGGTCTTGCCCACACCGCCTTCGGAGGCTTGGCGCTTGGCTATTACCTCGGACTTGAGCCACTTTGGGTTGCTGCAATCACTGTGATTCTTGGCTCAATGGGAATAACAAAGGCAACCCGTTCTGCAAAGATCTCCTCGGACGCAGCAATTGCGCTGTTCTTGCAACTCGGCTTGGCGTCTGGTATTGTGCTTCTCAGTCTAGCTCGTGGGTTTGGTGTTAATCTAGAAAGTCTGCTGTTCGGTAGCATCCTTTTAGTAAATACTGAAGAAATCATAACTGCTACCGTCATACTATTGGTGACGCTAGCCATCGTCTTTCTCTTCTACAAAGAGCTTGCGTATGTTAGTTTCGATGAAATTCAAGCTAGGGCTGCGGGAATGAGGACCTGGTTCTTCGATTACCTGATCAGCGGTCTGGCAGCCGTCGCCGTAATCGCTTCAATACCCATCGTGGGAGTATTGCTTATATCTGCATTGCTCGTTCTCCCTGGCATTACTAGTCTTCAGGTAAGCCGATCATTAAGGGAAACGGTTCTTCTCTCTCCCCTGTTCGCTCTTCTCAGCGTAGTTATTGGGCTTCTTTTATCAATAGCGCTGGACACTGCCTCTGGGGCTACAATAGTTGTAACTGGTCTTCTGATTTTGCTCTTCGTTTTGGCACTTAAGAAGTTGGCCAGCAAGACCCGCAAGACGATCCGCTATTGAGCCTGTTTTTTTCTATCAAATTGGATAGTTCTCAGCATTGCTCATCCCGAAGATCAGACTTTAAGTAATCATTATGCCATTGAAAGTCCTTTTAAGTTGCGGATTAAAGAGAGTGCCTCGATGTGGCAAAGATGGTTATAGTAAGCTTATCCATACCAGACGAGCTCCTTGATGAACTCGACAAGATCATGGGAGAGGCATGGCATGCAAGCCGCTCGGAGGTGGTCAGGCAGGCACTCCACAAGTACATCTCGGAGTATAAGGAGCTGGAAAAGGTGAAGGGGAGCATAATTGCCACCATTACAGTCCTGCAGGAGAAAGCTGAAAGGAATGAGGGGCTCCGTCTTCAGCATGAGTTTGACGATATTATCACCCAGTACCTCCATGCCCATTTGGCTGGAAACAGCTGTCTGGAAGTAATGGTGGTCAAAGGCGATTCTTTGCGCCTCAAGGGTCTGATCGACGGCCTGAAGGCTGATAGGCACGTAAAACAGCTAAATTTCTTCATAATGGAAGTAGCATAGCATGGATCGCTTGAGCCCTGCTTTGTCATGATACGAGGACTATGCTCAATCCGATCAGCACGCCTCCAGCAATTCCGACTGGGGCTATGGTCTCCCCAAGAAAGGCGAATGATACAGCGATGGCCACGATAATCTCGAACAGCATCACTATCCCTGCGTTAACCACCGTGATTGTCTTGAGCGCCCTGTAGAAGAGATAGAAACCAAAGATCGTGCATATCACAGTGATGTACAAGAAAGCCCCGACTGAGAAGGGTGTAAGCGTAAATGCAAGGGGTGTAAAGAATAGCAATGGAGCAAGAGTTATCGCTGTCGTTATTGACATGGACTCGGTGACCTCCATAGGCGACAACCCGAGCTCTGTTGCCGCTCTCTTATTGTATATGTTCGAGAATGCCCATACCATTCCGCCTATGAAAATTATCAGGTCGCCAATCACCGACCCCTGCGCGAGTGACGATAGGTCCCCACCGGTAGTAGTAAGGAAAACCCCGATCAGACCAACTAATATCCCCAGTTTGGCCTTGCCTGTAATCTTCTCTTTCAGCATAATTGCGCTAAATATCGCCATGAAAACCACGTTCACGTTCACGAGCAGGGATGCCTTCGATGCTGTAGTGAGAGTCAAGCCGTAGAACTCCATAACGAAGCCAATTGCATTCGTAATGCCGAGGATCCATAGGATCTTCTCGTTCAGCAACTTCTTCACGGGCTTCCTCGCCAGTGCCAGGTATGTGAGAACGATCAGGGCGGCAAGAATGAACCTCAGGCTAATGAACAATGAGGGACTGATCTCGTTGAGAGCCACTTTGATGACGGGAAAGGAGATGCCCCAAATGACCGTTGCAAAGAGCAGCCCTGCAACAGCCTCTCTCTTTGGGTCCATGTCACACCCCCCAGAAACACACGGTCAAGAGCATTTTCCTACTAATAATGATGCCGCAGTATCTTGGCCTGCGATCAGCAAAGGATACCGATCAATATGTTATCCCTAGTTCTAAGTAGCCGTACGCGGACTTCCTCGTCTACTGGAAGTTCGTGGCCAACCACGGTGACTGCCCATTTCAAGTCCTTCGTTGCTGCAAGGCTCTCCCCCTTCAGCCACCCAGGGCCGATTACCCTAACGCTGAGCTTCTCGCCACGTCCAAATGGGACGGCAACTGATGGCGCGGCTCTAATCCCAAAATCCGAAGGCCTGAGGACCATCTTCACCCCGCTCACCTTCTCAAGCTCCCGCATCCTCCTGTAGAATGCATACCAGCTTACCTGCTTCATCTCCTTCGTCCTCCTGCCGGACTTGTGGAACTCACATTTCTGGATGCCCAAAGGGGGCCACTTCCTGCCTGCCCCAAGCCGCTTCGCTAGATCGATGAGCCCCTCAAGCTGGTCATCGTTCAACGGATGGACCCAGACGGGCGCGAGCAGCAGATCAATGGAGGTATTCTCAACAAGGTACTGAGCGTTGTCAACTATCTTCTTAAGATCATAGGACTCTGCTCCGGAAAGCTTCTTTGCAAGATCCGGGTCTACGGAATCTAGAGAGAGGTTCACCCTGTCTAGCCCCGCTTCTGCCAGATTGCTGATCAGGCCTTCGCTCATGAGGTAGCCATGGGTCTGAAGCGATATGGTCTCGACTCCGCCAAGATCTGATATGGCGCTGACCAGATCAACAAGCCTCGGGTAGGTAAAGGGGTCGCCGACGGTATCTATGTGTGCTTCAACCCCCCCGCCCTTCACTGCCACGAGTCCCCTGACCCACTCCATCATGTGATCCAAATCAACAAGATATTCCGCCCTTCTCCTCCTACTGCAAGGTCCGGCATCCGTAGAGCAGAAGATGCAGCTCAGAGAGCAAGAAGTCGATGGCCGGACTTGGATGACATTGGTGCCCCTGTCAATAACGCCGAATGAGACTGACCCAATCAGAGGAGCCCCACTGGGTATACGGAAGATTTCTGGCACACTCTCACCATAAAGAGTACAATTTTGTCCTTTTTTCACCATTAACCTTAAGCATCCATCAGCGGAATTTTATTTTTTTGCTTTAGTTGTAGTATGTATACCTTATAATGCAAATAAACACAGGCGCGCCATTCCGCTCGATGGGAACTGGTGCTGCAAAAAAACATGAATGAAGCAAGCCAACTATATTGGTTTGGGTTTGGAGGGCAAAAAATTTATCTATCTATATGGTTGTTTCATCATTATTGGGTTGAAATGCAATGAGCACGTCAACACAGTCGTACTTTACGAGGTCAGGCAGGCTTAAGAGGTTGGTCTCGGGAACCAAGCAATTGATATCCTACGCTGACTCAACTGGAAACGGCGATCTCATCTCCGAGGCGTCCATGCTCCAGAGCCTTATTGGCGAGGGAGTCTACTTCGTGGGGATCCCCGATGAGTCCTACCCCACCAGGTGCTCCGGGAAGGAGCTCAATCTGGAAGGCATGGATGACAACGTCACCATCAGGATAGAGCTGAAGGCAGGGGACCTCGAGAAGACCCTGGCCACAACAATTCCGACGGTCAAGAGACTGAAAGAATCGGGAGACAAGATGGCAGAGACTGCCGAGCTTATCCTGGCGATCCTCCAGAGGATGAAAGAGGAGGAGTACCGTGGCAAGACCCACCAGGTAGCGTCCTTCGACCCCTTGGGCGAGAGGCTTGGCTCTCTTCCAGGGAAGCCTACGTGACCCTGAGGGTAAAATGAACCTATGAGGCAGCCCTTCACAGCCAAGAGGAACTTGTGGTTTATTCAGGGAGTTTAACCACGAGAAACCTGAAAATGTCCTTGCCGGTGTTACTTTGTATGTGTGGGGATTGAATTATAATTCTAAAGAAAGCATTTTAGTAATGGTATGTTATTGTGACTTTCTCAGTAGCATCATTAAACCAATTTGTATCTAATCCCCTAATCACCATAAACCACCCTTATAGAAGGGGCAGGTTGTTGTTAAAGATTTGCAGCAAGATTGCAGAATCTTCATAAATATGGCTTTCTATTCATGCTAGTTGTGGTAAATTGATTTGAGCGACCTCGATAAGCTGTTCTGCCCCAAGAGCGTAGCCATTGTGGGTGCTTCTAAAAACCCCAAGAAGATAGGATACGAACTCGTCAGTAACATTCTGGCAGGGGGCTATGAGGGCAAGCTTTTCCCGGTCAACCCTGAGGGCGCAGACGTGATGGGCCTTAAGTCCTTTACCAGTGTAAAACTCATCCCTGGCGATGTTGATTTGGCGGTAATAGCAGTCCCCGCTGTTTACGTCGCGGACGTCATCGAGGACTGTGGGCAGAAAGGCATAAAGTCGCTTATTGTGATCAGCTCTGGCTTCAAGGAGGTCGGCAACACCGAACTAGAGGACAAAATCCTTTCTATTGTGAGAAAGTATGGGATGAGGATGCTGGGTCCCAACGTCTTTGGCCTCTACTATGCCCCTTCCCGCATGAACGCCACCTTTGGTCTCTCTAGGGTCTTTCCGGGGAACATCGCCTTCATTACACAGAGCGGCGCCTTGGGCATTGCCATGATGGGATGGACTAACCTGTACCACATCGGCGTATCCGCGGTCATCAGTATGGGCAACAAAGCGGATATTGAAGAGTCCGACATGCTCGACTATCTCACCGGAGACGAAATGACTAAGGCAGTGCTGATATACATCGAGGGCGCGAAGGATGGAAGACGCCTTATGGCTTCGCTGAAGGGTTCAACTCTTAAGAAACCCGTGATCATTTTGAAGTCAGGTAGGACAGAGAAAGGAGCCTCAGCGGCTGCCTCCCATACAGGGTCGCTTGCGGGATCCGACAAAGTCTACGATGCTGCATTCAAGCAGAGCGGCGCGCTTAGGGCGTATGACTTCGCCCAGGCTTTCGACTGGGCCAAGCTCATGACGCTACAGCCACCGCCTCAGAACGAGAATTGTCTCATTATCACGAATGGAGGAGGTGTGGGCGTGATGACTACCGATGCCTGCGAGGAGTCCGGCGTGACTATCTGGCCGCTTCCTGATGACCTCCAGTCAGAGTTCAAGAAGCTTATGCCCGTCTTCGGAAACTTCAAGAACCCCGTGGACCTTACTGGTCAGGCCTACGAGGAGAGCTACTCCAAGTCCTTGGAGCTAGCTTTCAAGGATCCGAGGATAGGATCCATTATCGTACTCTACTGCCAGACTGCTATCACCGACCCTGTGGCAATAGCCAAGTCGATCATCGACACCTGCGAGTCACAGCACTGCGACAAGCCTCTAGTTGCTAGCTTCATCGGGGGACAGCAGTGCGACGAGGCAATGAGGAAGCTTGACGAGCGCGCAATACCTGCTTACCCCATTCCTGAGAGGGCTGTCTCTGCACTCGCATCATACTATAGATGGAAAAGATACACGGATAGGTTAGAGGAAAAATCAGCTCAATCCTAAACCCAATTTATGATAAAAAATCACATACTGCAGGATCCATGCCATCTGAATTGGTTTCAGCACCTTTTCATGTAGGTTAATACATTTGCTATGAATTCGCAGACTATTCTCGTCGGTAATCCTGATAATCTAAATAAGGACGGCTCACAAAATAAGAGCAAGGTTAGATAGTAAACTGTAACCATGATAAGGTGATGGAAATGAAGGGATACATAGTACATATAGAAAAAGAGACGAGAAAGAATACTGATTTCCGACATGTCCTTTACACTGCGAAGCATAGCCAGCTTGTGCTGATGAGCCTCCGTGCAAAGGAAGAGATAGGCATGGAGACCCATAAAGACAGAGATCAATTCTTCCGCTTTGAGGCTGGTGAGGGGAAGGTTGTCATCGACGGAGTTGAGCACCCCGTGAGGGACGGGGATGCGGCAATCGTCCCTGCTGGCGCCAAGCACAATGTGATAAATACTTCCGCTAGTTCAGAGTTGAGACTGTACACTATTTACTCACCCCCCGAGCACCAGGATGGAACAATCCGTCATACTAAGGCGGAAGCGATAGCAAAAGAAGAAGAGTTCGATGGTAGGACTACAGAACGCGGGTAAAATGAGTTAGAACCCACGAAGAGCAAATCCATAGACTTCCATTGGTTTGGGTTTGAGTAGAGATATGTTCCGCTTACAGCGTATGCTATTTTCGTTGAAGCTTCTGCTGCCTCTTCTTCGTTTCACCATGGATATGCCCAAAAATACAGGCATGTTGAGGTCTCATACCTCTCTGTCGTTAGTTTTCTGAGACAATCTGCCACTAAGAAACTGGGCCTTGGGTTTGCCTAATAACTTGGCATTAGGCTGTGAACAAAATAGATCTGTTGATAAAAATTGAGATTAGTCCCAATATTTCTTCTCTAAGGGCATTGCCAGAATCTCACGAATCTCGAGCCTCTTCTCTTTCTCCTTGGCAAAGACTGTAGCTGGGAAAGTTGACCTGAGAACAATGGCTGTGTCAGCGCCCTTGCCACTGCCACCGACGCCTATCACGTACTTGTAGGGGTCAAGAACTCCGCAGGCGACAGCAGTAAGTACGACCTCTACGGCAACCTTCATTCCCTGCCCGAAGGCATAAAGCGTGTCCCTGAACGTTGTTTCGGGCACTGGGGCGCTATATCTCGAGGACTCATAAATAGAGTTGTGGAGCATGTATGGGACCTTGTCCAGCACTATGACGCCCAGGCTTTCCAGCTCCTCCTTCGCCTTCTGGTCCATGCATGGGTACTCCCAGCCCCATTCGCTCCTGTAGGCGCTCTCGGACACACATATTATTCTCGCTTCGTCCTTGAGAGACCTTGCGAATGTGGCTGCAGTCTTCCCTGATGTGCTGGAAACCACAAGGTCCCTGATCCCTCCCCGTTCAACAGCCTTGGTCACAGCTTCGACGACCAGTTCTGTGTTCTCCTCGCCAGGGCTCTGAAAATAATATACATCGTGCAACCTAAAACTCATGAAGACTCCCACTAAAAGTTAGCTCATCAAATCCACTTAAAAGCTTGTCCCCCGCTTTAAATAGAAAATGATCCATAAACTGAAGCATCCAGGCTGGTGCAGCTAACGTCCCAAAGCAGAGCCGTAATGGAATATATCGAGTCGAGGTCCGATCTACTAGCCAGCACGACATCTGATTTCATAAAAACCCCCAGTCCGAGCGGCTCCGAAGGCGATGTGGCAAAGCTCCTTTCTGAATACCTAGCAAAAGCAGGCTTGGAGGTCCAGATCGACATTGCAGGGAACGTCCTGGGTACCTTGCGTGGAAAGGCGAAGGGCGCTGGAAAGAGACTAGCCTTCAATGTGCACTTGGACCACGTCCCGCCAGGTCAAAGGGAGTCTTGGGCTCATGATCCTTATTCGGGCTTGATAGATGAGGGCAAGGTGTACGGTAGGGGTGCTTCCGACACAAAGGGTGCATGGGCTCCAATGGTCCTTGCAATTGATGCTATAAGAAATAGCGGAGGCGTCGATGGTGATGTGCTATTCACAGCAGTTGTTATGGAAGAATTGACATACTGCATTGGGATGAAAGTGCTCCTCGATACAACTCTGAAGTCCGCGCCCCCCGACTACATCGTTTCCGGAGAAGCCACCGCCCTGAACATCGCCGTGGGTCACAGGGGCAGAACCGAACTTGAGCTCTTAACCAGAGGTCGTTCGTGCCACGCAAGCGCCCCTTGGAGGGGAGAGAATGCGATATACAAGCTAGCTCCTCTAATATCCTCGATCGAGAAGCTAAGCAGGCACATATTTGCGCAGGAGAGCCACCCGTTGCTTGGAAAAACCACACTTGCTTTGACCGATGTCGTGTGCTCACCTGGAGCGCACAACGTAGTTCCGGATCTGTGCAAGGCGTATCTTGACTATAGATTCCTTCCTGGCGAAGATCTCAACTCAATAATGGATAGGGTAAGGCACAGACTCAACTTTGATGGCATCGATGCGCAAGTCAAGGCTTGCGAATCAGATGAGGCGACCTATGCTGGGATGGCGTTCCACGGCCAGAAGTTCATGCCCGCCTACGCAATCTCGCCAGATCACCCATTGGTGAGCGCATCGATGGAAGCTGCAACCTCCGTAATGGGAGGACCGCCTAAACTCCAGCGTTGGGACTTTGCAACCGATGGCGGGTACTCTATGGGTATCCTCGGCATCCCTACTATAGGTTTCTCACCTTGCGAGGAGCAGCTGGCCCATACGCCGAATGAGTACGTGCAGATCGATTATCTGGTTAAGGCTGCGAAGGTCTATGCAGAGATGATCTTAAGGCTCTGCGGAAGTCAATGAACGTTCGAATTCCGGCAGAATTCCTTTTGGGCATCTGGTAGTGCAAAGACTAGCTTTCGTACCTGAAGCAGGAGCTGGGGTACCTCTTCAATAGGTTCTTCGAGATCATTCCCGCCTCTGTCCATGTTGCTGAAATCACGGCGCAGGGTACGAGGCATTCAGGCCCCACAGTCGAAGATGCTGCTGTGTAGACAGGGTTGTTCACTATATGCTTAGCTAGGTCCTTGACGTCAATTACCTTCAGTAGGTTTCCGTACCTCTTGACCATTTCGCACGTAGAGGTTATTGTAATCTTTATCTTGCCACCATTTGCAATTTCGGCCATTACTGTGGCCTTGTGGCCGCACCTACCCGTGTCAACCGAAAAAATCGTTGGCATATTGGTTCAACATTACTTTTTCCAAGGGGCTTCTTATGTTTTCTGACAATAACTTCCATGCTGATACGATGCCGACATCACAAAATACTGCAGAATGATTAATAGACCGTGATCTAATGTTTCATATGAAACACCAGATATTTATATCTTATTTGTTATTTCCTTGTTTGCATAATCTGCACATCTTCATACGAAGCACCCGCTCGCCGGTTTTCACAAGGGTCTCTTCATCACAAACCGGTGACGGGTATTATTTTTATTAGGCCTGCCGGTACCTCCTTAGCAAGAGCGAGTTTGTGACAACAGACACTGAGCTAAGCGCCATTGCAAGTGCTGCAATCTCTGGCCTAAGGACGATGTAGGGGTAGAGGACTCCTGCCGCAATAGGGATGCCCGCGCTGTTGTAAATGAGCGCCCAGAACATGTTCTGCTTTATCTTGCTCACTGTCCTCCTGCTCAATCTGAGGGCGGAGGCCACGCCCGTAAGGTCCTCCTTAGTGAGGATTATACCCCCTGCTTCCTTAGCTATTTCAGTGCCACTTCCAATTGCTATTCCAACATCTGCCTGTGTCAGGGCTGGTGCGTCGTTGATTCCATCGCCCACCATGGCTACAACCTTCCCTTCTGACTGCAGCTTGGAAATTACATCCGCCTTCTCGTTCGGTGGCACTCCGGCTATGAACCTATCAATGCCCAACTCTGCGGAAATGGCTTTGGCTACGCGGGAGTTGTCGCCTGTGAGCATGATCACCTCAAGACCATCTGCCTTAAGATCTGATATTACCTCATCAGAGTGGGGTTTGGGGGTATCGGTTATCCCGATCATACCCGCTACTTTCCCTTCATAGGAGACTATGGACGAGGTTTTTCCCTCTGCTTCCATCGCGGCCAGCTTTTGGTCGAAGTCTTCCATCTTTAGGCTGAAACGCTCTAACAGTTTCCTGTTGCCTAAAAACGAATCCTTCCCGTTCACCTTGCCCCTAACCCCTTCACCGGGGTAGGCCTCAAAATCCATGAGTTCGTACAGTGGCTGTCCTGATGCTGCCTCGATTATGGCCCTCGCCAGCGGGTGCTCAGAACCCTTCTCGAGGGATGCTGCGATCTTCAAGACCTCATCCTTTTTTATTATACCTGCACTAACTACCTCAACGACCTTGGGTCTGCCCATAGTAAGGGTGCCTGTTTTATCGAAGACAACCGTGGTAAGCCTCTGAACGTTCTCCAGAACATCCCCTCCCTTGATCAGTATCCCCAGCTCCGCGCCTTTTCCTAGCCCTACCATGATAGCGGCTGGCGTGGCGAGACCAAGAGCGCAGGGGCAAGCTATCACCAGTACTGATACCGCCATGATCATTGCAAATTCGAACCCCATTCCTCGAAATATCCAAGCTGCAAATGTCACGGCGGCAATAATGATGATGGCAGGTACGAAATAGGATGCAACCCTGTCAGCGAATCTCTGAATTGGCGCCTTCTTCGCCTGCGCTTCTTCGACAAACTGTATTATCTGGGAGAGGAATGTGTCCTTCCCGATCTTTGTGGCCTCTATCCTTAGGAGCCCGTTCTGATTCTGGGTGCCACTTATCACATCGTCGTCCTCGGCTCTGTCCACGGGTATGCTCTCGCCAGTGACCATGGACTCGTCCACCGAGCTTTTCCCTTCCAAGATCCTCCCGTCGATTGGTATGATCTCGCCAGGTTTTATCATCAGGACATCGCCAACGGCGATTTCATCAAGTGGGATCTGTGCCTCCTTATCCCCCCTTACCACCGTTGCGGTTTTTGGCTGCAGCTCAATGAGCTTCCTGATAGCCACTGACGCCCTCGACTTAGCCATATCCTCGAGGTACTTCCCAAGCAGCACGAAGGTTATCAGGAGTACTGAAGCCTCGTAGTAGACGTCCCCCGTGGCGAAGAAAGTATTGTAGACGCTATAAAGGTAAGCGGCTGAGGTGCCCAGCGCCACAAGAACATCCATATTTGGGGACCCATGCTTGATGGACTTGTAAGAACCTCTGTAGAAGCTCCTGCCAGCCCAGAACTGGACCGGAGTAGCTAGCGCGAACAGTATGAATTCCCTGTAAGGAATCCCCATTCCAAGCATGCTGATCAATAGTGTTGGGACAGCCAGCACAAGGGCAAACATGAAATTGTGTATCTGCTTTGGTTTCTTCCCCCCGACCTCCTCCCTGAGCCGCGGTGTGTAGCCGAGGTCCTTGATTGCTTTCTCCAACCTCCCCACGCTGGTGATCTGAGGATCGTGCTCCACAACCACAAGCTTGGTTGCGAGGTTGACATTTGCCGATATGACCCCTTCAAGCTTTACGAGTTCCTCCTCTATCGCTTTGACGCAGGAAGCGCACCTTATGTCCTCCACCTCTATGACCGTCTTCTCAGTGACCACCTTGTAGCCTGAATCCGAGACTGTCTTCGCTATGCGTCTGAAATCCACCTTGTGAGGGTCATACTCGACCACAGCGCTGTTGCTTGCAAGGCTAACCTCTGCGTTCTTGATGCCCTCCACGGACTTGAGCGCCTTCTCTATGGTGAGCGAGCAGGTCGCGCAATGCATGCCCTCGATCTTGATGGAGGTCTTGCGCATAAGCTCATCTCTCAATGATGCAGCAATTAAATGTTCTATGAGAATGGGCAAAGGGATAAGACTTGTTTTAATCTATGATAACCTGTTAATGGTGGTCATCTTGGCAAGATCAATGCTAGTCATCAAGCTGATCATGAAAGCATTCCCTGGCCGCTTCCTCATCGCAAAGATGACGCGCCTGCCGCTCATCGGTGGGATGATTGACGGAATGCTCTTCGAGGACGACGACATCATCTACCTACCTCAAGATGGCGTAATAGACGTCAACAAGTCCTTCGGGGAGCTCGTGAACATGGTTATGCCATCCCAGGTCGTCGAGCACTTCATTGACAAAGCAAACTACTACTGGGTCATGAACTGGTGCATATGCCGTAAGTCTTCTAGATGTAAGCATTATCCGCAGGAACTCGGTTGCCTCTTCCTCGGTGAAGCTGCTATGAAGATCGACCCCCGACTCGGTCATCCCGTGACCAAGGATGAAGCCCTCCAGCATATACGTAAATGCCGCGACGCGGGGCTCGTGCAACTCGTAGGTAGGAACAAGCTCGACGCAACTTGGCTGGATGTAAGCCCTGGTAACAAACTCCTAACCATCTGCAATTGCTGCCCGTGCTGCTGCCTCTGGAGGATGCTTCCCGATCTCTCGACCAAGATCAGTTCTAAGGTAACTAAGATGCCCGGCATCGAGGTAAGGGTGAGCCAGAGGTGCCAAGGTTGTGGCACTTGTTCCCAGGGCATCTGTTTTGTAAGGGCAATCCACCTGGAAAATGGGCATAGTGTCATTAGCGAGGATTGCAGAGGATGCGGTCGCTGTGTGACCATATGCCCAAACAATGCCATCGAAATTCTGCTGCATGATGAGCAATATGTGGAGAAGTCAATAAACCGCATAACTCGAGCAGTGGATGTCACATAAAACAAACATTATTTGGCAATTAACACTGGCTCGGTGCTCCTGTGTATCAGATTATCCTTTCAGCACCGAATAATCTTAAATATCGAACTGTCGAAACTTCCAACATTACATGGAGACAATTAGATGATCTCTTCTTGGGTTGCTTCAACTCTCCGCAGTAGGGATCTACCGGTATCTAGGGAGGCCTTGGACAGTTACGTGCTGGACAAGCTTGGAGGTATTGTCTCATACACACGTCAATTCAGCAACTTCTACAAGGAACACTTCAAAGATGTAGCCCCATCAAAGATCGAAAACTTCATGGAATTCAAAGCGCTCCCATTTACGTGCAGTGAGGACATCATCGCTAAGCCCAATTGGTTCCTATGCGTCTCCCAGTCAGAGATCCTCCGATCGTACGTTGTTGAGACCTTGGACGAACGGCTAAAGCAGATCTCCTTCACGCAGGGCGAACTTGAGCACATAATAGACGCAGTCGGCAACTTCTTCCAATCCATCGGTGTATCCCCTAGTACGAAAGTCGCCATCGTCTTTCCCCAGGAGTACCTATGGGGGGTACCTGATCTTTTGAGTAGAGCTGCGAAGCAGTGCGGAGCGGACACCACGCTCGTGGATCAAAACGATCTCGATCAACAGATGTCTGCAATCCTGTCCCTGAAACCTGATGTTATCGTAGGCTCCGCGCAACAGATGTTCTTCCTAAGCGCCCTGCTTGAAGACAATCGCGGTTCGCAAACCCCACCAAAGGCGATAGTTCCATGCCATGGTTGCGTACCTTACTTGTTCACTGAAAAGGCGAGGCGGTTGGTGAGGAAGGCCTGGGGGGCGGATCTATACGAGCACTTCGGCATTACTGAGATGGGTTTCAACGTGGCGGTGGGCTGCGGGAAGGAGGACTGGCTGCACCTTAATGAGGTAGACGTGTACGCGGAGACAATTGACCCTCAAAGCGGTGACCCTCTGAATTTGGGGGAGCGGGGGGAACTCGTGCTGACAAACATTGCCGCCAAGGGTATGCCGATAATAAGGTACAGGACAGGCTACCTAGCTGAAATAATCAAACCAGAGTGCTCATGCGGCGATGTGATAACTAAGCGGCTGAAGATTTTTTCGTCGCTGGAGTCCGATGAAGACCTTCTTAACCGGCCTTTAGTATTTCGTCCATTCTAGAAAGCGTAGCCATGGCTATCTTCTTTGTAGCGAGGTTGCCATAGGCGAGGGCTCTGTCAGTCATCTTCAAAAAGTCTTCTTCCCACCTCACAAGCCCAAGGATCCTCAGGAGCCCAGTAAGGACCCTGATGTTGAAATCCGCACTTTTGAGCTCGTTCAGCTGATGCTTGTCTATCCCGCCATAGTATAATCTTCTTGCCAATCTAGCCGTGGGATAGTCCCTCAGCTCAGAATACGCAAAGACAGGGAGCTTCCCTTCCTTGAGGGTCGCAATATAGTCCTCGGTGGAAGGAGCGTTAAGGGTAAAGTTGTTGTTGATCACTCCCCATGCTCTCGGGCCAAGCCCGATGAAACTGTCGTGCTCGTACGGTCCCTCGTAGGCACCGGGGTTGAGCGAGAAGCTCCAAAGGGTCCTGAACTTGTAGGTCCTCTCGCGAAGGTAATTGACTATGGCGAGGTAGTTCTCCGTCTCCTCTGCTTGGTTCTGATCAGCTAAGGTTGAATTGATCTTTCCTCCCTTGTCAACTCTCTCGCGCGCGCACGTCTTGCTCAGCGCGGTGTAGGGCAGCATCATCAACGGATAAGTGGATATCCCGTTCACCCTGATGTCTGCCGCGGTCTTCAAATCCTCGAGCAGCATCTCCTTGGTCTGCCCAGGCAAAGAGAACATGAGATCAATATTCACATAGTCAAAGCCGTAATCCATAACCCTCTTCAGTGTGCTGACCAGGTTCTCGCGTTTCGCGGGCCTCCCAAGGACCTTTGCTAAAAGGGTCTCATTGAAGCTCTGGACCCCTATGCTAAGCTGGGATATACCGAGGTCCTTCAGCGACGCTAATACTTCATCCTTCAGGTCGGCAGGGGATGCCTCAAGGGCTACCTTCCCTTGGAAGCTGAAGTGCTCGCTGACCTGGTCCTGTATGGTTCCGAACTCCTTGTGCAGGAGTGTCGGTGTGCCTCCGCTTAGGTAAACTCTTTCCACAACGGCTTTGTTCTGGCTTATGAGTGAGGAATATAGCTTCATCTCTTCCTTCAGACCCGTTAGGAAGATCTTCGCATAGCTGTTGCTGTAGAGCTCACCCGGGAAGGCGCAGAATGGGCACCTAGACGCGCAGAACGGGACTCTGATGTTGAGGGCTGTGCGCTTCACTTCCGTTTTAAACATATTCTCCAAGTCTGTAGCCCTCGAAAACGAGACGCTGGACGCTACCTTATCCGCCAACCTATTGACCGCCCACAGCGTTATCCTATCCACCAATGGTGTATCCTCTGCCAAATCCTATGATGACGCGCTTAGTATAATAGAATTGCTTTGCCTTCAACTGAGTAGGTTCAGATACCCAAAGAGTAAAAAACATAAAAAACAATTCAAATGTCGGTAGATGTTATGGGCGTGAGGCTGGGCACTATCAACAATGGAGAACTAGTCTCTCTGCAGAGAAAGGTAGAATCTCTTATCAAACCCAAGGGGCACGCTATCGCTTTCAAGTTCTTCGAGGAAGATACCATCACCGACGAAAAGCTGGAGAAACACTTAGTGAAATCGAGACTTGCCCTCTGCCAGATCATGAAAGGCGTGAATATCTACGGGTCTCCACAATTGGTGCGCAAGCAAAACTACCAGGCCTGCGCAGATGGCGAACATGTGCTAGGGTTCAGGGCGCACCCCATGAGCTTGGTTGAGCAGTGGGAGATGATAATCGGCCAAAGCAAGGAGAGCCATGACAGGCTCGTGAGGGACATAATCCATGTCCCTTTTGGGGCATACAAAGCGGTGCTCTTTGCGGACATGAAGACTTATGATGATTTCAACTTGGTTCCTGATGGCATTATCTTTAATGTTAACGGAATTCAGGCGGAGCTCCTCATCCTGTCTTCCTACCTGGGAAAGCAAGATAAGCCTGTGTGGAGCTATGATGGCTACGCAGCCTGCGAGATTGTGGCCGCACTCAAACTAGGGAAAACGCCCTGGATGGTGATTCCATGCCTCGGGGCAAGGTCTTTCTGCGCAACGCAGGACGACGAGATTTGGTTTGGCATGAGCGTTGAAGATCTGAAGCGAGCGGTAAAAATATTAGAAGAGCACCAGATATCCTATCCTCCTTCGGTGGAGCAGTCTGTCTTGACGCCTCCAATGGGAGATCACCTGATATCGAGGTTGATGTTGAGACCGGACTGAAATGTGGATGTGAAAAAGATGGCAAAAACCAAGGTAATAATGATAGGAGGTCACTTCGCAAGCGGGAAGACGACGCTACTGATGAAAATACTCGGTACACTAACAAAGAGGGGCTACAAGGTCGGTCTCCTCATGAACGATGTTGGTCCAGTCGATTACAAGATGGTAGCTTCGCTCACGAACTGCTCCGTCGAGGAAGTGTCCAGGCACTGCATGTGCATGAAGCCAAAGGACCTTAAGGAAGCACTTAGGAAGCTCTTGACTCCTGACCATAACGTCCTACTAATCGAGGAGATAGGTTTTGGCAACCCCTACAACTGTTGGAATACGCTATCCGAGATACTCCCAGCTATTGATCCTAACACGGAGCTCTCTCCGATTACGGTCATGGTAGATGCTGAGTACATCCTCCGGTCCTACCAAGGGTTCGTCTCTGCGCTGCCGCCGATAATGGAGCAGCAGCTGTCGGAAGCTGACCTCATCGTTGTGAACAAGGTAGACCTCCAGGATCCTGACTCCCTAAACCGGGTCAAGGAGATAATTGTCAAGGTCAATGATAGGGCCAAGATCTTCTTCACATCTGCTCTGACAGGTATTGGGATCGATTCGCTGATCCCTGTGCTAATGGAGTCTAAATGGCAGCGTGGCCATGCAAGGTCATCAGAAGTTGTGCTTCAGCGCCGGACGCAGTACTTCGCAGATATGATATGGGTCGCGTACAGAGCCAACTTCGAGCTAAAGAAAGAAGGAATAATCCAGAACGTTGTTGGGGATCTCTTGATCAAAATGGGTAAGGGCATCATCGCAAGGAAGGGTGAGATTGTGCGCGTCAAGGCATATTCGGACGATTCAGCTGAAAAAACCTACGCATCGTTGACTTCAGATCTTAAGGTGGAGTTCCGACCGAACACTTTCTCGGCATCGAAGATCAAGACCGGAAAGCTCACTATAAGCTGCGTTGTGAAGGGTTTAGAGATCAGCGAAGTCTCAGCAGCGCTTAAAGAAACTCTGGCAGACATGAGTAAGGAATTCTTGGTCTCCAGGGTTTGATTCACGGTCAGTGCTTTTCAAGGCTCTTCCTGAAGGGTGACTGCCCATTTATATCAGTCGCGTTGTAGAGGCAGAATGGGACGAATTTGCCATCAGGCAGCACCTCGTGTATGCAGCACCTCTTAAGCCTGTCATAGTCGATATTCCAGGCGTCTTGGAAGTGCATTGCCGATATTGTAAGCCCGTTCACCGTAAGGTCCTTGACTAGCCCTAGCCAAGTTCCGCACCCGCATTCTTCGTCTGACGCGCCATCGAGTGAAAGCCCAGCTTCCTTGGCCATCTTGCCCCCCCAAGTATCGTTGACTCCCTCTCTGACTGTCTTTGTGATGTCTGCCTCTGGGGTAAACTTACCTCCCATCTTTGTTAACGAGAGGAATTTACCGTCACTCACGAACCCGAAACACTTGGTGTCGCAGTGGCAGTCTGAACAACCGGTAGGGACGAAATCAGCAGGTGATATCTCGCCATTGGTCTGGATCTCAATCTCTTTGAGCAGTTGGGGAATCGTGATGTAATCTTTCGGTGGCAACGATGGTACCCTTCCGAAGTAGCTAAGCGGCTGGAAGTGTATCCCCCTGATAATGCCGACGTTCTTTTTGGCGAACTGGATGATCTTTCCAACTTGGTTGACGTTAACGCCTGGAATTATCTTCGCAACAAGCTCCATTGGCACACCATACTTCTTGCAGTTATCGATTGCTTTGAGCTTTACATCCAAAAGGTCAACCCCGCTTGCCTTGATGAAAATGTCCTTGTCGACGCCGTCGAACGAGAAGTATAGTGAGTCGACTCCTGCTTCCTTCAGCGCCTTCAGGTAGCTCTCGTCTTTACCGATCCTTACACCATTCGTATTTAGCTGGACAAAGTCCACCCCAGCCTCCTTTGCCATAGCAATGATCTTCGGGAGGTCGTCCCTGACCGTGGGCTCGCCGCCGCTGATCTGAACTACCGTTGGTTTCTTAACCTGTGCGGCGACGGAAGCGAACATCCTTCTCAAATTATCATAGCTCTCGTCAACTTGAGCCTTACCGCCCGCACTGGCGAAGCAGTAAGGGCACTTCAGGTTGCAGCCACTGGTGACCTCGACGACAGCAAGGCAGGTGGACTGCTGCTGAAGGCTCGGGTCCCAGATCTTCGGATACTCCTCGTAAGAGGTCTCCTTGATATATGTGGGCTCTACCTTAGGATGGCTGTACCGCTCCACTTCTTTGTAATACTTTGCGTCATGCCAGACGACCACTTTGAAGAGGCCGTGCTCTGGGCATTCCTTGACTAAGTATACGTTGTTGTCCTCCACCGTCCTGTATGCATCGATTACAGAAAGGCAGATAGGGCAGAGGCTCTTTGTCTCGCCGATTACTTCTCCCATCGCAAACTCTCCAGAAACTATAGAAAATGATGACGATTATGATCTTACAGATTACCTTCTTGCGCTTTCTCCGAACTCATTGTAGTACTGGGATAGCACCTTCGAGATGTGCTTGCCCATGTACTTTTGGGCTGCAGCATTTGTCGTTATGTTGGCCTCCTGCAGGCTGAATTCATTATCGCAGCGTGGGCAGCGGACGTTCTCGCAACCGCTCACCGACATTGGACAGCCCTGGCAGGCAATTGCCCGCGCATAAGTCAGGCTAAACTCAAAGTTGCAACTAGGACAGTGAACTTGTTTCTGGCTAGTAAGCGTTGTCTCGTTAACGTGCGTTCTTAAGCAAGACGTTTGGATCACCTTATTCTACCTCAAGCATTACCACAATAGCAATTTAAATGTTTGGGAGAAGCCTTTTTCCGCGCTATTTATTATAACACCATATGGATGGTTTATCCATATAATCATTTGATCTTTATACCTTCATTATATATTGTATCAATGTTTAACAAAAAATCATTAAGATCGTGCTATTGAATATTAAGATCTCTATTTCGAAAAACAATGTTATTTTTTGTAGTTAAGTATTTATAGTCCAAAAACCCCAGTTATGTCTAAGGAAAAAACAAGGGTGAAGACTATTTGACTAGAGAAGAAATTCTAAAAGGATTGGCAGATGCAACTGTTGAAGGCGATTCAGAAAAGACAGCGATGTTTGCGCACAAAGCACTTGACACAGGAATAGATGCATACGACGCCATTATGCAGGGCTGCGCCCAAGGTATGAAGATCGTGAGCGATAAGTATGAATGCGGAGATATGTTCGTTCCCGAGATTCTGCTTTCCGCAGAGGCAATGTATGCCGCAATTGACATCCTTAAACCCCATATCAAGGCAGGAAAGGCCTCAGCCACCGGTACCGTCGTTATTGGAGTCGTTGAAGGCGACATCCACGACATCGGCAAGAACCTAGTAAGGATCATGCTCGATGCAAGCGGCTACCAAATAGTGGACATGGGGCGGGACGTCCCGATTATGGATATGGCAAACAAGGCAAAGGAGATCAAGGCGGATATCGTTGCAATCTCCACACTAATGACAACTACAATGCCAAACATGAAGAAGGTTGTTGATCAACTCGTAGCCCTCGGAATAAAGAGGACGACCAAGGTTCTGATAGGCGGAGCTCCAACAAGCATGGAGTTTGCCAAATCAATCGGAGCCGATTCATGGTGCAAGGACGCAACAGCTGCCATAGGTGAAGCTGGGAAGTTAGTAGTGGAAGCGAGGAGGTAAAAATTATGAGTACTCTACCAGAATTAAGCTTTCCGGCAATAAACGCCGATTGGCATGCGCATGCTACCAAAAGGTTCGCAGGACCATTCGTAGGTGTGAACTTTGACCGAGTTGATGTGGACCCGGTTATACTACCATATGCTGCAATCCAAAGCGGCTTTGGCCTCAAGGAATTCTATCAGAATCCAAGGCTAGGTATGGCGTCCGTTTGCTGGACAAATGAGATGCATGATCTGCTATCAGTGGGGCACTGGTTCTACTCCAACGTATGGATGAGGGAACTGGGGTGCACGCTAAAGTACACGGACACACTGCCTCCAATTGTCGATGGTGCAAGACCCATTCAGAAACCAGAGGATGTGGACAAATTAGTTCCAGTCGATGTTTCCGGAATTGAGAAGGGTCCAACCTTCACGGAACTTACCAGTGGCTATGATTTCATGAAAAATGGTCCATTGGCTGGCTTCTTTGTGCCCATACATTGGGGATTCTGCCCGACCGCCATGTCAGCAGAAATGGTGGGCGTCGACAAGTTCATGCTCTGGACAATAAAGCAGCCCAAGCTGTGCCACAAGATAATGGATACAATTGTTGATACCTCCGCAAATGCCGCCATAGCGATTGCCAAGAGATATGGCTTCGCCATGATGGTGATTGGAGGCGTCCTAGCCAACTCCGATCTATTGTCACCGGCAAAGGTTAAGGAATATGGCGTTGACTACCACATAAAGCTGGTCAAGAAGGCGTTCAAGGGCGGTGCAGGGCCACAACTATGGTACCACCTATGTGGAAACCACTCAAGGGACTTAGCGCTGTGGAAGGACTTGATCATGAGCCCCTTCACGGTGATGCACGTCGGCTACAAGGGCAAGGAATCATACCCAATAAAGGAAATCAAGGAAATGTGGGGCAACAGAGCAACGATCATGAGCAATGTGGACACTAAACTGATGTACCGCGGCCATCCAAAGGAAGTATACGAGGTCTCGAAACAGATGATCCTTGATGGCAAGGACTCGCCAAGAGGCTTTGTACACGGTTGCGCCTGCGAGGTACCAGCATATACTCCATCAGCCAATATCTATGCAATGGTCAAAGCTGCCAGGGAGTGGGGCAAGTACTAGGAGGGACACACATGACAATCAATTTAGTAATTAAACCAGAAGTCGCAGCTGTCCTGAAGGAACGAGGCATAAAAGAGGACGAGGTAAAGACACTCATTGACTGGGCAGAGACAACCAAGGAGAAATTTGTTGACTCTACAAAGAACCTCCACTGGACAACCAAAGCTGTAGGCAATGCCAACCTTAGTGCTGTCTATAAGCCGGCAGGAACTGGCTTTGAGCTGGTAACTGCCTATGGGTTCAAGGTAATGCAAAAGGGCATAACCGACTATATTACAGAGGACACAACCGACTGGGTATACGCCAGGACCAATGAGAAGGTCACAAGAATCACTGCCGATTGGGAATATATCGGCGTGCGGCGGTTAGCCTCAGCCTTGGGTTGTAAGAGTTGCCCAACTGCCTACCTTGAGGAATACATGGCAACCAAGACAATTGCCATCGCACAGATGCTCCTCGAGAAGAAGAAGGGTTCCTAAACACCCTCCTTTTTTATTTTTTCTTTTCTTTTTTTATTTTCAGAAAATCGAAGGCTATTTTTTTCGAATTTTGCTAAAATATATCGGCGTTATGAAAAAATATATAATAGCAGGTCCAGCAACATTGCTTGAGGGATACCTTATGACTCCCAGAGATGAAGTTTTAAGTGCTTTAAGAGGCGAAGCTGTGGGCAAAGTCCCAGCCTCTTCAGTGACACAAGTTGGCATAGTGCAGGCAATGGAACAGATCGGCGCAGTCTGGCCGCAGGCTCACTATGACCCCGAGAAGATGGCAAGGGTCGGAACAGCCCTATACAAGATGGCAGGCCTCAAGACTGCTAGGATACCTTTCTGCCTGACCGTTGAAGCCGAGGCCATGGGTGCTGATATCAATATTGGGACAATAGATAAACAGCCATCGATAGCAAGGCACCCGTTTGCAACGGCTGATGAGGTAGCTATACCTCCAGACTTCCTTTACAGGGGAAGGATTCAAGCGGTTCTAGCCGCAACGAAGCTTCTGAAGCGGAATGTACCAGACCTGCCCGTTATTGTCGGGACAACAGGACCATTCACCCTGGCAGGGCACTTGATAGGGATCGAGAAGTACCTGCTCTGGACGATCAAGCAGAGGGACAGCGTTTTTAAAGTGCTCGATGTGGCCAACAAAGCATGTATCGAATACACGAAGGCAATCCTTGATGCTGGCGCAGACGTAGTTTCCATATCCGACCCGAGCGCCTCGCCAGAGCTTATGAGCCCGAAGGACTTCGCCAGTCTTGTAAAGCCGAAGCTCATTGAGCTGAGCAATACTATATCGACGAGGCATGCGGTAGGCGTACTCCACATCTGCGGAATGGCCCAGAAGATCATAAAAGACATGGCTGCCACGGGCTTCGATGCCCTCAGCATTGAGGAGAAAGTGGACATCGCTGCAGCAAAACAGATGATCGGTTCAAAGCCTACAATGGTCGGCAACGTCTCTGCAGCAAGAACCCTGTTCTCTGGCACCCCAGATGCAGTCAGGGAAGAGGCAAAGAGAGCAATCGCTGCGGGAATAAACGTTGTTGCTCCAGGCTGCGGCATCGCACCACGCACGCCATTGGCCAATGTGCAGGCTTTGGTAAGCGCTGCGCAGTAGCCAACTATCCTTTTTTCTTTTTTTTGTTTGTAGCAAACTTAAACTAAAGCTTAAATTATCTACAACTAAAAAAGAAGATTAGTGATTTGCATGGCAATTGATCCCATATGCAAGATGCAGGTTGATGAGAAGACGGCGAAGTACAAATCAGTTTATCTCGGGAAAACTTACTACTTCTGCGCGCCTGGCTGCAAAAAGGAGTTCGATTCCAACCCAAAGAAGTACTCCCACTGAATGTGTGGGAACAGCATCTGCATCAGCCTATCGTTTCATACATATGCGTTTTTTCAATTTAGTGTTTCTTAACCGTATGTAACAAATCTTATCTATTTAAAAAAATAAAAAAACGCTTGGAAGGCAATTCAATGGACCACAAAAAATTGGTCACTGTTATCAACATCATGATCGTCCTTGCAACGATTCTAGCCGTTGCTGCCATTGTCCTTCCGATCTACACGATACTCCAGGACATGCCTGGATTAAGCTTTGGCGAGCCATCTTACAACTATTCGAGTACAAGCGGTTATTTCACCCTCCCTGTAACGGTATCGAGCAGGGGTCCGTTGCCTCTCTCCGACATTACCCTGCGGGGATACTTGACTTGCGTGAACAACACGCCGTTGCTTGCGACCTCCGTCGGTCCGATGGAAGTCCCTGTCGGATCGACGACGACTGTCAATGTAAACGTCACGTTTGACTTCAGTCACCTCTCAGATGAAATGGTTCAAAACCTGGCTACTGCAAACCAGAACCTGTCGCTGGTCGCAACCTTTAGATTTTCTACTTCACCTCTATCGAGCTACGAACTTGATGCTACAGGTGAGTACAACTGGGGCGCACCAATCAGCAACTTGAGGTTCGGCGACCCAATGATTTCCGATATAGGCCCCCTCGCTTACAATGTGAGCGTACCTATCTACTTCCAGAATAACTCTACTTTCTTCCATGTGCTAGGAACCGCAGACGTCAGGCTCGTTGATCTGAATGGAAGTGTGGTTTCGGAAGGTAATGTCGATGTGGACTGCCCACCTAGCAGCAATTTCCATGGGGACATGATCTTCAGTTTCAATCTGACCCAGGCCCAAGCCAGTTACTATTTCTTCAATGACGCCATCCTCAATTACAGCGCTCTCCTCCAACTTACGACCTTTGGTCTTGGGATCCACAATCTCACAGAGCCAATATCAGTGATGTGGAGTGCACTGGCGAAGGATCTGGCTGTCGACTACCCCTCTGCCCAATACTTCAATACTACCCACTCGCAGGTCTCCATTGGCTTCACCTTCAAAGACAACTCCCCCTACATCAGGCTGGATGGGTATATGAGTGGCTTCCTTCTGGACAGCGGGAGCAATGTTGTAGGGATTCTCCAAAATCAGAACATGACTGTGTATCCAGGCACGACTTACCAAGGCACCATGATGGGTTACATAAGGAATGATGCGCTGGGGCAGCCATCATACACGGTCAAGCTGCTCTTCCACACAGATCTTGGCGAATTTGAGGAAGAGGTGAACGCAAGTGCCTAAATTGCTCGACCTTGAGATAAGTACCGCCTCACTTGCTATCAGGGTAATCCTAGGCTTGATCTGCGCAGGCATAATTTTCTTCATATTCTATTATCTTCCCGTGAACCTCAAGGCGATACTAGACTTCGTCTTGTCCACGGTAGTGCCAGGATCCAGCAGCATCCCCCCTGGCGTCACGTCGGATGTGCTGGGGGTTGTGGTCTCGCCGATACTACCCTTTTCGGGGTTGGTGCTGACCGTTGTGACCTTCTTGGAAATCGTCATGAGGGGTACAAGAATTTATGGACCTATCCTGATTGTGTCGGGCTCTTTCTGGCTTGTGGTCCTTTACATTGTATTCGAAGGCGGGAATATCGTATTCGCGCTAGATCAGAGTCTCTTTTCGGGTCTTTCGGAAATACTCCCCAGTTTCGCTTTGAGGATAAGCATTGGTCTGATACCGATAATGCTCATCTTCATGCTCCCGTCAATGCTCACGGTAACGAAGGGCGTGGTGCTGGTGCTGGGCAGAAGGGGTCAGAAGTAATTTCCTTTTTTTTGCTTCTCCCGCTCATAGATCCTTCTTGTGAGCATTCCAGCAGGCTCTTCTCATGTCTATGCGTTTGGCTGCGGTCCCTATCAAGAAATCAGGGAGATCCATTCTTAGTACCTTCAGCTTTCAACGCATCCGCCCATTGCACTATTTTGATATGTATGCCAGTCCGTCGGCTACAGCAATTAGCTTCCTATCTTGGTTAGTAACCTTCATCCTGTAGACAGCGGTCGTCTTCCCCCGGCTCTCCTCGAAAGCCTCAGCTTTCAATGACTCGCCATTCTCTACGGGTCTCCTGTAGTTGATGGTCACCGACAGGCCGACCGCCTTCTCTCCGCGTGAGTTACCTGCTATGGCAAATGCGCAATCCACCAGAGCATATATTACCGCACCGTGGACCGCACCGTATGCGTTGCGCATCCCCTTCTTAATCTTCATTGTAAGAGTGCACCGCCCGTCCCCACATGTTTCCAGCACGATCCCAAAGGCGGAAGCTATCTCGTCATTCACCAGCATCTCTTTCATATTGGTGTATGGTCGCTCTCTGTACAAATCGGTCAACTCCGTGGATGTATTTAATGACTAGATGTGCCATTTTCGATATATGTTTTATCGCGGATACACGTCAGAAAGGGTTATCTGCTTCGCAATGGAGAAGGTTTTTGAGCCTCCGTTACTGCTTGCACCGGTTTAACCCAAAGGATCAGTGTTTTGGAGATGGATCGCTGGTATAGCTCGTTCCTGCCTAAAGAATTGCTCATGGATTCTAACGTCAGAGTTAGCACCAAGCACATCCCAATGTGCATAATGTGCAGGGGAGGCAGGAAGCTTTGCGGCAAGGCAGTCTGCCCTGTAGAGCTGAAAGCCAAGGCTTATGTGAGAAACGCCAATGCCATAAATACAAAGGAGTTCGTTGGCTCTTCTCCGCCCTCGGTCTTCGTGGGAAAGTATGGTTATCCATATGTCTACGTGGGTCCAATGGTCCCGCCGGTGCTGGGAGATACGACGGTAATGGACGTTCCGGAACAGTGGTTCGGGAAATCCATAGAAAACATAGTCAACTACAGGTACTCCCTGGTAAGGGGGAGCACTAGAATGCCGATCGACTCGGTGCGGAAGGGAGGTCGCCTCGTGGAGGCGCTACAGGAGCTTTCCATGGGGACATCCCCGGCGGACACCCAGATAGCATTCCTCAAACTACCCACCAACAGGATCACGTTCGACGACAATTCCCAGCCATTTGGGCCCTCCGCCCCCTTGCGGGACTTCGATGTTGCATCCATCAAGGTCGACGATCGGATAGAGAAGGCCTTCTACGATGGCGATCTGAAGGCTGGAGCTGCCGTGTCTGATCTCTATGAATCCGGGCTGGAAGTATCGCGGATACAGCGGGCATTCAGCATGGGCATATTCGGACTCAAAAAGAACCGAAGGATTGTTCCTACAAGGTGGAGCATAACCGCTGTGGATAGCTCCCTCTCCAAGGGGCTGATAGAGGAGGTAAAGGAATTCCCGACGATAGACAAGTACTGGGTGTACACGCATTCATACCAGCACAACACCTTCGCTGCTATCTTTATGCCCCGGAAGTGGGCCTTTGAGTGGATGGAAGCGTGGTTCCCTGGCTCGTTCTGGAACGCTGGAGGATCAACCCCTGCGATCATAGGTGACGATGAAGGATACTCCGGCAGGAAGACCTACCCTGGGATTGGGGGCTGTTACTTCTCCACAAGGCTTGGGGTTGCTGAGCACCTTAAGAACAAGAGGAGGCAGGCTGCTGCTCTTGTTGTAAGGGAGATCATGCCCGAATTTCCATTACCCCTCGGAGTATGGTTCGTCAGGGAGAACGTGCGGTCCATGCTGAAAGACCCCCCCAAAGTCTTTGATGATATGAAGTCCTGCCTAGTGTATTTGAAGAGCTTCCTGACCGTCCCATTACGGAGATGGATGGAAGAGAGCGCAATACTGAGGGACGCAGTCCTCCAGAGAAGGATGGACGATTACGCAAGGAGGAGCGAGCTTTGATGGAGCTGAGGTCGGTTCCGTGCAAATCCGCAATATCGAAGAGCTCCCTTCCGGGCCTAAGCTATACCTTTAATCCATATGTTGGTTGCCAGCATGGCTGTCTCTACTGCTACGTGCCAGACGTTCTAAAGCGTCGTGTCTCACCATCTGAGTGGGGACGGGACGTGCTGGTTAAGAAGGATGTGCTCCACCTTTTGGCATCCGATCTCCGCCGTCTAAAACCTGGTACTGTGGGCGTAAGCACTGTCACTGATCCGTACCAACCTGTGGAGCGAGTGTGCTGCCTGATGCGCCAGGCTCTTGCAATGTTGCGTGACTCTGGTTTCCAAGTCTCAGTGCAGACCAAGTCTGCCCTAGTTGCTAGGGACTTTGATCTCATAAAGGGAAAGTTTGAGCTCGGTATGACTATAACCTCTATGGACGACGCCTTCAGGAGGCTCTTCGAGCCCGGCGCATCGCCGCCTGAGGAGAGGGCGAATGCACTGGAGGAAGCAAGCTCAAGAGGAATAAAAACCTGGATATTCTACGGACCGATAATCCCCTTATACAACGACTCTATGCAGGATGCGGAGAAAATAATACGGTTGGCGGAGAAGACGAAGAGCCATATTATCTATGACCGACTGAATATCAAACCGCTAATGCTGCTGAGGATGAAGCACTCAATTCCAGAGGACGTGATCAATTCTATAAAAAATACCGACCTGAAAAAAACATTTAGTTATCTGGAGGCTGAATGCCGGAGCCGCGGGGTCCCTTGTAAGTTCGCATTCTGATGCTCTCTCGGCGACAGAGGGTCGCCACTAAAAATATTCGTTATTTAGTATAACAAATGTTTGAAAAGTATTTTGACAACTTATATATACGGTTTCCAGCACTAACTATTGCCGAAGCTAATGACAACTGCATCACAAGTAGCGCTCGGAATGCGAAGCATCCACAATTCGTCTGAAGCTCGTAGTAACAGAAAGAGGTTTTGAGGTACTGAACATGCTCTCTCCCTCTGTTCCCCTCGAAATTTCAACCGTGGAACAGTTGAAGAGAAACACATGTAAACACTTGCATTGGGCTTTGGAATGGGGATGTATCAGGAAAGTTCCGTATCAATTTGGGGATTGAATCTGGGGATATAAAATGGAAAACGCACATGCAAGAAAATGGCCGATGTATCTAGGAATAGGAGCCGGCTCCGTTACAGTGGCCGGATTCGCGTTAGCAGCTATGACTGAGAATGTATCATGGGTGCTAGTCCTGCTGATCACATGTATCGCTGGTATCGAGATGGCCGTGACCTCAGTCTTTACATTAAAGGGCAGGCCGAAGAATCCTGTAGAAGTTGCCGAGCCTCTTCCAGTGCAGGCTGCGGAGATCGAGCAGATCGCAGCAACAATTAAGAAGCCCGCCTTGACCGCTAAAGAAATTGAGAACCTCCCTCATATTGTGGTAAAGACTGAAAACTCTGTGCCCAAGATCGACTCAATGAAACCTGCGCCCTCGATGGCTAATAGTACTGGTGGCATATACATCGACTCAATCGACCTTGTAAGGCAGCAGCTCTCACAAATAAAAGTACCCAAGGAGACGAAAAGGCAGCAGCTCTCACAAATAAAAGTACCCAAGGAGACGAAAAAAGTCAGTAAAAATGAGAAGGATAGGACGAAGGCAACGAAGAAGAAGGATCATGAGGGCACTAAGAAAGAGAAAGTAAAACCAACCATCAAGAACGCAAGACATAAAATAGCCCGCTTGGTCAAGCCTACAGCTCGAGCTTAACCCTCCCTAAGCAACCTTTGGGCCTGCGCTTTCATAGTAGGCCCAAAAAACTTCTATAATGTTTCTCAAGCCTATTTGAGCATATTTTTCGTATTTTCTATTGTTACTCCACCGCGTGGTCTAGAATTCAGCGCGATAATCACTCCTTGGAAGCGACAGAAGCCTTTTTATCTCTTTTCTGGTTCCCTTCATGGAAGGGATACTGGTCAGGAGGAGAAGATGGCATGCCGGGGAAGAAACTCTACCTATTCTTCTTGTCGATCTTCCTCCTATCGACGGGCTTCGGCATAATGACGCCAGCTGTGCCCATCTACGCAGCTATGGTCTTTCACGCCAACCAGTGGGAGCTTGGGCTACTCGGTGCACTTGCTGCACTTCCATATATATTTGCGCCCACAATCTTTGGCAAATTTTCCGATAGTTTGGGGAGGAGACCTCTGATCTTTGTCGGTCTTTCTCTATACTTGGGAACGTCTCTCTTGTACATGATGGCATCCAGCGTGCTAAGCCTTGCAGCCTTGAGGCTGCTTGAGGGTTTGTCCTTCTCGCTGATATGGCCAGCTGCAGAAGCCTATGTCGGGGACAACTCCTCTGGCAGATCAAGGGCAGGAGTCGTGGGCACGTACTGCGTCGCTTGGAGCGCAGGCTATATGGTAGGTCCTTTCATCTACGGAGGGCTGGTTTCCATTATTGGCCTAAGAAACTCGTTCATCATGCCTGCCATGTTCATGGCTGCCAGTCTGGCACTGATGGTTTTCGCCAGGGGAGATGGCACAAGCAGGGAGGAGCGGCAAGAGACTTTGGCACCTTCCAAGATGGCCTTTCCAGTCATACTATACACAATGATCATTTGGGGGTTCGCCTCACTTTCTTTCTTCTTCTTATTTCCTGGATACTCCAGCGGGTACGGGATCTCCACACCCGTCATTGCTTACCTGGTCGGGATGGCTTGCATGGCAAGGACCATCGTTTTTCTTTTCTACAACCAGTTGACCAAGATTCTAACAGAGAAAATAGTACCTTTTGGAATGCTTCTGCTCTCCTTTGCTATGATCGTCTCGTGGGGTCTTCCGAACATATATGGCTTCATGATATCGGTGACGCTGCTCGGTCTATCCTTGGGGCTAATATATGCGTACTCCCTTGTCTATGCCCTTAACAGGCCCGCGAAAGGGCTCAACGCTGGCCTCTTCGAGTCATCAATTGGAATTGGACAATTCATTGGGCCCATTTCCATGGGTTTCTTGGGCTTCAGCATCTCACCGGGCTTCCCGTATCTCTTCCTCGGCATTATGGCAGCAGCCTCAATCCTATTGACCTTTGCGGCGATCAGGCGCGCCTAGCTGCCAGTGCTTGGAGATCTTTCACCCTCATCCCTTCGAAGGAACAGGCTCTCCTCGCTACCTCTTTTCCAGCCCTGAATAGAAGCGCTGTTGGTACGACATCTATGTTGTAATCTTCCCATGCCTTATCCTCGGTCTCCGAGATGTCTACCTCACAGAGCTTGAAACCCACAGTTGTTCCTTCCAGCTCCCTCATTAGACCCTTGCTGTAGCCGCACCAGTTTGCTATGAAGACTGCAACCAGCTCTCCACTATCATTTGCCAGCATACTCTTGAGTTCCTTGGCATTGATTTTCTTAACCTGCATTATTCTCACCCCTTCTCAATCGAATGCGTCCAGACTTACAGCGCATGAGAGGCAGGGATCGTAACTCCTCACGAGATCCTCGAGTACGAACTTCAGCTTCTCCATGCCTATCGGTCTGAACCTCTTTACCATCTCCACTGCATCTGCCTCTATACTCTTGGAATTGACAGCGGTCGGCGTATACACCTTGTAATCCTTTATCAGCCCGTCCTCGACTTCGCAGGAGTGGCAGAGCGTCCCCCTTGGCGCCTCGGCTATGGAGATCCCTTTTCCTTTGCTGCCTCTGAAGGAGCAGGCCATGCCCGCATCGGCATCCATCGTGCTGCAGACGCCAGGGTTATGTGCCTCCATCATTACGTCCGAGAGCTCCTGGCTCTGTTTTACCAGCTCCTCGATATAATGGACGACCTCTACAGCCTGCGCCTTTACAATTAGGAAGGGGTTCATGCTCCATTCTACCTCTTCTGCAAGCTTCCTAGCGCCAGCGCTGAGATAATTCCGATTCAGCATTATCCTGGAAAGGGCTCCAACGGTGATCTCCGACTTTCTGTAGTAGACATGCTTTGAGGTGGAGTACTCCTTCGTGACTTCTTCGAGCCCGTCAAAGTAGCTCTGGTTGTTGAGGACTGATCCGTCCGTGAGGGCCATGTTGGCGTCTTCTGAGTGAACGGGGTAGAAACCTGGCTTCTTCAAGCCAGCCAGCAGCCTGTATCGCTCCAGCTCCGGAAGTTCCAGGTCAAGTGCATACTCGACGAACTTCTTGGCGTCAGGCAGAAGCCCTTCGAGCTCGTTCACAGAATTAAGGAGTTCCTTCCCCTTCATTGGCGCTCCAAATCCGCCTACGACCACGTTTGGCACATGGACCGACCTCCCGCCCCAGATCTCGATCAGCTCCGTGGATTTCGCTAGGAGCCTCGCCCCCGCCTTGAAGACATCCTTGTCACTGAGCCTTAGGACGCTGATGAGCCCCTTAATGGGGGGTATTGAAAGGTAAAGCAGGTGCATCATGTGGCTCCTTAGATTGTTGGCGAGGTACAGGACATTCCGAAGATCGCGCACCTCCCTGCTTACTTTGATCCCCAGCGCTTTCTCGATGGCCTCAGCAGAATTTATCGAATGTGCGGTGAAGCAGAGTCCGCATATCCTCGATGCTACCAGGGGCGCCATCTCGGCAGGTTTGCCCTGCAGGTACTTCGTGAGGAAGCGCGGGCCCTCAAGATTATGGAACTCCGCAACAATGTCTTTACCAGATGCTTTCACCAGGAGTTTCCCGTGGCCCTCTATGAATCTCAGCTCGCTTGAATCCAGAATTACCTCTTCCTTGCTATTCGCCATTCTTCAGCAACTCCTTTGCCTTCTTGCCTGTAAACATGTGAAGCATCAGCACAGCCCTTTTCTTGTCCAATCCCTTCTTCTCCAGAGTCTTCAAGTACGCCTCCAGATCCGCCTCCGTGGCAGGCCCCCTGCAGCTGTAGCACGGCGATCCCACAGAGGGGCAGGCAGCACCGCATCCCCCCATGGCGAGCGGCCCTAGGCAGACCCTTCCCTTCTCTAGAAGGCAGTCGTTTCCCTTTGTCCTGCACTCGTAGCAGACGCTATAGTCTGGCTGGATGGGCTCGATATTATTGATAAGCCTCAGAAGGGCGTCAGTAAACTCCTCAGCGCTGACAGGGCACCCGCTGAGCTCGAAGTCGACAGTAACGACCGAGGATATGGGCTCGGCCTCGAAGATCTCCACATCTCTCAATTTCTTGTTCTTGAGCTTGACCCCCCTTGAGGCGGTGAATGCTATGTTGCCGCTCGAGGCGCAGGTCCCGAGCGCCACGACGAAGCTGGAGTTCTCCCTTATCTCAAGCAGTTTCTTCCTGTCGAGGTTCGTCACCACTGCACCCTCAACGAAGGCTATATCAGCCTTCGGCACCTTGCTTCCCCCTACCGGCTCCCTTACAAGCTTGAAGTAATCAATGTCGAAGATGTTCCAAAGGCTCTCAAGGTTGGGTCCTAGGTTGGTGATGAGGGTGGTCAGGCAGCCTTCGCAAGAAGTGAGTGAATAGAACGCGAGCCTCATGTCACTCACCTATCGCCCTTATGTCGATCTCACTGGCCCTGAAGACAGGGCCGTCCTTGCATACGAGCAGGCCGCCCATGATAAGGCACCTAGCGCACTTACCTATCCCGCACTTCATGTGCCTTTCCAGGGAGACATAGATGTTCTCCTTCTTCAGCCCCTTGTTAACTAGCTCGTCTGCAATACTAGTCATTACGGCAGGTGATCCGCAGACAGCAGCTACAGTGCTGGGGTTGAGCTCTACCTCATTGAGGTGGTCCGTTACCCTTCCCCTCAGGCCTGCCCAATCGGGGGTAGCCTTGCTGAGCGTGATTATGACCTTGATCTTCTCCGACCATCTCCTGATCTCATCCCTGTACACTAGGTCTTCTGGGAATCTGGCGCCATAGAGGAGAGTGACATCCTTGAACTTGCCGCGGTTCTCTACGAGGTACAGGATCAGAGATTTCAGAGCCGCTATCCCTATCCCGGTGGCGACCACAAGGACATCCTTCCCCTCGAAGGCACTGACTGGGAAAGGCTTACCTAGGGGACCTCTGATTCCGACAGCATCCCCGGGCCTCAGGTATTGAGAGGCAGTTGTGACTATCCCGCGCCTCATTATTGTGAGCTCGAGGTGCTTCGGATCGCTTTGCGAGGAGGCTATGCAGAAAGGAGCCTCTCCAACTCCGGGCAGAAGCAGCTGGACAAATTGTCCGGCCTGAAATGGTGCTGTCCAGTTGATGAGCCTGAACCTCAAGGTTTTTGTGTCTAGGCTCTCGTTCTTGACCGATGTTACGTTGGCAGGCCTTGGCAGATACGGGTTCAGTTCATTGGACATCAGGCTTCCCTCCTGCCCAAAAACTTACGGAAATCAATCCTTGCAGGGCACATTGCTATGCAGTTGCCGCACCCGATGCAGCCTTTCAGCTGGTACGCGCGCTCCGAGAACGGGAACTTGTGCTTGAGCCGCCACTTGAACCGGGCATCCTTGGTCTTGAGGAATGTCGTTCCGCCAGCTATCATGCTGTAACATTTCCTCTGGCAGGACATCCTCAGCCTCGTCCTTTCGACGTTGGCGGGATCCATGAGGCTAAACTCATCCTCGATGTCTCCGCAGTAACATGTAGGGCACGTCACCGTGCAGGCCGCGCAGAGTGTACATAACTCGACGTACTCTTTGGCATCCCTCCTGTCTATCTCTGCCTCGTCAGTGCTGTCGAAGGTATACTTCTCCTTCATCTTGGGGACGAGTTCTGGCACTCCGTCCTTCTCCTGGGTTTTGTTGATTAATGCCAAAACCCCCTTCCCTCCTTCCGACGCAGCTCTGACCAGGAATCCCCCGTCCCTCTTCCTCATCATCAGATCGGCGTACCCGGCAGGCACCTTGTAACTATCCAGCATGCCACAGAGGCAGTAATCGTCACCTTCTTCGCATTCCATGACTGCGATGAACATTCCATCTCTACGACCCTTGTAGTAGGGGTCGGCAGGGTCGCTAAGCATGACCTTGTCAAGATACCTGATTGAATTGACCATGCATGGGTGTATCCCGAAAAACGCGATCTTCGACTTGGGCAGCGTACACTCTGGCATTATTGTCACGGGGCAGGGGCCCTCGGCTGTGGGGAACCTGATCTTTAGACCGTAAGAGGTTAACGTGGCCGTGCTCCTATACTTGTAAAGCGACTCTCTGCAGGGGAGAAGGAAATCTTTCGGTGAATTGTTTATCCTAATGTAGTCCAGCAGAGGCGCTTCACCAGGTGGGAGCTTGGCAAGCTTCACGACGCCATTGATGCGGAGGGGAGATATGACCTCGAACCCCTCAGCTCTGAGCCCGTCAATCAGCTTCAGGATATCCTGCGTGGTCAGCTTAGGCATGATATAAACGCCTTATTTATCACGTTATATCCATCAAATACTTCTAACCTTCATTGCCAATATATAGTTTTTGGGTTCTGCCAACTTCATTGATTTGCGTAGCAGAAAAAGGGGGAATAAACTGGTTGTTCTATGTCATAGCAAGAATAAAAAAAGGGGGAGTTGGCTTAACTCTTCTTAAAGAGCTTTGCCAGCTTCTCTTCAGGGAGGGGCTTTGTTACCAGGCTCACTCCGACGTAGACCGCTGCACACCCGAACATCAAAACCATTGCCCAGATTCCCCAGTTGTTGAATGGGGGAAGGTAGCTGCCGTAAACAGAGGGATGCAGCAAAGCTATGACCATCCCGAATATTATCGTGGCCACAGCACCCCACTTGGTCGCCCTCTTCCAGTACATCGAGACAGCGATGACAAAGAAGAATATCCCCGCTTGAGCCACTGCAGAACCTGACATGAACTCTGAAAGCACTGGAGGCGGGGAGGTGTAAGTCCACCACAGAGGAATTAGTACGAATGGGATGACCAGCAGTCTAGAAAGCTGTAGCAATCTCTTGGGCGATGTCTTCGGCCTTGCATTGGCAATAAGATCCCTGCTGATGTTTGTTGCCATTATCATCACCATGCCAGCGAGTGTCGAAATTGCTGCTGCGAATACTGCCACTGCAAATACTGCCCCACCAACTGCACCTCCAACAGACATGCTGACGAGTGCAGCTGCAGCGTCTCCGTAGATTGGACCCTTCGACATCAGCTGGGAGCCCCATACGCTCAGTCCAGCGTAGCCCATGGCGCCTATCATCAATGGTGTCACACAGCCGACCACGACGATCAGCATCAAAATGCCGTATTCCTTCTTGGTGGTCTTCCTTGCGCCGATGAATCTCGCTATGTTGTGGGGGAAGCCTGTAGCCATGAAGAGGAACATGAACATCACGGCCACGACTCCTAACCAATCGAAAGCCGGGTAGCTTGGGCCCAGAGATGCCGTGTATCCGCCTATTGACACTGGAGTTACCGCACCACCCGGTTTCACGAATGTTGAATTGGCAATAGCGGCTGCTATTTTAGCTGGTCCGCCAGCCCAGAATATCGAAGCTATTCCGAAGGCGATCCCTACCACGATCAATATAGCGCCCTGGAGAGCAACTGAGACATTCGTGCCAGCATAGCCTCCTATCGCTATGTAAACAGCGCAAAGAACAGCCGTTAGAACAAGGCTCAGGAGCCAGTCTGTTCCGGTCGTCAGATTCCAGACTGATGCCATTGCCTTGAACTGGCCGATGCTGTACACTAGGAGAAGAATCGCCATCGCGAAGCCAGCTAGACCCTGGACAAGCCTGCTATCGAACCTTATCCTCGCAGCCTCAGGAACGGTCTTTGCGCCCAAGGCAGCATAACGCCTCATTCGGTAGCCAAGCACAACACAGAGCGAGAGGCCCATAAGGTTCATTATGCCGATAAGCCATGCGCCCGACCAGCCGTATGCATAGCTGAGCCCGGCGTTGCCGAAAATGGCCCAGCCACTGAGCCAGGTTGCAACCAGGGCCAACCCGGTTACAACGGGACCCATGTCGCGATGCCCTACCATCCACTCGTCGAAGCTCTTTACCTTTCTGAAATAGTACACTCCTATGCCCGTGCTTACGATGAGCAGCGCGGCGATTGCAATGATTACCGCTATGGACGACTCCGGAGTTGGGGTCGGAATAGGAATTTCTCCAGCCATCAATCATCACCCTCCCAGTATTTCGTGAGTTTGAGCCACAACAGGATTGCTGCCCAAACAGCACTGATCAATAAGGCACCCCAGTACGCGTACCAACCTCCTACTGTGGCGGCGAGATAGGGCACCAAAATGAAGCATATAGCTAGCGCTACGACGCTGATTGCTACAACAGGTGTTATTCTCATTCAACAATTACCTCCTTCTGCATTCCAACGTTGATTTTGGACAGCATCTCCGCAACAACCAAGCCTGGGTAGGTAAGCTTAAGCGGCAGGCCTCTCTCCGAGGCAGTTCCCGCCTCTATCAGCAGCATCTCCCTGAGGATATTGAGGCACCACTTGACCGTGGACTCAGGTATGCCAAGCTCTCTTGAGATAGCCCTGACGTACCATGAATATGTGCACGAAGAGGTCGCCTCCCGCGCGTATATGTATTTGACGACTCTAGTCTGGACAGGTGTCATGTTCCTGCTGGCGAGCCTTACCAAGGACTCTTCAAGGGTTGCGGAGGGTCTGATACTCAAAAGACTCTGGGTCTTAACTGAAAAGGCCTACACCTTTGCTCAATTATTGCCCTCCGAATTGAAGTGAATTGCTTCCTTACCGTATTTAAGACTATTGGGCAAGAACCTTTGACCAGCTGCCAACTCAATGATTACTTTGAATCGATGCCAAGGTTTGTCAACAGCATTGGATACCTAAGCAGGTAGGTCGCAAAGGTCTAGCGATTGAGCAATAGTACTCGTTCTAATATAGATAGAAGGCTGTTCATCTCCTTTTTTCTGCTTTGCTGCTTCCCAGTAGGCACGGCTTGGCATTAATGCCTTACAGCTAGCAGTATGAGGCTCTCAATAACTATGCAGACACCTCCTACCGCGACTATATAGCCCACGAATGCGGGCCACGCAATGCTCAATGCGATGAGCATGCTTGTGCTATATGCCGATCCCAGCCAGAAGACCATTGATGCCAGGGTGCTCGTCTTCCTCCTTAAACTGTCCTTAAAGGCAAACCTCCCTGCAAGGGTAACTATGTGGAGCCCTCCAAACAGTAGACAGAAAGTGTAGAAAGCCCCATAGACCACCGTATGGTTACGGATAGGCTCAGGGAAGAATATCCCTGGAGATATCTCAGCAATCCTAAAGTCCCTGACGAACCGGACGATAGCGTCATAGAGGCCAGGGGTAATGGCAAACACTATCCCCACTGTGACAAGGAATAACCCAAAATTCACAAGACCCATTAGGTTGCGCCTTTCATCATGCTCCCACTCATCTGGCAACTTTCATACCCCTCCCAGAATTAATGCAAATCATAACCCGGGCGTCTTCTCATCATGACACTTGTGATTATTATTACTCCGACCAATATCAGAAAAACAGGCCATATCCAGTTCCAGAAGCTGAGATTATAGGCAATGCTGAGCCCGATAGCTACAACTAAGATGCCTACTGCCACCCCCCACAGGGCGCCAACGCGCAACCTCCAGTACATACGGGCTTCGTGCCTGCTTTCCCTGCTGTCGACAGGGCTTATTCTCGCGCCACAATTCTTGCAAAATGCCGCGCCATCCTCATTCTGGCTACCGCAATTGCGACAGAAGACCATGTCAACTTTCCCCACTATTCTCTAGAGCATATTCTTCTTAAGCATTTACTCAAGCTGCCTCGTTCGTGAATGCCCCCTAGTGAATGAGAAAAAAGGACAATCACGTTGTCAGACTCTTTCACATATGTCGTGAGGCTTGCCCTCCCCACCCCTGAGGAGAGTCTTTTCTTAGAACTTGTGTTAATAAGCAGAGCCTAACTCCTAGCCACCTTCACCATTAACATGTAGATTGCAGCTGTCAGGAGGAACGATGGCAGCGTTGCTCCTATTTGCGGGGCAATCTGCTGAAATACGAAGTAAAGGGTGACCCCTGCGATCCATGAGAGTATTGAAGCAAACTTGAAGCCGCTACTGTACCAGTAGAGCGATCTAGCATACAGCCCGCCAATGTCGTACCGTCTCTTTCTTATCAGGAAATAGTCCACCAGAACCACAGCAAAGAGGGGAACAAACACTGCACCGATCAAGTTGAGGAACTGGACGAAGGAGTTCAGCCACGGAAGGAAGGCTATGACAATGGCGATCGCGCCGGTCAGTATGCTTCCCTGCCACTCCTTAACATTGGGGAATACGTTGATTACAGACATGTTTGCTGAGTAGATGTCCAGGAATGTCGTTGTGATCGTGCCGAACCAGATGACGAATAGCGCGACCAGCCCGAAGACAAGGCCACCCACTTGTGTCACATAGACTGTTGGATCGTACAAGCCAAAGGCCAGTGCGCATGCCAGACCAGTAATATAGAACCACGCGTTTGCGAAACCTTGGCCAAATAGTGACCCAAAAAAACCTCCCTTGGAGGACCTAGCAAACCGCATATAATCCGCAGCCAGTGGCGCCCAAGATAGAGGTATTATCAGCGCAAGATCGAAGACGGTCCCAGCGGGCGTCCCCCAAGTAGGTTTGGAAGCAAGGTAACCCCAGCCGTAATTGTAGAAGACCACTGCATTGATGGCAATGGCGGTGATAATCAGCGCCATTACTGAGATCCTGGTAAAGCGTCTCCAGCTCTCAGCCTTGAGTATGGCCAAGGTTGTGCAGATGATGCCGCAGACGACGACCCAGAGAGGGAAGCCATTGAAGCCGAAAATGAGAGAATTGATCTTGTCAGCTGCGGATGCGTTTATGTTTATCATCCAAGCTGTCCATCCGATTAGCGCAACATAGTTCAGAGCGCTCATGACGTAAGATCCTCTTATCCCGAAACTTGGTCTCACCGTCACCATCGAGGGAATGCCCAAGTCAGTGCCGATAGCGCCTGCTGCAGCGAAGATTAAGCTCCCTACAAACGAGCCGAGGAGTATCAAAACTATCCCCGGGACCCATCCAATGGACGAAAGGTATCCACCGCTGTACCACACGTTGACAGCAATGGCGGAACCAGCCCAGAGCAGCGAAGCGTCTAAGCCAGAAAGCACCCTGTCCTTCTTCTCAACCGGGTAGATGGCTGACTGGGAATATGTCTTCAGAAAAGGCACCGGCTGAGAGAATGGTCCTTGTGAGTATATAAAAATGCACATTAGCCGGTTATAATCGCGCCTTAGGCGTCTAGGATGTCACGTTTTTCCCATAAGAAGTTCTATGGCTTATGCTTATTAATCGTCCTGATAGAAATATCTGCGGTGAAATTCGTTGCCGAAGGTTAACACAAAAAAGGTTACTTGGGATGAAGTCGATGAATGGTGCAAGTCAGTGAGCGACAAGATCTATGGATCGGGATGGCGCCCTGAGGTCATCATAGCAATATCGCGGGGCGGCTATGTCCCTGGAAGGCTTGTCTGCGACCGGCTGGTCGTTGGCGACCTAGTCTCCCTCCAGATCTCCCACTGGCCTTCAGCAGCCCAGATAGCTAAGGAGGCGACTGTCAAGTACCCGCTGGACTACGATCTCAACCACAAGCGCGTTCTCATCATGGATGACATAGCCGATACGGGGGACTCGATCATCGTTGCAAAGGATTACATATGGACGAACTGTAGGCCGGACGAGATCAAGGTGGCGACGCTCCAATGGATCTCATCCAGCAGCAAGATCAAGCCGGACTTCTTCGCTGAAGAGGTCAAAGGCTGGATCTGGTACCAATACCCGTGGACAAGACTGGAGGACATAATCGGCTTCATCAAGCGGATAGTTATCGAAGAAAAGGGGAGAGCGGAGTGGACCATGGGAGACCTCAAGAAAAAGTTCGAAGAATGGTATGGTGTTACCTTCGATGAATGGTTCTACGCGCGATCCTTGGACTACCTCGTGTCCAAAGGCACTCTTGCGAAAGGGAAAAAGGGCTACCATTTGGCGTCCAGATAAGTTTTATAACAAATGGGCAACAGACCAGAAGTGGTGTCCTTATGGCTTCATGCACCGCTGAGATTGGGATCCTGGGCGGAAGCGGCTTCTATGACCCTTCGCTCTTCAGCTCCGTATCCGAAGTCAAAATGTACACGCCCTTCGGCTCACCATCGGACCTAATCTCTGTTGGTGAGTTCAAGGGTGTGAAGGTGGCATTTCTGCCAAGGCACGGCAAGAGGCACACCATTCCCCCTCATCTCATAAACTATCGCGCCAACGTGCTAGCTATGAGGGACCTTGGTGTCAAGAGGATCCTTGCCCCTTCAGCTGTCGGCAGCTTGAAGGAAGAAATGAAACCGGGTGATCTCGTCATACCCGACCAGTTCATTGACTTCACAAAGGGGAGGAACTACACATTCTACGACGGAGCAGTTGTGGGGCACTTCTCGCTGGCGGACCCGTTCTGCCCCGAGCTGAGGAAGCTGAGTGCAGAGACGGCGAAAGAGCTGAACATACCCTTCCATCGGTCCGCCACGTACGTCTGCATCGAGGGTCCTAGGTTCTCCACGAAGGCAGAATCCCGGCTCTTCAGGGGGTGGGGGGCCGAGATCATTGGCATGACCTTGGTGCCGGAGGTCTCACTAGCCAGGGAGCTGGGCATCTGCTATACAACGCTTGCAACAGTAACCGACTACGACGTCTGGGCAGATCAACCCGTGACCGCAGAGGAGGTAGTAATTACACTCAAGTCAAATGTGGAGAAGGTGAAGTCACTTCTTGCCAAGCTCATACCGAAGCTGGCCAAGGAGAGGGAGTGCCAGTGCTCAAAATCCGCGGAGCATGCGCTGGTCTAAAGACCGAGCTCCCCGGATACTCCTTTCATTCCCTCGAGGGCGACTGAAAGAAATCCCTCAAGCGTCATCCCAAGCTCAGTGCAGACTGCGATGCGATCCCTGCTGGCTCCCTTTGCGAAGTCCTTGGACTTGAACTTCTTCATCAATGAGTCCAGCCTGACTTCCTCAATCTTCTTCGAGGGCATTACAAGCGCGGAAGCAACTACCAGCCCTGACACGGCGTCGCTGGCGACCAGCGCTTTCTTTATCCTGCTGTCAAGCGCCACCCCCGTATTCTCATAATTATGAGCCATTATCGCCTCAATTATCTCGTCGGTGACAAGGTCCTTCAGCATTTCCTTGGCTATCTTGGTGTGGTCGTTTAGCCCCGTGCACCTCTCGAAGTCAATGTCGTGCAGTATCCCGACAAGCTCCCATTTTGATGCATCTTCGCCCAGCTGTTTAGCCGTCTCCTTCATGACAGCCCCCACGGCTATCATATGCTTTACGTTGTTCTCTTTTGCCACATTCTTCCTCACCAAAGCTAGCGCATCTTCCCTCTTGAGCATAGCAGTCCCTAGATCAAGGCGGTTCTCCTCGAATATTAATTTTGACCCGGAGTGCATCCGAACCGCCTGGCTTACCCTGCGAAAGGCTCAATTGCGCGCCTTGCAACCGTAGTAGATTGTGGTGCAGCATGGATTCCTTCATGAAGGCGGCAATTGAGGAGGCAAGGCTCGGGCTGAAGGAGGGCGGTATCCCCATAGGCTCAGTACTCGTCAGGGCTGGCAAGATGCTGGGCAGGGGGCATAACAAGCGCGTGCAAGAAAACAATCCAATAATGCACGCCGAGATAGACTGCCTTCAGAATGCAGGTAGGGTGAAGAGCTACCGAGGCGCAGTCCTCTACTCTACCCTTATGCCCTGCTACCTCTGCGCCGGGGCAGTGATCCAGTTCGGCATAAAGAAGGTTGTTGTTGGAGAGTCAGAGAGCTTCTCCGGGGCAAGCAATTTCATGAGATCCCACGGGGTTGAAGTCGTCGATCTCAACTTGGAGGACTGTAAGCAGCTGATGCAGGCGTTCATCCTTAAACACCCTGCGCTATGGAACGAGGACATTGGAAGACTGTAAACCCATCTTCCGGCAGTGTGAGCAACGATCAAGAATAGCCTACTGATACCTGTTGATTGATAGCGATAGCTATGACCCGTTGTTGAACTTCTTGAGCACAACCCTTGTGTTTGTCTCGGCCACACCCTTTATGACCCTTATCTGTTCAAGCACTTCGTTCATCTGCGATATGGAATCCACGTCGATCAGCACCTCGATATCGAAGTCACCGCTTATCTCCAGGACTCTATCAACGCCTTTTATCCAGAGTATCCTGCGCGCTACTGATGTGGTATAGACATTGGACTCGCACTTCACCATGACCAGAGCCTCGATCTTCTTCGGCACCTGCACCTCCAGCTTCTTGCCCGTTGCCTTTTCGGCCAGCTCTAGAATGTCTACATCCCTGAAGCTCCTTATCTCCAGTCTCTCCTTTATTTCCGAGAGGACTGTCAGGAGTTGATCCTCGGTGAGCGCAACGCCGAGCCTCTTGAGCCTGTCCTCCACCGCTACCTTCCCTGAGTACTTACTGATCACAATCTCCCTCTGCCTTCCTACGATGTTAGGGGGGAAAGCCTCGTACGTCTGGGGATCGAATATGACAGCTGCTGCGTGCACCCCGCCCTTATGTGAGAAGGCGTTCTCTCCAACTATTGGCTGCGTGGGGGCGATTGGTATGCCGCTATACTTCTCCACAAGCATGGAGAGCTCCGGTAGCTTCCCAAGATCGACTGTATCCATTCCGTGCAGTACCTTCAGCGCCACCGCAAAGGGCTCAAGCGGCGTTATGCCCGCCCTCTCCCCGAGGCCATTTACCGTTGTGTGGACCGCTGAGGCGCCACCCTCGACAGCTGCCAAGGCGTTCGCAACAGCCATACCCATATCATTGTGGCAGTGGGCATCGAGGTCTGCATTCAGATCCTTTGAGAGTTTGGAGAAGATCTCCTTCATATCAGATGGCATCATAGACCCAACTGTATCGGGGACGCTTATCCTGTCTGCGCCGGCGTCTATTGTGGCGCTGCAGATCCTCACCACGAAATTATAGTCTGCCCTCGTCCCGTCCTCTGCAGTGAACCTGACTTTCATCCCGTGATCCTTGGCGTACTGAACGCACTTCACAGCCGCATCGATTGCCTTCTCCTCATTCATCTTCATCGAGTTGAGCTTCCTCTCCGTGACCCCTATGAATATGGCAATGCGAGGTACATCGCATTTGATCGCACAGTTCACGTCCGATATGAGTGCCCTCGAGTGGGCCAGCACATCCGCCGAGAGCCTTTCTGCTGCTATCCTCTTTACAGCTTCCGCTACATCCTGGGAGACAGCGGGATGCCCTGCTTCTATCATGTCGATCTTCGCATCGTCCAGACGCCTTGCTATCTCCAGCTTCTCATCAACGCTGAACGAGACTCCGGGGGTTTGTTCACCCTCCCTTAGGGTTGAATCGAGAATTAGTGTCCTTGCCAATGGAAGCACCGCATAATTGTAATTCGCACCTTATATAAACTTTTTCGTCTTACATGCTCCTAATTGCATACGCTTACAGTCTAAAAAGGTTCGTAAATGAAACTTATCAATCCGCTTATCGTTCGCAGTCGTACGAAAATAAGACTTCTAGAGAAATATTCCATCCGAATCGGTTATAAATATTGCACGACAACTCAATAGGGAGGTCTGATTTTTGTCTTCGGAATCCGTTGCAGGAAAGATCGAAGGCGTCACAAGCACGGAATCATTCTCAATGGTAGTATTGAAGGAAGGATTGGGCAAGAACGACTATGTCGAGGTCAAGCACGAAGGCAAGAGCTACCTGCTGATGATGAAGGACATTAAGAGGAGCGGGGACAAATCTATCGGTGTCTGCGCAGTTGTAGGGGTGCCACCCAAGACCCCATTCATACCTGGATCTGAAGTCCAATTCGCCTCTGAGGAAGCCGTCAGGAAGGGCTTGGGTTTGGAAACCCCGGAATCGGAGGGAATCTACATTGGCAGGTTGAGGTCCACCGATTTCAAGGTATGGCTCCCCATAAAGAAGTTGACGCGGGTTTTCGTTGTTGGAAAACCCGGAGCTGGAAAGTCCTACACGATGGGGGTCATCGCAGAGGAACTGATAAAGAAGGGGATACCAGTCGTGATCATCGACGCGCACGGGGAGTACTCAAGCCTCAAGGTCCCCGCGGACTCGCCTTCGGAGGAGTTCGGAGCCGAGCCGAAGGCATACTCTGAGCAGATAATAGAATTTGGTGATGTGGTCTTCAACCCGGGCGCAGACATCGACATCTCCGCCCTAGAGAGCACCCGGCCTGAGGACATAGTCTCGCAGATGCAGTGCACAATCGTAAATTTGAGGGGGCTCTCCTCTGAGCAGCAGTACTCCGCAGTCTTCAAGGTGCTGAAGAAGCTGCTAGATGCGATAATGGTCATGCAGATACCACCCTTCTACTTGGCGCTTGATGAGGCGCACCTCTTTGCAGGGCGGAGCAAGAAGGGCGATCCATACGTGAAGGACACGCTCGAGATAGTCCGGAGGTTCGCGCAGGAGGGCAGGAAGTTCGGCGCTAACATGATCGTGCTGACGCAGAGGCCCCAGCTCTTGGACATGACTGTCAGAAGCCTATCGGCGACCTGGATAATACACAGGCTCACCGACCCTAACGATACCAGGATCGCCGTCGAGAGCGGCGGCTTGGGCAAGGAATGGGAGTACGACATCAACTGGCTTGAGTCCGGCGACGCCATCGTGACCGGCGACGTTGTCGAGAGAATCCCCCTCTTGATCAAAGTAAGGAGCAGGGAGACGAAGCACGGGGCACCAGGGTTCAACCCCTTGGATTTTGTATCGCCCGAAGAGAGGGAGAAGATGCGGAAGAGGATGGCAGCCCTAAAGGAGAAGCTGATGAAGATGAGGGCCTCCCCGGGCACACCGCCGCAGCTGCCGCCTGCGCTCCCGTCCCTGTACATGCCCATGAGGGTGGACGAGCAGGTAATACTCGAGATCCTCAAGGAAAACAAGTCTCTGGACTCGGTCGAGCTGTTGAAGTCCGAGCTGAAGTACATGCCTGCGCTCTTCTCCGAGGTGTCTGTGTCATCAATCAGGAAGAACCCTGAGATCACTTTCAACGAGAGACTCAGGCGACTAGTTCCAGTGGACAGCTCCGTCCCGCTTGTGGACTGGCGCCACGAGTCTGCATACAACCTTGTCTCGAAGGAGGTGCTGGACTATCCCCCATCACCAAGTCCGACAAGGGAAGGGAAGCACGAACAGCCTTCCAACGTGGTCCTAGAGGCAGCAAGTGTCGAGGGCCTGAAGGGTCCGCTGAAGACCTTCACAGCTTCCAAGCTGACGCAGAACATCCTCTTCAATAAAGATCTTGCAGAGTACTCGAAGCCTGGTGAATCTATGGACCAGTTCAGGTCCAGGTTAAGGGGAAAACTGGGTGAAATGAAGAGGGCGAAGGTGGCGGAGATACAGTCCGCATACTCGTCCAAACTTCAGGAGGTCCGCCTTCGCGTAAAAGGAGTGAAGGATGAATACGAGAGTATAGAGAAGCTCGTGAATGGAATAAAGGTGGAGCTCAGATCTCTCGAGAAGGATAGGGTGAGGGCTGACAGGGAAGGGAGGTCTACTCTGAAACTCTCCCAGCAGATCCAGACGAGGGAGGCCCGGCTATCGAGGCTGGAACGGCGCATATCCGAACTTAGCGAGAAGACGGGGGCGTGCCGGAGGGATGAGGAGAAACTTGAAGGCTCCATGAAGCTCGATGTCTCTAAGGTGGAGAGGGAGCTGGATACCCTGCTTGACACTCCGCTGCAGAACATAGTATTCCAGCCGAAGGTCGAAGAAGTGGATGTTGAGGTCCTTCAGCTAGTCTGGGTGCCAGCCATCGAAGCACTTTACCGCGCTTCTTTCGCAGGGATGACCAACGATTTTAAGCTCGAGTGGAACGCAGCTAACGGGAGGGGCGTCTTTGGCACCTGCACCGAGTGCGGGACCACCATAGACTCGCTGGAAGGGGGCCTCTTCTGCTGCAAATGTGGCGAGATCTACTGCCCTGACCACTTAAAGACCTGCTCTACCTGTGGCAGGAGCGCGTGCCTGAAGCACATCTGGAAGTGCCCTCAATGCGAAAAGGTATACTGCGTTGACGAGGAGGCGTTGGAATGCTCTGCGTGCGGCAAGAAGGTGTGCAGGAGCTGCACTGTGAGGTGCACTGACTGTGCCGAGAAGGTCTATTGCCCGGCTCATGTAAAGGAATGCAAGGTTTGCGGGAACTTGTACTGCTCAGAGCACTACAAGATGCATATTGCCTACTGCGAGAAGTGCGAGAAGGACCTATGCATTCTTGAGCAGGTGAAGTGCAAGGTATGCGGCAAGACTTTCTGCGAGGATCACATTCTGAAATGCGGCCAGTGCGGTGAGGAAGTCTGCAGAAACGACTCCTGGCAGTGCACAAGCTGCAGGAGGGAGTTCTGCGTCGAGGAGACACGGAATGAGTGCAAGACTTGTGGTAAGCCTGTCTGCGCTGCTTGCCTCACCCAATGTAGTGTATGCGGGGAACCCCTATGCAAAGCCGATGTCAAGATCTGCCCAAACTGCAACAGTAAGGTCTGCCAAGATTGCCTAGTGGAGACCAAGAGACTGGGTGTATTCAAGAAGTCTGTTTGCAAGACTTGCGCAGCCAAGTGACCTTTTTTTATGGGTTTGGGTTAGCGAATTGATCGATTGTTGGAGAAAACGTTGATTAGTCAGAAAGCACCTTTACCTCTACCGACGTCGCATCCTTGTTCTCAAGGACCTTCTTTCGTATCTCCTCGGGGGTTCTGCCTGCTTCTGAAATATCTGCCACCACAACCCACTCCGCTGCGTCCCCCTTCTTCAGGGTCCTGGAGCTGGATGCCAGTAGGTCGAGCTTTAGTTCGCCGAGGGACCGCGCTGCCCTTGCCAGCGCGCCAGGTCTGTCAGGTATTATCAGCCTCATCTCCACAAGCTTCGCCCTCGCCCCGGCAAAGAGATTCACCGAGAGGCTCCTGTCATCCCTGTTAATCCTGACAGCTGCGTACGATCCCTCTTGCATCCCAAGCTCTGCTCTCATGTATGAGGGGATGGTTACCCTCCCCTTGGAATCTACTCTCACTATCTCCTGATTATGTGCCATACATCCCACCATTAGTACGTTCGAAGAGTTTTTAATCCTTTCCCCACCATCATTTTCCAGAACAGCTTAAATACCATAGGTGAGAAAAGTATGTGGCACAAAATACAGTGCGTTCGGAGGTGAACAATCGTGGCTGAAGGTGCACCGGTTCCTGAGAAACCATCAATGCCTAGAGACGTGATTTTGGTCGGAAAGAAACCAGTTATGAGCTATGCCATGGCTGCTTTAATGCAGCTTACAGAGACTGGTGAGATAACTATCAAGGCCAGAGGCAGGGCTATCTCATCCGCAGTGGACGTTGCTGAAGTCGTCTCAAAGAGATTCCTTAGCGGCAGTGCTGCTGTGAAAACAGTGATTATCGGAACAGAGATAATTGGCGATCCACCAAGGAATGTCTCTACAGTTGAGATAAAAGTTTCCACAAAAGGAGGAAAGAAGTAAACGCTGGATAATCCGAACAACACACAACATTTTTTTTTATTATTTCATTTTTGTTTTTACCTCTAGGGGGATGTGATGAAGCAGAAGATCACCACAGTGTCCTTCGATGCAGACGGGACGCTGGTAACGACAGCATTCGCTGATTTGGTCTGGCTCGAGGTCCTTCCACAATTGGTCTCCGACAGCTGGAAGATCGACCTTGATGACGCCAAGCAGAAGCTCTACGCTGACTATGAATTGATAGGTCCCGCAAGAGCGGAATGGTACGATCTGCCTTATTGGTTAAAGCGATACCGCCTGGAGGTCAACCCAAAGACGCTTGTCCAACAGTATAAGTCGGCAGTCACGCTCTATCCTGAGGTCGTGGATGTCCTTGAGAAGCTAAGTGAAAAATATGAACTGATGGTGATCTCCAACTCATCAAGGCTCTTCCTCGAAATAACGACCGAGAATCTGAAGCCGTACTTCCGCCACATAATCTCTACGCTGTCCGATCTTGGCCTGATGAAGAGCACCGATTCATACGCTGCTGTCTGCGAACGGATTGGCACGATGCCGGGATACATGGCGCACATTGGGGATAGCCTCGAGCTCGACTACGTGCGTGCAAAGAGAGCAGGGCTGAAAGCTTTCTACCTAGACAGGAGGGGAAGACGGCGTGGTCGCTACTTTGTGAAGGATCTGAAGGAGTTCGCCATGCGCCTGGGATAAGAGTGCGCTGAAGAGTCTTGGGCTGATGCCACCCTAACTCTTATTATCGAAAGAAGCGTATAATTTCTCATGGTTTTAAGAGATGTAGTCGCAAACGAAAAAAGAAATGCCTTCATGCTCTGCAACGAGGCAATAGTGAGGGGCGCCTTGGAGTCGGACGTGAAGGTGGTCGCCTTTTATCCAGGAGCGCCAACATCAGAGGTTCTTGATACCTTCAACGACGCTGTGGGCAGTTTCGACTACCACATGGAGATTGCCACAAACGAGAAAGTCGCCCTGGAGATCTGCGCAGGTGCTTCATTTGCAGGAATAAGGAGCCTCACAGCCATGAAGAGCGTGGGTACGAACGTTGCTTCCGATGCCCTGTTTGTCCTTGGCTATACTGGCGTAAGAGGAGGGCTGGTCTTGGTCATGGCGGACGACCCGCATGCCCACTCATCCCAGTCAGAGCAAGATGGGCGATTCTTTGCGCCGAATGCCTACATCCCCATGCTTGAGCCATCGACGGCCCAGGAGGCCAAGGACATGGTGAAGAGGGCGTTCGAGATCTCAGAGAGGCATCGCGTTCCTGTGATTGTGCGAACCGTCACGCGCGTCAACCACCAGAGCGGCATAGTGAGACTGGACGGAATCGACAGGAAGGAGTTCAGGAGAGTCAAGTGGAGGGAGCTAAATGAGGAGTTCACAACGCTTGGCGAGGGGGCGAGGCAGAAGAAGCTGAAGATGCTGAAGAGGGCAGAGGAGCTAGCGACTGAGTTCGAAAGCTCTGAGTTCAACTATGTAAGGGATGCCCCGAGTGACTTCGGGATAATTACCTCGTCCGTATCATACCTCTACGTTCTTGAGGCATTGAAGATACTCGGTCTCGAGTCAAAGGCAAAGGTGCTCAAACTCGGGACCACCTATCCTCTCCCAAAGAACCTTATCCGTACTTTCATCAAGGGACTGGCAAAAGTCCTTATCGTGGAGGAGCTATCGCCCTACCTGGAGCGTGAGGTCTACGCATTAGCAAAGGACACGAACCCAGCCGTTACCATCTATGGAAAGTGGTCGGGCACGTTCTCAGAAGCCTGGGAGTATAACCCTAACCTAGTGGTCAAGGGGATAGCGGCAGCGCTCGGTATGAGCGCCCCTGACTACGACTCGATTGTGGACGATGCGAAGAAGCTCAAGGTAGCACTACCCGACAGGTACCCCACCTTCTGCGCCGGATGCCCACACAGGGGGACCTGGGCAGCGCTGAGCCAGGCGCTGAAGAACAAGCCGCACTACTTCTCCAACGACATCGGATGCTACTCGATGTGGATCTATCCGCCGATCTCGCATGCGGACAGCTCCCTCTGCATGGGTGCCTCGGTCGGTGTCGCCAACGGTCTCTCCAACGTGATTGAGGAGAGGGTCGTGGCAGTAGTGGGCGATTCGACCTTCTACCACGCAGCCATCCCTGCCATCATGAACGCAGTGCATAATGGCAATAAGTTCACATTAATAATACTGGATAACTCGGTAACGGCAATGACGGGGCAGCAGCCAAACTTCTCAACGGATTTTACAGCAGGATGGAGGCAGGGAAAGAAGGTATCGATCGAGAATATCTGCAGGGCGATAGGTATCGAGTTCGTCGAGATCGTTGACTCCTACGATGCCAAAAAGAACATTGACGTGTTCAAGCGAGCGCTCGATTTCGACGGGCTATCCATAGTCATATCCCGCCGGGAGTGCGCTCTATATGGAGACAGGAATAAGAGGCGTAAGGGCGAGGCAATCATCCCGTTTTATATCGACACTGAGCAGTGCAAGAAGGCCTATGTGTGTATGCGGGACTTCTATTGCCCTTGTTACTCGATCGACGAAACCGACAAGAAACCCCGGATCGCCCAGGAGCAGTGCGATGGATGCTCGGTCTGCTCGAAGCTGTGCCCATTTGTTGCGGTGAAGAGGACGGAGGTGAAACCATGAGCTTCGACATTTTTCTCTGTGGAGTGGGAGGTCAGGGGCTTGTACTCCTGACGAGCGTGATCGGCAACGCCTGCGTCAAAGCCGGCAAGAGAGCGATCACAGGAGAGATGTATGGGCTGTCACAGAGGAGCGGGACGGTCTTCGTACACATGCGAGTCGGTGATGATGCATATTCGCCTCTGATTCCTTATGGAGCGGCTGATGTCATTATAGCATTAGAAGGAATGGAGGCCCTCCGCTATGTCGAGTTCCTCAAGAAGGGCGGGATAATCCTGATGAACAAAAGGCTGATGCATCCCCCAATCGAGACCTCGAAGCTTCTGAAGGATAAGCAGGCAAAATACATAACCATAGACGAGATAGTCTCGAAACTAAAAGAGTGGACGCCAAACGTAGCAGTAGTGGATGGCCTCTCAATTGCAAAGGAGAGCGGGAATCTTAACGCGGAGAACACGGTCTTCCTAGGATGCATATCCGTGCTAAAGGACTTCCCGTTGGAGGAGAAATTCATCAGAGAAAGTATCTCCCAAGTTGTGCCAGAGAAGAGCATCGAACAGAATCTGAAGGCATTCGAGCTCGGCAGGAAGAGTGCCTACGATTCGCTCTGCAAGCTCGTGTCGTGCAAGCAAGTATAGGGCAGCTGGACTGCCCCCTTACTCTTTTCAGAAGGTAGATGACTGATCCTCAGTCAACTCTATCAGGATACGGGCTTTCACATCCTTGTGCATAAACGGGGGCGTCTTGTCACCAAGATCAAGCGCTAGGACCACTGGGTTGCCCATCGAATCCACGAACTTGACCTCCGCAATAAATTTTCTCTTGGGACCGGATTCGACTGCTTTTGTCATGGCTTCATAGATCCTGCTCATCGCCATCTGCATCGCTACTGGGCTGGTGAGATCCTGTTGCGTAAGTGCAATCTGCGAGAACCCAGCCAATATCTCCCCCACCTTTGCTGTGCCTGTGAAGACCCCTCCGACAGACTTCTGTTCTTTATCTTCTGGAACAATGGACAAAAATCAGCACCTCATTTGAAATGGCAAGGATCTGCTTTTTTACTTTTTCATCGAGGGAATTAAAGCCCTGCTGCGTATTTCATCAGCAAGCGCCGTTTCTTGGACATCCTGTTACCTTGACTCCCTCAGGAGCTTTTCAGTGGCATTTATCACGCTGAATGGTGTCAGTACAGCGTATCCGCTATCCGTGATTGCCTTCAGAACCTCGTTGATCTCTTTCATGCCCAGCCTTACCATATCTTCGAAGAGCCTTAGCTCGCCGACGCTCCAGTATTCACTAAGGTACCTCTTCATCGCCTTGATGTCGCACTCAGCGATGCGTGGGAGCTCTACAACTTTCGGGATCGGTGGCTCAAAATCATCATCACCGTCTAGAAACCCGTCTGGTGCGTTCAACCTGCCATGATCTATCAGATCGTTCACAACAGTCCTCAGCGTGTACTTCCCAACCTCAGTTGCATCTGCCCATTTTTGAAGTTCCTGAAAATCGACTTTGCCACCCCTCTTCTCAACGGTCATAATCACGGAATGCGCGATCCCTTCAAAGGGATCGCTGTTCGCTGGGTCATTGTCAGTGACAACTGCTTCTCTCTCAGGACGCTGCGTCGAGCCTTCCAACTGCAACCCCAACTCAGATTGGAAATAGAGCGCATTCGGGATAAAAAACTATTGGAATGATGGCAACACCCCCGGTAATTGACCGATAATCAAGGTTCGAAGATCAAGATATTTAGGTCGACCCGCAAGAATAGACAAGAGGCATTTCTATGGTGAATGGTAAAAAAGTCAGTGAGTCCTCGCTTGTCTCTACGAGGTGGATGTTTCCTTCCGACGCCAACCCGGCTGGCAATGTATTCGGCGGCGCTATAGTCCGCTATGTTGATGAGATCGCCGCTGCAGTCGCCAACAGGCATGCTAGGTGCAATGTTGTAATAGCTTCAATGGATCGCATGGACTTCCACAAACCTGTAAAGGTCGGTGATCTCCTGACACTGAAAGCTTCTGTGAACCATGTCGGCAACACATCCATGGAGGTAGGTGTAAGGGTCGAGGCTGAGAATCCTTGGACTGGCGATGTAGTTCACGCTGCGTCTGCCTATGCTACCATGGTCGCTCTTGACGGAAAAGGGATTCCAAAAAGGGTGCAGAGATTAATAGCCGAGACGGAAGAGGAGAAAAGGCGCTTCTGCGAGGCAGAGAATCGCAGAAACGCAAGGCTAGACAATATGAAAAGGAAGTAGTATTCTCCCCTCTTCACTTTTTCTTGAAGAGCTCAACCCACTTGAGGCAGTCGTACTTCTTTTCCGGGCAGGTCTTTTTTGAGACGCAGAAGGGACCTGCTCTTTCAAAGATCGTCGGGGCGACTCCTTTCACAAGCCTAAGCATCTCATCGGCTAACTGCCTGATCTCCCACTGTGCGGAAAGGCAGCACCTAAGCTCGAAGAAGTTGATCAAGGAACGTGCATTCATTGTGACTACTATTTTGGTTTGCGAGGCATTCGGTAGGATATACCTAGCGTCCTCAGCAGGTACCCCCATGTTAACCAGATCATTGTAAACGTCTCTACATCGCTCGAGAGCTTCCCTGAACGTCTTTGAGGCATTCTCGTCCGCAGCGATCTTTTCTGGAACAATAAACTCAATCTCCTTCAGCTTGACGAACCTCTGGCTCTGCTGGGAGTAAGAAGCGATCCTGTGCCTAACGAGCTGGTGGCTACACGCTCGGGAGATTCCCTCGATGGCAAAGGTAAAGCTAGAGTGTTCCAAGACTGAAAAGTGCCCGTTCTCTAGGATTATCCCAAGCTGTCTCTTTATATCCTCCTTGGTGAACTCATCGAACGCTTTGGTTGCGCTGAACTTCGAGTAGCACTGCCTGGCAGCTGCCGCTACCACCCTCTCAGGATCCGGCGTGTACGACATTAGGGTGACTTTCAAATGGGTCGCCACAACCGCTATGCTTTCCGTCTGTTAAAAAACTATTCGCACGCTCCGCGGGCTGAAAGTTCTCTTGAATAGTAGCTTGATGCAAGCCTAGCAGCAGGATATTATTGGGCGCGAAGTGCATCCAAGATGGATCCCGTTGTTGCTCCGAGAGCAGACTAAAACAGCGCAATCATTGCTTTCACAAAGGGATATGCTGAAGGAGTTCTAAATCAGAATAGCCCCGTTTGACGCCGACGTTACTAGCCTGCTGTATCTGTAAAATACTCCTTTTGTGTATCTCGGTGGCTTCGCCTTCCACTTAGACATCCTCCTCCTAATCTCACCGTCGTCCACAAGTAGCGTAAGGCTCCGCTTTTCGATATCAATTCTTATCCGATCGCCATCCCTGACGGAAGATATCGGTCCACCTTCTGCAGCTTCTGGCGAGACATGACCAACCATCATGCCATGAGTCGCCCCTGAGAACCTTCCGTCAGTGACTAGTGCCACTCTCTCACCAAGGCCCATCCCGAGGAGCATCGATGTGAGCGAGAGCATCTCCCTCATGCCAGGGCCACCTTTTGGACCTTCATATCTTATGACAACGACGTTTCCCTTCGCGATCTTTTTCTTCGCAGCAGCCTCGATCCCATCCTCCTCGCAGTCGAACACGACTGCATCACCCTCAAATGATGATCTCTTAAGACCTGCGGTCTTGATCACTGCACCATCCGGGGCTAGGTTACCCCTCAGGATGGCCAACGCGCCAGTTGCCCTTACCGGAGATTTAGTGGGACTGATGGTGTCTCCAATGATCTCTGCTTCACCTATACTGTCGCCTATCTTTTTGGTCGTGACCGTGACGCAATCCGGTTCAATTCTGTTAAGCTCAGAAAGCCTCTTCATTATAGCCTGGACGCCCCCTGCCCTATCAAGGTCTTCCACGGCTGTATTTCCAGCAGGCATCATATCAACAAGCTGGGGGGTTGCTTTGCTGATCTTATCGAAATCCTCCAGCTCGAGCTTCACGCCAGCTTCTTTGGCAATAGCCATGAGGTGTAGCACGGTGTTGCTCGACCCACCCATGGTCACATCGACAGCAATCGCATTCCTCAATGAAGCGATCTTCACGATCTTGCGCGGTGTGATATCCTTCTTCAACAAGTCCATTACCATCATTCCGGCTCTCTTTGCAAGCCTTACCCTTCTTGCATCGACAGCCGGTATTGTGCCGCTCCCCGGCAGCGATAAACCCATAGCTTCGATCATGCAAGCCATGGTATTCGCTGTGTACATTCCAGCACAGGATCCAGCTCCTGGGCAAGCGTACTCCTCAGTTTCCAGAAGTGCCTTATCATCGATCTTGCCCGCCAAGTAGGCACCGACACTCTCGAAGGAAGAGTCAAGCGTAAGCCTCTTTCCTCTCCGCCATCCGCACAGCATGGGTCCACCTGTGACGAAGATCGAAGGGATGTTGATGCGGAGGGAGGCCATGACCATGCCTGGTTCCACCTTGTCGCAGCTGCAAACATATACCATGCCATCGAAGGCGTGCGCTTTCGCAACGACCTCTATGGAATCCGCGACTATCTCTCTGCTGACCAACGAGCTTCGCATCCCCTCGTGACCCATAGCAATCCCATCGCAAATCCCGATCGTATTGAACTCCAGCGGTGTTCCGCCAGCCATCCTAACACCAGCTTTCACGGCATCCGCCAAGGCTCTGAGATGAATGTGACCCGGTATGAGCTCGCTCCACGAGTTTGCAATCCCTATAATAGGTCGAGCCAGCTCCTCATCGGTGAGACCGGTCGCCTTGAAGAGCGACCTGTGAGGGGACCGCTGGACACCCTTCGTAACCCGACTGGATATCATTCGAATCACAAAAGCATAGTGATGAAGGATATAAAAAAGAATATCTGTTGAGACAAGGCTTAATTCCAAGCATCATTTATCATAAGAAGGACTTGCAATGGATCCCTTTTCCTTGATCTCGATACTCCTATTCGGTATATTCGCTGGTTGTCTGGGTGCCATGCTAGGGCTTGGCGGCGGGGTCCTAATGATAATCTTCTTCATACTTGTATTGAACCTCCCTGCCCACCAAGCAGTTGCTCTCAGCCTGCTTGCGGTGATAGCGAGTTCGAGCATGGGTGGCAGCGTTTATCTGAAGGACAAGATAACCAATGTAAAGCTTGCCATGGTTCTCGAGACCTGCACCGTCACAGGCGCAGTAGCGGGGGCGATCTTAGCATTGATCCTGCCATCCCTGTTCACCGAGATAGTGCTGGGCATCGTCATCTTCTTTGCTGCTTTCATGATGTTCAAGTCCCCCAGATCCGAAAAAATAGTCCCCCCTGAAGCTGGCTCTAGGCTCGTACTCGGCGGATTTTACGACGCCCTAACGAAATGTGATGTACTTTACACCCCAGTACGAATGCGGCTTGGTCTGTTTGCCAGCCTACTGGCAGGATCTATATCTGGAATAGCGGGTATTGGGGGGGGCGTTGTAATGGTTCCTATCATGAACTTGGTGATGAAGGTACCGATAAAGGCGGCAGCGGGCACGAGCAATTTCATGGTTGGCGTCACGGCTGCTGCCAGCGCGTTCATATATCTGACCGGCGGTTTTGTCGACCCATACGCCGCAGTTCCAACGGTACTAGGCATAATGCTTGGGGCATATGCAGGGACACGCATTATGGTGAGAGTAGAATCGATCACCATCAAAAGGCTATTGGGAGTAGTGCTAATCTTATTCGGAATAATCCTCTTCTTCAAAGCGGGAGGTCTGTTGTCATGGTGAGCGTTGAAACAATTCTATCTTGGGTCCTTCGTGCAGGGGTGCTGTCAAGTGCCGCACTGATGACTGTGGGTTTCCTCTCTGAAATACCCTTGATATGGGCAGGGATTGTCGTCCTTGCGCTGACCCCACTCCTTAGGGTAGTAATAGCGGGACTGACCTTCCTATCCAAGGGAGAGTGGATCTTCTTCGTGATAGCGCTTTACGTGATATCTGTGCTTGTGATAGGGATCTTCTTATAAAAGCTGCCACGGTGTGACAATTATCCGCTTTCAGGACCATCATCAACCATGCATAGCCTTCAGGCAGTAACATAAATCACAATTAGCCTAAAAAAATCATCACAGTTATATGCAATAAATAATGTGATTGAATTCTATCATATCACACCAACACGCAATAGATTTTAATATTGTTGGTTTGATAATATCTGCGGTGGGGATTATGGTCAAAACGACACTCAGTGTCATAAAAGCTGACGTTGGATCCGTAGCGGGGCACCATGTGGTCCACCCCGATCTGTTAAACACCGCAGAGGAGAGCCTCAAGTCTGCAAAAGAATCAGGTCTCCTGTATGATTACCGTGTGACCAACTGCGGCGACGATCTGGAACTAATAATGACTCACCGAAAGGGAGAGGACAATCCTGAGATCCATAAAATGGCATGGAACACTTTCAGCAAATGCGCCTGCATCGCAAAGGATCTCGGGCTCTATGCTGCGGGTCAGGATCTGTTGGCTGATGCATGTTCAGGCAACCTGAAAGGGATGGGCCCCGGCTACACCGAGATAGAA
>JACTUC010000004.1 GCA_015660995.1 Candidatus Methanomethylicaceae archaeon | reverse complement strand
TTCTTCTCGTCGATCTTGACAATGTGGTTCATGCGGCGCAGATCCATGACTACGGACCTCGGCACCGAGACGGAGTTCCAGGGACCGAAGCCCGTGCTGTGGGCCTTGAATTTGACATCGTAGCGGTTACACAGCCTCACTATCTTTTGGACCTCTTCGGTCGTCGATGGGAGGATTACAGCTGCGGGAACGGTCGCAAAGGGCGTAAAATCCTTCCCGATCTGGATGTTATAAAGCTCTATGCCCCAGTTGAAGGCGTAGATTTGGGTTATCGAGGGCGAGGCAGAGATGTTCTCTAGACCGACGACGCTCTCGAAAGCAGCATATACATCTGGTTCAAGTGGCACTTTTCAGGTTCCCCCTTTCGGCAGCGACTGCAGCAGCAGTTCGCTGATGTCGAAATACTGTATAGGCTCGCCTGTCTCCCTGATCGCATCCTGAAGGTTTGTCGAGCAGAAGGGGCAAGCCGAGACTAGTATCTCTGCGCCCGTCTTCTTGACCTCCCTCAGGCGGTTCTTGGCAGTGTAGAGGGCGAATTCTGGAAAGGCCGCCTTAACGCCCCCACCCGCCCCGCAGCAATAGGCGTACTCTTGGTTCCGCTCCATCTCCACCAGTTTCAGCCCGGGGATCTGCCGGATGACCTCGCGCGGCGGCCCATAAACACCCCTGTTGCCACGCAGGAACGGCTTGGGTGGAATAGCGAGTTGTATGAATGTCAGGACCTTGAACTGGATCCCCCTCCAGGTTTTGTAGGGCTCCGCGCATCGTCCCAGGTGGCATGGATCATGGTAGGTCGCGATCTTTGGGATCGGCGTGGCCAGCTTCAGCTTCCCATTCCTCAGCAGCTGCGCAAAATACTGCGATGTATGGTAGACCCTGAAGCCGTAGCTCTGCACATGGGGATATTCCACTTTGAAGATGGAGTAACACCCTGCACAGTTCATGACTACCTGCCTGATGCCCCGCCGTTGCAGAGCCTCAATATTGTGCCTTGCAAGCTCTTCGAAGGCTTTCCTATCTCCGACGCGCAGCAGGGGGCTCCCGCAGCAGAACTCCTCCTCCCCCAAGATGGTGAATTTTACTCCAGCTGCGCCCAGCACCCTCGCAGTAGCGATGGCAATCTCCTTCCGGCGGTAAGCAGACGTGCATCCCACGAAGTATGCCACGGAGGCATTGTCGGAGAGCTTCACATCGTCCGGCAGCCAAGCGAACCGCCTCTTATGGTCCTCCCCATAGGGGTTATGGGCCGATTGCACACGCTGTGTGTAGGCTTGGTGTGCCGGCATAGGTCCGGCATGAACTTCCACGGCCTTCTCTCGGATGGCCTGTATCACTTCCAAGGGTTCCAGCCGGTTCAAGTACTTGCAGGCCACGTCGCACCCGCCACAGGCTGTGCACTTGTAAATGACGTCCAAGACATCCGGGGAGAATTCTAGCCGGTTAGTCAGGAGGGCCAGCGCCATAACGAGCCGCCCTCCGCCCGAATAGCTGTGGAAGTTGTATCGATCGATACTTGGGCAGGTGGTTGAAAATTCCTGGCTTTTGATCGCCACCTGTGGAATGAACTTGCAGAAGGAGCACCGGAGGCATTTGGCGGCCATCTTTTCATAATCTTCCAAGACATTCCCGGTGTTCATTGCGATCCCTCCCTGAAACAGAGGACGCCTGGCTTGAGGATGCTATTGGGATCGAAGATCCGCTTCACCTTCTGGAGCGTCTGGACGCCCTCAGGAGAGACCCGATCGAACATTCCCACCGCCCACTCGCCGTAGGGGCGGCTGAAGAATGCGCCCTTGTCAAGCAACTCCTGGCTCAGCAATGAAAATGCCCTGCGGGCGGCAGTGACTTCTTCCGCGCTCTGCGGGTCGTAGTACAGCCCGAACTCCAGGTGGCAGTTGCACCCTTGGACAAGCGGCTGGATATATACCCCGAACTCTGGTTTGCCCCCGCATTTCTCAGAGATCGCTGCCTTCGCATAGTCCACAAAGGCTGGAGCACGGTCAAGGGTAGTGACAAAGAAGATCTCTTGACAGGCACCCTTGTACCGGTACCGCCAGGGCTTCGCACAGGTTGAGCTGAAAGAGGCGATCAGCTGGCTGTTATCCACTCCCTCAATTGCCGATTCGAGGCTTACGGCGCATTTGGTAGCAATATCTGCCATATCGGCCTCCAGGTACCCCACCTTCTCGGCTGCGAATTCGCCACGGCCTGTCAGCACGACAACGAAGACCCACTCCTTGACTGCTGGCATCAGCCTACGCACTTCTTCGGGACGCTCCTTGGCAAGGGATGCGAAGGCGACCTTGCTCATTAGGAAGAACTCGTCGCCAATCCGCAGCTTCAGCAGCTCATGGGCAAAGTCGAGGAGGCTGCCAAGACTGTCGGCCTGGGCGTACCATATCTTCTGCAGCGTGGGCTTCAGCTCGCACTTAACCGTCGCCCAGGTGACGATGCCGAGGCTCCCCTGCGCACCCTGAATTGTCTGGAAGAGGTTGAACTGGGTGGGGCCCATGGGATTTTTCTGAGCCGCGCCTGAGGCGAGCTGCTCCTCAACCGTGCCGGGGCCAGCGGCCGAGCCCGTACGGAAGACATCGCCAGTCCCGAATACCACCTCGGTACAGAGCAGCGGATCCGATGTGTCCCAATGGTACCGGGGGATCAGTGTGGGCTCCCGCTCGAGGGCGCTCGTAAGCACGGATTTGTTCCAGCGCGGGCAGAGAGGTTGCAGGAGGCGCAAATCGTGCTTCTCCATTTCAGTGAGTAATTGTGAGAAGGTTACACCCGGCTCGACCATTACCACTCGGTTAATACGGTCGATCCGAAGGATCTTGTTCATCCTGGATAGGTCAACAACCACAGATTCAGTCTTGTTGGGGATGGTGTCCCCATGCTGGCGGGAGCTGGGGCCGGAACTCACGGGAACGAGCGGGACGCTGAATTTCAGCGCAACCTTGATGATCTTTTGCACGTCGGCTGTACTTTTTGGCCAAGCTACCAATCCAGGCGATAACGGCTCAGTGAAACTGTCATCCTGGGCGTAGGAATTCGCTAGTTGAGGATCATTCGAGACCGCATCTCTTCCCAATAGCTCTGCAAGCTCTTCGTAAAACTTCTCCAGATGTGTATTCTCCAAAGGGCTCAACGTAAATACATTATGCCTCCGATGTTTTAAACCGTACCCAAAAGCGCATCATGGTGCTCATCAGCTTGGTAGACTTCAGCCTGCCTTTTCCACAAACCACTCGGATGCAGTGCCAGGATCATGCAAAAGAAAAGAATATAGGATGACCTCGCATGATTAACTAAAGAAACAATTTATCAGTGAAAAAAGAAAAAAGAGTTATAGATGATCAAATTGTCCAATGATAATCCAGACATAAGGAAAGAGGTTGATGCAAGCAGGGGTTTTCAGAAGAAGCTCGAGCTTCTTATCCCCGGTCTCAGGGGCTACAGGACCAGGGAAGACATCAGGGTCTCCGACAACCTTCTTCGCAACCAGGTTGCGGACAAGCTCAACCAGGCCAAGGGAAACCTTGAGGGCGTGAGGAAGCAGATGGTAACCGCAGGCGATTACACAAACCTGACGTCAGTAGGCTCACTGATCTCCCAGGTGCAGCAGCTGAGCGGTCAAGTGAGGCATGCCCAGCAGGGGTACTCGGGTTTCGTCGCGACAATAAGCATCAATGAAGAGCGGCTCAACAAGATGTACGAGTATGATTATAATTTTGTCAGCGCTGCGGTGCAGTTGCAGCAGATGACCGCCCCTTCAAGCCTCACTTTTGATGCATCTGCGCCTGCCTCGGTCCAGACGGGGCTTGCAAAGGTAGGCGAAGCCATCACGGACGTGAAGCAGAAGTGGTCTGAGAGGATGGCAGCGATAGAGGATATTTTGGTGAAGTAGGGTGAATTAAATGGGTTTCTTCAGTAAAAAATCGGACATCCCCCCCACGGGTGGCAGCGTAATTGGATCGATCACCATCAATTGGGAGGACCAGTTTAAGCAGGACAACGTGATGTGGAAAGTCCCGAGGAACATCAGGCTGAATGACAACATAGTGGTAAGGGAGGACGAGATCGCGGTCTTCTATAGGGACGGAAAGGTCCTCACCTACTTTGATCAGCCGAACAGGTATGCTCTTACGGACTTCAACGCACCCATCGTTGGCAACCTGCTAAAGTATTTCACGGGCGTAGTGCAGCAGGCCGAAGTGTATTATCTGCAGAAAAGGTTCTTCGATGGCAAGTTTGGCAGCACACAGCCCTACCAGTTCACTGACCCAACATTCGGGATCGTGAACCTGCGCGTCTTTGGGGAATATAGGTGGAGAGTAGCTTCGCCAGAGAACTTTATCAACCAGTTTGTGGGCACTTTCAACGCCGAGACCTCTGCTGATGTGGAGTCTCGCCTCAAGGAGCAGATGATCATCCTTGTGTACAACGCGCTAGCTAAGATGAAGGCACAGGGCATGAAGGTCACTGACCTCGCAACCAACCTCACAAACATAGAGCAGGGGGTTCTTGCCACCGCTCCGGACAACTTTGGCCAGTATGGGGTGGAGATAAACAAGGTTTCAGGATTAACAATCAGCCTGCCTGATGAAGTCCAGAAGGCAATAGACCTGCGCTCGCAGATGCAGGTCCTGGGAGTGAACTACATCCAGTACCAAGCCGGACAAGCCATGGTCGACGCCGCTAAGAACCCGTCAGGCGCCGCGGGCGCCGGCGCAGGCATCGGCGTAGGGTTGGGAGCGGGGGCAGGTATGGGATACGCCGTGGGTGGCCAGCTCGCTGCTGGCATGGTGCAGCAGCCGATGAAGTCTTGCCCGAACTGTGGAGCGCTCATTCCGATCAATAGCGCTTTCTGCCCAAGCTGCGGAGCGAACCAAGCACAGCCACCAGCAGCCCAGGCTCAGCCAGCAGCTGAGGGAGATGAGAGCCTCAAATGCCCCAAATGCGGCTCCCCCGTTCAGGCGGGGGTGAAGTTCTGCCCCGAGTGTGGTGCCAAGTTGACGCCGCAGGCACAAGCTAAGAAGTGCCCAAACTGCGGGGCAACCATTACTACCAAAGCGAAGTTCTGCCCCGAGTGTGGCAAGCCCATCTAGGAAAGTTTGATCAACATGTTCTGCCCCAAGTGCGGTACCCAGCTTCCTGATGACGCAACCTTCTGCATGAAGTGTGGAACCAACGTTGCGGCAATGGCGCAGAATGCAGGTTCTGCCCCCACCTCTGCAGCTCCATCAGCTACGCCCGACGTTATCCTAGCTCCCTCGGGAGCGACATCTCTGAAGTGTCCGAGTTGCGGCGCACCGATCTCGCCCAAATTCGGTGAGATGGTCATAAACTGCGAGTACTGCGGCACCAGCGTGACTCTTGGCAACCTTGGCTGGAAGAGCATACAGAAGCATACCATGTTGACCGTCAATTTTACGGACAAGGACAAGGTGGATGCGATGATCACTGAACTTATGAATGCACATGGCGGGCTCTTGCACAGGCACCTCCACGAGGACTCCACGCTGGAAGAAATGAGCCTGAGCATGGTTCCTTATTGGATTGTCCCAGTCTCGGCTAGGACTACCATCGTGGCTACGAATGTGGCAGCTGAAGCAGGTCAGGTGGCTACCACCGCAGCACTCATGGTACTTCTGGGGGGTGCCATGGGAGGTGGGCGCAGGCGGTTCTTCTTGCCGCTACCCTCATTTTCCATAGGCATGATGGGCGGCCTCATGAGTTTCAGTGGAGGAGGTTTTGCAATTCCCAAGCCAGGTGGAGGGAGGCTTGCTGCCTTATGGGCTCCGAGTCAAGGTAGTACCCAAAAGAGCTTCGACATGGCCATGAACTATGAGTTCCCGGTTGTGGCGCTCAAGGCGCTGACCGAGTATCAGCCCAAGAGCTATCAGTTCAAGCTTGCTGATAGGACGCTTTTTGACGCATCGAAGATCCCGAAGAACGTGAAGATCCTCAATGGTGACATCGGGGAGGAGGCCGCGTCGTATCAAGCAAAGACGCTAGTCGACCAGCTGCAGTCTGAGACAGCACACGCGAAGTACCACATGATCCAACAGATGCACACAGAGATGGACGTCGCTGAGGCGGAGCTACTCCATGCGCCCATATGGTTTGCCCGTTACGACCATAAGGGGAACAAGATAGCCCTGGTCATCGATGCCAACGAAGGCAGTATAATAAATAGCATCGGTCTTACCTGACTTTCTCAGGTATTAAGCACCAGACCAATGACCCACGTCATGGTCTAGTCTTTAATTAAGAGCACAGCAAGATTTCGAGGGAAAAAAGAGATGTCCAGCCCAGCCCTCTTCAGCTTTCTCTCAACCCTTCCCTTCGCATCTCCGGAATAATTCCCCTTCAGCAAATATTCAGTCTCCCCTTCGGAGAAACTGCAGCGGTCTACGGCCCATGAAATCACACCCTTGTCATATGGGCACGCCTCCTGGCATCGCATGCAGCCAATGATATTCCTGTGCCACGAAGGGTTGATCCATGCCGGGAAAGGCTTCTCTGCCGGCATCTCGTTGAAATAAGTCAGGCACCGCTCAGCCCTCAGCAAGAAGCGCTCGCCGCTTATGGCTCCAGTTGGGCAGGCGATGATGCATGCTTGGCAAGTGACGCACAGGGGCAACATGCTTGGCTCCTGCCACTGGTCCGTCTCGCATGGGTAGTCGGTGAAGAAGGCAACGAGCCTGTGGAAGCTGCCGTATTTGGGGATATAGGAGATGTTGTTTCTGCCGTACATCGCCAATCCACTGTGAGCAGCCAAGGTCTTAAGTGGAAGGAGGCACTTAACAAATTTCCATTTCTCGGCCTTGGCGCTCTCTTTCAGCAGCGATTGTGCAAATCTTCTGACCTTCAACCAATCAGCATAGGTTGGTGGAACTATGGTCGGATACGCTTTCCCTTGCCAGTGGAACATAACCCTCATCGAAGGCTGGGGTACTGCTATGACGACTATTGACCTAGGTGAAAATCCTATGGGCTTCTTGTATCGCAAACCGCTAAGTTCATTTTGATAAAAAACCTCGTCAATGAGACCGCTCCTTCTTCGGGACTCGATTTCTTCTCGCAGTTCATTCAAGTGCTCAACTTTAACAAATCTGCAGTCGCAGCCATTTTCACGCAGGTAGTCCACAATTTTATCGTCTCTGGACATAGGCACCTGGATATTTGAAGGGCTTGCCTGAAAAAAGTATTGTTCTTGTTTATCCTGATCTCAAGCTAATGCTGCCCGCTATCATCCGCTTGCCCATCGTGCCTTCGTAGAAGGCATATATCTCAGAGAGCTCAATTTTACTTGGTGGAATTATGGTAAAAATGAGCGAAGAAATTGTCAAAATGCTAAATGATCGAACATCTTGGAAAGTTATCGCGACCAAATCCCCTGAGGGAGTGGTGCATGTGATTCCAGCTGGAAGCCCCATGGCGCTCAACCCAGAGACAATCGCCTTTGCTGCAGTAAACATGGCACATACAAGCAAGAACCTTGAGAACATGAAAGCGAAGAAGGAACTGGCTTCGGTGTTGGTAGTTAACGGAATGAAAGCCTACCAGATGAAGTCTGACATCAAGGAGTTTGTCACATCGGGACCAGTGTATGAAAAAATTAATGAAGGCCTGAAGAAGGCCATTGGCGTTGGAGCGAGAGGCATATGGCTGCTTGAGCCCAAGGAAATCTTGGACCAGAGCCCAGGCCGCCGCCCGTGAACCATTGGCTGAACCACAAACAATAAACGAAATTATTTCTTAACTTTTTTTATTTTTCAAAATACTCTCAAAGAAAAATTTCGGATCTTAGGCGTTCGCCATTCTTTGTTTCGTGGGGATCTTTGCTTTCCTGTCGAGGGGAAGGTACGGAGATGACCATCGCCAGCACCTTCAGCAGAGAAAGGAGCGGCGGGGGTTCGAACGCCTATTTTTTGCACCTGTCTTTCCCGGGCTTGTACTCGCTGTGGAACAGCGGGCTGGAGATTATCAGGTCTGCCGTCGCCCTATTGCAGGCGGTCGGCACGTTGTAGAGGACAGCTATCCTAAGGAGCGCCTTGACATCGACATCGTGGGGCTGGTTCTGCAAGGGATCCCAGAAGAAGATCAAGTAGTCCAGCTTGTCATTTGCGATCATGGCGCCAAGCTCCATGTCACCGCCGTAGGGGCCCCCCTTTAGCAGGGTGATCTTAAGCCCGGTTTGTTCAATGATCCTCTCACCCGTATTGCCGGTTGCGTACAGATTGTGGAGGGACAGTGTCCCTTTATTATAGTCTGCCCATTCGACCAGATCGTTCTTTCTGTTGTCATGAGCGACTAGACCTATGTTGCGTTTTGGTAGCAAGGTAGCACCTCTTTCATGTAATAATAGCGTGCCAATCATAAGTATCTTCTTGAAGGCGTTGCGGCGAGAGAAATAAATAATGCCGTGCAAAAGGCATGCAGTTATAGGAAGTCTTTGCGATGAAGACAGCCATAATCTGCTATTCATACCACCATGGGAATACGGAGAAAGTTGCCAGAAGGATAGCCGCTGTTTTGGAAGCGAAATTGATGAAGCCGGAGGAGACCAATGTGAGTGGGCTTGCAGAATACGATCTGATCGGCTTTGGATCGGGCATTTACTTCTCTAAACACCATAAGAGCCTTCTCAAATTGGTCGACACCATGCCTGAGATGAAGGGCAAGAAGGCGTTCATCTTCTCGACCGCAGGCCGCGGAGAGCCAACCATGGCAGGAAATCACAGAGCCCTCAGGGCGGGGCTGGAAGGGAAGGGTTTCGTAATAGTTGGGGAATTTTCGTGCTACGCTTGGGACACATTCTTCCTCCTTAGGCTGATAGGCGGCATAAACAAAGGGAGACCGAACGACGATGATCTCACTAAGGCAGACGTTTTCGCAAAGGATCTAGCAAACAAGTTGAAGGGTTAGCCATCGAGCCGTTCTATTGCCGAGAATTTAGAGGGGCTCAATCGAGCTGCAACAATTTTTTAACTTGTCTTGGCAAATTCTGAGATGATTTCATCTGAAGTCATTAACTTGGCGTTGTAGGTATCATAAAGGTACTTCAATCCTTGTTCATGGTCTTCCTGGGTAAATGCGTCTACACCGTCTTTGGCTACGATGATCTTGTATCCCCTGAAAAATGCATCAGCGGCTGTATGCCTGACGCACATGTGCGTGTGCAGGCCGCAAAGGATCACGGTCTTTACGCCCTCGCCATCGAATAGGCTTCTAAGCAAAGGATCGAGCCCCGTTTCGTAAAATCCACTGTAGGCTCTTTTTTCGACTACGTAGTCCTTCTTAGAGGGCTTTAGCTCGGGGATGACTTCTGCCCCTTTGGTGCCTTTAATCGCATGCTTCCCCCATTTATGCACGACTTCTGCGTCCTGCGGATAATGGGCGTCGTTGCTGAAAATGACAGGGACGCTGTGGATGTGCGCCGCATCAATAAGCTTCTTCAGGTTCGGTATTATGCATCCAGCGCGTTCGCACTTCAGCTCTCCTGTAACAAAATCATTCAGCATATCGACTATTATTATTGCCTTGTTTTCCATAGATGATGCGCCTTATGAAAAGGACCGCCGCTTTCCTATTTAAACTGAATTATCGCAGCGTTGGTTCCATACATCACTATTGGGAGCCTGCGAATTCGCGGGGAAGTGGTTTTCGTTCAGATCTTTGTTAAAGAATATTCAATTAATTTTCGTCAAGTTTTATAAGCGATAGCTACGACTTCCTTCCCAATGACAGATAAAATTCCATGCAGATACTGCGGGCAGAAATTCCATCCAAGGAAAATCAAAGCGCACGAGCAGGAGTGCAAGAGCGACCAGAAGGGCGGGGCAATTGCCAGCAAGCCAAAGACGCCTACCAGAGGAGGCATAATCAAGAAATGTCTGAAATGCGGCGGGGAGAATGAAGTCTTTAAGCTTGATGGCGCAAAATGCAAGGAGTGCGGCGCAGACCTGTGACAGCAGATTGCAAAATGACTAATCTAAGTTATTAGTCTTCAGTTATGGGTGCAGCTGTAAAGCTGGAGAGAAAATGGATTTAGCAGAGTTTCTTCTTTCCGCAAGCATTTGCCTGGGTCTGTATGTAATTCTCTCCATATTTTGGCCTTTGCTGGCAGGAGGGGCTGGTTATACCCCAACTCCTCGCGGTAAGACCAAGCGGGCTATGGATATGGCTCAAGTCGGACCTCGTGACTTTTTTTATGACATAGGATGCGGCACCGGCACAGTATTGACCGAGGCAAAGAAACGCGGCGCGGATGTTGTCGGCGTAGAGATTGAGCCTCTGAGGTGGCTCATATGCAGGTTGAGGGTAAGTGGTGCAAGAGTAATTCTCGGGGACATGTTCAAGGTGCCTCTTGGCAATGCAAGCGTCGTTTTCCTGTTCCAGTATCCAAATGTCAACAAAAGGCTCAAGGAAAAACTGGGACGGGAGCTGAAGCCGGGCACTAGGGTTGTATCCTACGCCTGGAAGATAGATGGTTGGAAGCCAACAATGGTGGTTGAAGACTTATATCTCTATACAATTGGAGAAACCGAAAGCGTTTGATTGATTTCCGAAGGATTTACGGCTTCACTCATCTGCCTTTCGAATTTAGAGCGTTCAGGGCAGAAACAGTGTTGTTGAAGCCCCGCTGATGAATCCGTCCTGGTCAACGCTCTGCACGACGATCGAATACTGCCCTGAAGGAAGGTAGAACGTCAGTACCTGACCCCAAGTAGCTCCGAGCGAGACCTGGCTGTCGAATGTACCTGCCATTGCCATGCTGAGACCTGTCCCATTTACGGTTACCGTCACGTGAACGAGTTTGTTGAACCCAGCCCATGTAATCCCAGAGGGCGGGCTATAAGATCCCTCGAAATAATAGGAGACGAAATCTGTTCGTATGTTTGAATGGAGGCTCATATGCAGCGCCGTCCAGTCCCTGTGTCCCATCACGATAATATTTACCGGATAGAGCCCGGTCTGCGGATCCTTAGTGGGTGTCCCCTGCACGGGGATTGCTCCTTCCCCATTTGAAAAGAATAGCGATCCAATCAGCACAATACCAATAATGAGGATCAACGCGCCTATGATGAAAAGCTGTCCTTTGTTGGAAGTAGATTTTGGCATTTTTGGCTCGTCTTTAAGCGACCTTAGGAAGCTTTTAGACTTATCGACTCGGACGTCTATTTAGACGGAGTGAAGCTTAGCTTTTACTTTGAATTGCCTGCGGTAGAGTTCTCTCATCCTCTCTATCGAATCCACATCTGCCAGTCCCTTGTCTTCTCTTATGCGGAGGATGCGTGCAAAACGAAGGGCCAATCCAGGCAGAGGTATGGATGACCGCAGGTCCACTTTTTTTATCCGAATCCCAATCTCATTCTTAGCCGACATCTTTATTTCTCAATCAGTTAGATCTCAAAAATATTGAGTTAATCCACAATATTGTTGCTGCTTTAGACGAGATGAATAAGGGCAGGATAGTTAACTACATTGGCCATGGCAATCAAATAAAAGTGTGATAGAGATGGCAAACGACCGGCAACTTACTGTGTTGGAACATCTGAAGGACGGCCCAAAGAGGGGGCCAGATCTGTTCAAGCAGCTCATATCTTCAGAGGGGATAGATAGTCTCGAAAAAGAGCGAATTTCCGAACACTTTCCGATCCTTATGGAGAATCTTGAGAAGAGAAGATGGATTCAGCGAGCGCAAAGTTATGGCAACCAAGTCTGGTATGTTCTTACCCAAGAAGGCTATTACGAGATATTAAGCTGCAATGACCCAGGTAAGCTGCGGAGGATGCAACAGGGCAAACTGCGGCGGGCGCTATTAGCAATCGCAGAATTGAACGAGCGTGAAATCAATTGGTCCGACACCAGTAACTATACGCTTGGTCTGAGGGAGCGGCTTGAGGATAGCGAGAGACGCGCTAACGAAATGTCCAAGATACTGCCAGAGAAGGATGTGCAGGAGGTCAAGGGGCAGGTACTTGCAGCCTTGATGGTGGAGAACAGGAGACCTAACCGGGGAACGGAGAGGCGCAGGGGGATAATCGAGGGGATGATTGGGGAGCTGCCCCTGGGAATAGTGGAAAAAGCTGCAAAAAGAGCAGAGCGAAAACTTCTTTACTACCATAAGCAGCAAGGCGTCGAATTAGACAGCAACGGCTCTCCGATAATATATGGCAAGTGTTTTTTCTGCGGTGCTGATATTGTTGTAAAAGAAGCGTTCGTGGAGGCAAAGCTTCTAAGCAGGTATGGCGGAAAGAAAGGTGAGATGGTGTGCTGCGGATGCTTTACTCACATGCAGTGGATGGAAAAGCACTTCGGAGGTGAAAGTGTTGAAAAGTGTTTCGAATCATGAGTTGATAGTTCTTGAAAAAGAAGAGGAATATGTGGTGCCCGACAATTGTTGGGCTGTAGAGATACTTCCTGATGGAAGCAAGGTGCTGCTAACCGAGAAGGTAGTCGTGGGCGCCAAGAACATTGCTCTCCTTGCGAAGGTCAAGGGTGGATGACAAGAGAGCAGGCTGGACGCATCATGCTGTTGCGAAAGGATTAAAGAGTATTGAAAATTCACCTCTTATTTCAGTCAGGAAAAGAAATTATTGGTTCACATTAGTGCGGTCAGTGTAAAACTAAAAGAACTCATTGCTAACAGGCAATAAAATAACTAATTATACTGTGTTTGGTTGTTCCAAGCTTTGAATAAAAGCAGAAAGATACGCTCTCAAACTAATGAAAAAGCACGCTCCGCAAAGTCGCCGATAGGCAGGGCGGTTATATGCTCACAAGCTCAGTGGAAAATGCGGTTGGGGCAAAAGATGAGTTACTGTCCTGAATGCTGTAGCGAGGATGTGGACGGGATCAAGCACGGAAATAAGAGACATTATGTTTGTGAAGTCTGTGGGGCTGAGTGGGTCGAGATCGACAACTACGGCCTTCCCAGTGAAGAACATTCTCAGCATAATTGTATAGAAAATCCACTGCCTGCCCAAATGGTCAAGAGCAGACAAGGATAGACTATCAAGTTGCTAATCTCCACGTTGGCATTATAGTGTTTCTAATGTCAAGTATTTTGAGCTGAGTGAGTGAAGATAAATACCGATTTTGCCCAAATTTTCAACTTGAGCATTAAACCGCTTCACTCATGCGGGCAAGACTTTTTAAAACATGAGACTGATGACTGTAAAGCTTTCGGATTTGCCACTCCTAGATTAAATGCTGTAAAGGATTTGAAAAAATAAAAAAAATAAGAGATGTCGTTCGGCAGACTACTCTTCTTTCTTACTGAACAATTTCAGCCGATGCAAATCTTGGTGAGACCTTAGTGACTCTTACTTTGACATGGTCTCCAGCCTTTGTGTTTGGAACGAAGACAACAAAGCCCTCAATTCTGGCTATGCCTTCGCCGCGCCTGCTGATTTCCTTGATGTCCACTTCGTATTCCTTGCCCTCTTCTACTGGCTTAGGACCAAAGTTGGCTGGACCTCTGTTTTGATCGCCGAATCTTCGCGGATCTCCGTGATAGTATCCCAATTTCTTCCCTCCTTCCTGATTTTAGGGCCTTCGTCAAAAGAATCGTGATCGGTTCCTTCAATTCTGCCCTAGCCGCTTCATGAAAAGTCCTCCCTATAAAGTTTCCAGCATAATTCGGGTCTTTTATCAAGCCACGATTCAATTTCAGACTTGCATCTGACTATATGATCATCGCAATGAAAATAATCAACGACAAATTCTGCTTCGTTACCAAGCAAATTTTTTTATGCTTGTCACATAAGGATGTGTGTGAGGATAAGAACTGATGAAGGCGGTAAGAGCTTTAATCGAGCGCAGAATTTGTATTAGCATTGGAGCTTAACTGTATGGACAGCATGAAGGGTAAGGTCTGCATCGTTACCGGCAGCAACTCTGGCATTGGGAAAGAGACGGCGCTAGCCTTAGCGGGCATGGGCGGAAAAGTGGTGATGGCAGTGCGAAGCAAGGAGCGCGGTGAGGCGGCTAGGCAGGAAATTGTGGAAACCACCAAGAATGATTCAGTCGAATTGATGATCTGCGATGTTTCATCAGTGAGTTCGATAGGGGAATTTGTGAAGGATTTCGCCGGCAAATACAGCAGGCTCGATGTACTGGTCAACAACGCTGGGGCAGTCTTCAACAGCCGCCAAGTCACGGTCGATGGCTTTGAGCGGACACTTGCAGTTGATTACCTCGGACCATTTCTCCTGACTCAGAAGCTGCTGCCCATGCTCAAATCCAGCGCCCCCTCCAGGGTTATCAACCTTAGTTCGGGGCTCGCAAAGAATGGGGTAATCAATTTCGATGGTCTCCAGAGCGAGAAGAACTACAACGGGATGAAGGTCTATTCCAATGCGAAATTGCTGGTATTGCTTTGGACATATGCGCAGGCCAGGCACCTTGAGGGCACAGGTGTCACAATGAATGCCGTTATGCCAGGCTTCGTGGCTACAAATCTTGGGAAGGGCAGCGGTAGCCGCGCTTCGGCGATAGGGTTCGGCATGATGCGCCTCTTCCAAAGCAGCCCTAGGAAGGGCGCAGAGACTTCGGTTTACCTCGCTTCGTCTGAAAAGGTCAAGGGCATGACCGGGAAGTGCTTCGCCAAGATGAAAGAAACGACCACGATCGAGGTATCCTACGACAAGCAGTTGCAGGATCGTTTATGGGAAACGACGCTGAAGCTTCTTCGGCTGAATTAGGGGCTATTGCTTCACTGTCATCTTTTTTAAAATAGAACTTGATATGTCGAAATGATGAGACCAATCATTCCTGTGTTCATGCTTGCGTTCATTCATCGTGAACATAAGATCAAGGAAGGTAGGACGATGGAACAGTTTAAGCTAAAGAGGATTTATGTCGTTAAGAATGAGGAAGGCTTCAGATGCTGACAGCTCCGAAATAGCAAAGATTAAACCGCGCTAGCTTTTCCAGAATTCCCACCATTTCCTGGCAGGTTTCTTTCCAGTTTGCTCTGTTGATTCCTTTGATTGGCTGTTGGATTGGTCCATTTTATCGCCAACCGCTGTTAGCTGATTTCTTATTCCCAAGATATTGCTGTTGACTGTGATTATCTTGGTGTTAATTCGATCCATTTCAGTTCTTATTTTAGCGAACTCATCTTCAATCAGCTTCTGCTGAGAGTCCTGCTTTGCGTGGAGCTCTGAGAGTGTTTTTGATGAATCCTGGCTGCTCGCAGTAACCATCTGGCTCAGAATGTTGATTTGTGTGTTGAGTGTGCCAATCTCCGACCAAATTTGACGATTCTGTTCATCCATTTTTTTAATTGCGTCGGTCACTGCCTTTCCTGTTTCTTGAGAAGTTAGAGCCTCCAACTGAGTATTCAGCGTCGCTATCTCGGAAGAGGATTGATGGTATTGCTGATCCATTTTGCTGACCAGCCCGGAGATAGATTTTACGATATCTTGGTTATTCAGTGCTCCAATCTGGCTGTTCAGCTTGTTTATCTCTTCCCAAACTTGCTGGTTAGTAATTCTTTCGGATCTAGTCTTTTTCTTCGGGACTTTAGCGGTTTCGGGTGTTGGCTCAGGTGGTGTCGTCATTGTTGCTCAGCGGGTATTCCTTTTCGGCGCATAATTATTATTTATATTGTTTTTGCCCGAATCGACCCGTCATGGGGTAGATAATTTTATCTCTTCGGCTACTCTCTTGTTCAGCAGAATGATCGAGCCTTTTATTTAATTGTGTGTATTGTTTTGCATTTGCCATTTTCCGAATATTCTTAGCAAAAAGCTTGAGAGAATTGTAGTATCGAGGAGGCAGCTTTCAGCCACCTTTCGAAGAACATCTAATGATTTAAATCCTCTGAAGCCAAGGGTAGAGTTGGAGATATGATGATGCCAATATCATACCCTTTCAACATACCCACTCAGGGCAATAAGAAACTTGAGCACATCATCGACAAGATCGTAAAGGACGTAAAGTTGAACACTTTTTGGAAATGCGCGAATGTGATGGCGATAGACAGGATGGGTTATAACGACCATGGCCCAGCGCATGTGAAAATAGTCGCGAACATCGCGCTCAAGCTGCTTAGGATGTTAGTCGCTAATGGCGTCATTCCGAGCATTGTCAAAGATTACAAGATGAAGAACGAGGATGCAGAGGTTGTGGTGGTTTTAGGCTCTATCTTCCACGACATAGGCATGGTGGTTATGAGGGAAAGCCATGAGTTGTTCAGCGTTTTGATTGCAAAAGAGTTCGTCGAGAAGTACCTACAGGGAATTTACACCGAAGGAGAGGGTGCCATCATCCTATCGGAAGTACTCCATGCCATTGTCACCCACGAGGAGCCCCACAAGCCGCTTACTGTCGAAGCGGGAATAGTGCGCATCGCCGACGCCCTTGACATGGAGAAGGGGAGAGCTAGGATTCCTTTCCAAGCAGGGAGGTTCGATATCCACAGCGTTTCAGCCCTTGCAATCGAGAAGGTTACAATCCTAGCTGGCGTCGAGAACCCTATAATTATCAAGATAACGATGTCCAACTCAGCCGGTATCTTCCAGATTGACGATCTCCTGAAACCGAGGATCCACAACTCGGGGCTTAAGGAATACTTCCATGTGGTCGCTGAGATAACGGGAGAGAATGAAAGCAAGATCTTGGACAAGTTCGAGTTTTAGGTTGCTTATGGTCGCTGGGATAAAATATGGCTGCTTGGGAGAAGTCACTTGACTTTCTGAAGCCCCGGCTCAGCATAAGTGGCTACGACAGGCTTTCAAGGATTAGCAATACCTCGGTAATCGGATTTATTGCTGAATACGTGAAGCTCTGTGATCCCGCCAGAGTCTACGTCTCGGTCGGCACGGAAGAGGACTTAGATTACATGAAAAAATCAGCCATCAGTGAAGGCGAGGAGACACCCTTAGCGATTGTGGGGCATACGAACCACTTCGATAGCTATGACGACCAGGGGCGCGACAGGGAGCACACGAAGATTCTGATATCGGATAATGCGGACTTTGGGATGGGAATCCGTGTCTGCGGGAGGGAACCATGTCTCGCGGAGATGAGGGAGCTACTCAAGAACATAATGGGCAAGCGGGAGATGTTCGTCGCATTCTACTGCCTAGGTCCGCTGAATTCGGAGTTCGCCATACCCTGCGTTCAGATAACCGATTCGAGCTATGTCATTCATAGCGAGAATATCCTCTATCGGCAGGGGTACGAGGAGCTCATCCGCCAAGGGGATAGGGCGCAGCCATTCAAGTTTGTCCATTCAGAGGGAGAGCTCTCGAGGAATATGACAAGCAAGAACGTTGAGAATCGGAAGGTCTACATTGATCTTGAGGGAGAGACGGTCTTCAGCGTGAACACGCAATATGGCGGTAATACGATCGGCCTGAAGAAGCTCGGTATGCGACTGGGAATAAGGAGGGCTTCGAATGAGGGCTGGCTCAACGAGCATATGCTCATAATGGCGGTTCATGGTCCCGATGGCAGGTGGACCTACTTCACCGGCGCTTTTCCATCCATGTGCGGGAAGACATCGACAGCTATGGTGGAAGGCGAGACGATCGTGGGAGATGACATAGCTTTCCTCAGGAAACGCAGTGGATCGATCTATGCGGTCAACATAGAGAAGGGGATCTTTGGTATCATCCAGGGAATTAACTCGAAGGATGATCCCACACAGTGGGAGGTCCTGCACAAGCCAGGGGACATCATATTCTCGAATGTTTTGGTAACCCCCGGGGGGGGCTTGTACTGGAGCGGCGCGGATGGCCCGGTACCTCAGGTAGGTAGGAACTACTCGGGTGAGTGGTGGCCTGGCAAGAGGGACAAGTCGGGCATTGAGGTTCCAATCTCACATCCCAACGCTAGGTTCAATGTAGCCCTAGACTGCTTCAGGAATGTGGACCCAGGGTTCGACAGCCCCGAGGGGGTGAGGATCGGAGGGATAATGTACGGGGGCAGGGACTCAGACACTTCCGTCCCGGTGCAGGAATCCTTCGGGTGGGTGCACGGAATCGTAACTATCGGGGCTTCTCTCGAGTCGGAAACGACGGCCGCAACGCTGGGGGCTGAAGGCATCAGGGAGCTCAACCCTATGTCTAACCTCGATTTTCTGTCCATACCTATCAGCAGCTATGTTCGCGACAACCTTGAATTTGGTAAGGGTTTGAAAGAGCCACCCACAATATTCGGCGTCAATTACTTCCTGAGGGGGAGGGATGGCAAGTTCCTAAATGGGAAAAACGACAAGAGGGTATGGCTGAAGTGGATGGAGCTTCGCGTCCACGGGGATGTGGGCTTCGTGGTTACGCCGACCGGCCGGATTCCCCTGTATCAGGACCTCAAGGCCCTTTTCAGGGGTGTTCTTTTCAGCGAGTATTCAAGCGATTCATATTCAGCGCAGTTTAGAATCAGGGTACCAGAGAATCTGGCGAAGCTTGAGAGGGTTGAGAAGGCATACTCCGCGCTCAGGGATCCGCCATCAGAGATCTATGAGCTCTTTCGCCAGCAGAGGGAGAGGCTGCTCAGGGCGAAGAGTGAGTTTGGCGACTATATAGATCCGGGCAGGTTCCCTCTTGTGGAGAGAGAGTGAATAGGGCGTTTCTTCACGTGCCGCGTCGGACGACGAAGACATCGCAATGCGCATTTCTCACGACATAATCTGCGACGCTGCCCAACAATGTTCTCTTTATACCCGTTATACCCCTCGTGCCGACGACAATGACAGAAACGTTCATCTTCTCCGCTTCGATCACGAGGGTTGCTCCAACGCTCATGAGGGGGGTGAACGTGGAGAGGATTTTAATTTCTACATCCTTGACCCCGGAAGAGAATGCCTGTTTCTGGTATTTTTCGAGCATATCTTTCAATTGCACGGCTACATCGTTCGGCATTGGAGGGGCAGTGTCTAGGATGTCTCCTAAGCTCTGGGGAAATGAAAAGACTGTCGCAATTATGAGCTTCGAGCCATGGAGCCTCGCCATCTCGGTCGCGGCTTCGAGCGCTTGCTCAGCGTACTTTGATCCATCTACACCCACCAGTATAAGAGGATACATCAAGGTCACTCAATGATAAAAATAGCTGTTTAGACTAAAAAGGGTATTCAAGATATTGTCAAAGTGCTCATCTATAAAAAAAGTGAGAAGAGATATGACAAAATTAGAAAACGTTCTCGAGCGCATGGGCGGTTACATATACGACTCCAGCCCCGGAGACGTACTGTAGAATCCTAAGCGTTTCCATAATCTCTTCCTTTGTGGCGCCAGCCTGCATTGCGGCGACCGCGTTTGCCTTAACGCCTTGTGGGGCCCCATGGACTGCATCGATGGCCATAACCATCAAGTACTTGAACTTCTTGGGCAGGGCATTGCCAGAAAAAGCGAAATCGCCGTTCTCCTTTACGAGTTTTAGCAGTGCTGGATCGAGTCTCTCATAAACCTTCAATGGATGTTCAGACATTGTAACAACCTCCTTTGAGGATAAACGTCCAATTCAAGATTATAAACTTGCATATTTCATCATCATCCCAATCCTCATTTTTTTGTAGGCTGAACTAGGCTCAGGATGGATCCGCAATGGGGGTAGATTGCCCTAATCTAACTTCCTTCCCGCGCGTCAAAGACATTATTGCAGCTATTGCGAGTAACGCAAGCGAGACATAAAGGGCAGAATCAATTCCGACTATAAATTCGCTGGCAACGCCCCCGACCAGGTACTTCGTACCGACGAATACTTCGAAGGCAACCTCCCTTGGAATGGATGCAGCGGCTACGGAGATTGTAAGTACAAAGCTGCCGAGGAGACCTATGTTCTGTACGGTCCTAAGCAGGCCAGAGATGCTTCCGTAGGAACCTGACCTCGCGTAGGCCATTACCGCGCTGTTGTTGGCAGGGAAGAACATGGAAGTGCCAAAGCCTGCAATCGCTGATCCGATAATAACAAAGTATAACGGGGTGTCAATCCTGAGGCCAAGGTACACTATTATCGCGACGGCTGTCACCACGATTCCTGCAGTTGCAAGGATGCGCGCTCCATACTTGTCCGAGAGCCTGCCCATGAATGGCCCGAATAGGCTACCCATGATGTAACCTGGAATAAGCAGCAGTGATGCATAGAGTGGTGATAGCCCCCTTACTCCCTGAAGATACATGGTCAAGAGGAATACCACTGCAAGATAGCCAAGGTTCTGGAAGAATGCGGCGAGAATGGAGTTACGCAACACAGAATTGCTGAAAGCTGAGAAGTCCACCATGGGGCTTGCAACTTTCCTCTCGACGAAGACGAAGGCTGGGATAAGAGCAATGCCTATAATGAAAAGCGCGATATTCAATATGTCCAGGCCAATGGTAGCGTAGTCTATTGCTCCGAACGAAATAAGGGAGAGGGCTACTGCCAATAGAATTGTGCCAGATAGATCGATCTTGGTCTTTACCCTGTTGACGTCGCTGAGGTATCGCAGACCTATGAATATAGCGATCATCCCTATTGGGACATTGATGAAAAATATGTATTGCCAGCCGACAAAGGTGGTAATCACCCCACCTAAGATAATGCCCAGCATTGCACCTGAGGTGAAGCCTAAAGATATAAAGCCAAAAGCTTTTCCCCTTGCATTGGGCGGGAAGATGTCCGCAACTATAGCTCCGCTATTGGCCTGCACCAGAGAGCCACCTAAGGCTTGCACCGCCCTGAAGAGTATAAGCATGTAGACGTTGGGAGAGAACCCACAAAAGAGGGAGCCAATTGTGAATATCGCGAAACCTGCATTGAACATGCGGCTTCTCCCATAAATGTCGCCGATCCTCCCCATGGGAGTGGTCATTACAGCGACTACGAGCATATAGATTAGTATGATCCAGATGGTGTCGACAAGGTTGGAGTTCAGCGACTGAGTGATCGTGGGGAAGGCCAGAATAACAATTGTGCTATCCAAAGCACCCATTAGGGTACCGAGCATGAGCACAAAAAGCATAACATTGCTGCGTTGCATAAGGTGTTCACAAACCTTTGGAGTTTTTTATATATTACGTATTCGCTTATCAGACTCCATATTGAGCCATAGTCCGCGCATGAAGGTCATTCAATGTACAAATGGGACGTGAGGGATTACAGCAGGAGCTCCTCAGAGCAGCAAAAGTGGGCAAGGGAACTTCTCGAGAAACTGAAACTCAGGGGGAACGAGCAGGTCTTGGATATAGGCTCGGGTGACGGTAAGGTGACGGCTGAGATTGCAAGTCTGTTGGTGCATGGCTCGATTGTCGGGATAGACAGCTCCGAGGATATGGTTCGCTTCGCCAAGGACAATTTCCCTAGAGATAAATTTTCTAACCTCAGCTTCGAGATCATGGATGCTAGAAAGTTATCCTTTGATGAGGATTTTGATGTAGTCTTCTCTAACGCGACGCTTCACTGGGTCATTGACCATAAGCCCGTCCTGATGGGCATAAGGAGGAGCCTGAAGCCTCAAGGGAGGATTCTGCTCCAGATGGGAGGAAAAGGGAATGCAGAAGAGGTTCTGAAGGTAATGGAGGGTGTTATAAAGCGAGAAAAGTGGAGGAAGTATTTCACGAACTTCACTTTTCCTTACGGCTTCTATGGACCAAAGCAGTACAGCAGCTGGCTCAAAGAAGTGGGGCTTGATGCCAAGCGTGTTGAACTGATCGAGAAGGATATGATCCATAATGGGAAGGAGGGGCTCTTGGCTTGGATCAGAACGACGTGGCTCCCTTATACACAAAGGGTACCAGAATGGCAGCGCGATCAGTTCGTTGAGGAGGTTGCCGATGCTTACCTGATACTTCGTCCCATCAATGGCGAGGGGTTCGTGCATATAGAAATGATCAGGTTAGAGGTAGAGGCAGTCAAGGGCAGAGAAGATCATCCTTGAAAAAGGCCAATTGTTGTTCTTCGAGCGACTAGCTTCATTAATGCCCATTCAATGCAGGAAAGACGCAAGGCCCAGAATGCCACCAAGCACAACTGAGGCCGACATTGCCCAGAAGATGATTTTTTCATACGTCTTGTAATGCTTGCCATTCATTACCTTCTCGTTCGAGATAAGCTTCCCGAGGAAGTATAGCGAAGGAATTATGACTATTGTAAAGATTACCATCAGGTCCAAGAGCAGCTTGACATAGTTGCCAATAACGATCACAAAAAAGAGGGCAGGCAGCGTCTCTATAAGATATACCTTCAGAAAGGAGCCACTCGACCGCCATCCAAGTGCTTCCATTGCTCCCCAAGTTGAGCCAAGAGATATTACAACCAGCGCGAGAAAACCAGCGAATATGAACCCCAAGCCAAGAAGTAGTGACGCATATTGACCAAACGCGGAGAGTGCCGCTGACAGCTCAGATGCGCCCAAGAAGTCGCTTGTGCTAGGCAGATGCATGCCATCCAACACTATCACCGCCATCAGGATCTCAGATACAATCGCTCCGACCAAGGTTTCTAAACGTTCGATCTTGAGGTCCTTTGCCTCCAGTTTCTTGCGGGAATCAGCCCCGGAGTGGAAGTAGAGCATAAAGGGCATGACAACAGCGCCGATGGTAGCTGCAGTGAGGAAATCGAAAGATGGGTTGCCGTAAGGTTGCAAGGGGGAAAGACCAACAGCGAAGAGCTTCCCCCAATCGATTGGGAAGAGCAATGCTGATGCAACGATGCCTCCAACTACCAAGAAGCTCAGGGGCAGGAGCACCATTTCAGCTTGTCGATATCGCCTGCTAATCATTATAGCTGAGTGAATCAGAAAGGCAATCGCGAGCCCAGCCAAAACCGGAAAGCCGATTAGGCTCATGCCTATGGCAATCCCACCATACTCTGCCAGGTACATGAGGAAATCAGAGATAGCCATTGGCACAGCAGCTAAAACAGCCGTTCTCCTGCCATAGAATTTTGCTATTGCCGCTCCTAGACCCAACCCTCCAACAGTCCCCAATCGACCTGCGGCATCCTGTATGAAGAATAGCGGAAGCGTAAGGATGATCGTGATGAATACCATGCTGTAGCCCCAGGTCGCTCCAGCTTGGAGGGCAGTAACTATAGAGGCAATGTCAATGTCTGCTATCATTGCAAGCCAAGCAGGGCCGAATATCCTAGTCCAGTTCCTGAGCCATGAAACGTGGTTCATTGACAGATCACCTTGGCTACATTAGCTTTGGTTTCCGTGCTTTGCGGATTTCATCAGCGTAAGGTGAACACCTTGGGATCCTTCAGCCATCCACTTTCCCCCATGCCGTAGGTATCAGCTTTCCATGGGGGCAGGTTTTTGGGCTACCGAGCTTCATGTAGAGCCGCATCAGGACTCTCTGGCTGAGGTGGTGTTCAATGCCGCAGATCTCGTCCTTCACTTCGGAGGGGGGGATTTCCAAATATTGTAAGAAGAAGCATTCGAGGATGCGGTGCCTCGAAAGGACAGCCATTGCATGCTTCCTGCCAGTGTCTGTCAGCTTCACGCCCTCGTAATCGACTCGTATAACCATGCCTTTGTCAGAAAGCTTCTGCATCATTTCAGTAACGGTGGAGGGGTAAACGCCTAGAACGTTGGACATTTCTTTGATCCTTGCGAGGCCTCTTGCCTCTTCCTCCGAAATCTTGTAGATGAGTTCGAGATAATCATCGATGTTCTTGCGCTCGTTGATGCTCAGCCTTCTCACCTAAATATATTCGGTGCACCGAAAATATAAAAGTTTCGGTATGCCGAAAATTAATTAAGCAGTGGAGATTATTGACAAATAAGAGATCTGAGAAAAGATACGAATGTTGTTCATGAGTCGAATCCGCACCTAGAACGGGAGGGCAAAGCAATCATGAGGGAAAAGAAAGCGGGAGATATGACACAAGCTCGAACACCCCTCCCTCTCATCGTGGCAGCCTTGGCGACTCTATTAATACTTGTCGCAATAGCTTTAGAAGTTGCAGGTAAGCAAGGCATACTTTTCGATATGGACTTGTGGATCAATCAGAATGTTGCCAACTTGCAAAATCCCTTTTTGCTTATTTTTGCCACGGAAATTAATGATTATTTCCTTCCGATTGGTATCGCATTTATTATTGTGCTGTTCGCCTTCATGCTGATAATAAAGAGAAAGCGCTCCGCTTTTCTGATAGCATTCAGTTCAGTAGCTGCAATTCTGGCAGATTACGCGGTGGAGATCTTGGTTCCAAGGGCTCGACCTGATAACGCAGTCATTCAGGTCTCAGGAAACAGTTTCCCGAGCGGGCATGCGCTGCTTGCTACAGTGCTCTTTCTCCTTTTGGCGATCTCATTTGCAGGCGATATCCGTGGCAGGGCGAACAGATACATCTTCATAGGCTTAAACCTGGCGCTGATGATATTGATCAGCCTAAGCAGGGTCTACCTCAATATACATTGGATGAGCGATGTATTCGCATCCTTTGATATGGGCTTTTTTGTGGTAATATTGGGACTTCTCGTCCTGAGAGCGGCTAAAAAATAAGCTGAAATTATTTTTTATTAGGAAGAGATTCCCCAAAAAAAGATAAGCTACCATATTGAATACTTTTATGATTCCCATGAAAGTAGGGATTGTGGCCTGTGAGGTTTTTGAGAAGGAGATTGACCTCCTTACCGAAGGCGATCATGACATCGTCTACAAGGAGTATGTTGAGTTCGGGGAGCACGTCTTCCCTGAGAAAATGAAGGAGACGCTAATCAAGAAAGTGAACGCCCTTGAAGGGAAGGTCGATTCGGTCTTTCTTGGATATGGCGTATGCCAATCATTGAAGGGGGTAACAAATAGCTTGCGCGTGCCTACGATCATGTTGGAGGCGGACGACTGCATTGGTACCTTTTTGACGCAAGCAGGCTACGAAGCAGAGAGAAAGAAGTGCACCGGGACATGGTTCGCAATACCCTTCTTCTCGGACATGGCGATTGAAAAACTAACTAAAGAGATGCACCTAGACAAGATCAAAAATCCGAAGTATGATGCAATGTGGTTCATCAGGAAGTTCTTCGAAGGCTACTCGAGGGCTCTTTACGTCGACACGGGGATAGGCGAGAGGGAGAGTTACGAGTCGAAGTCAATGGATTTTGCGCAGCTGCTCAACCTAAGGCATGAGAGTATGGACGGAACCTTGGCATTGCTAAAAGAAGGGATAGAAAAAGCTAAAACACTTGCCCAAGCTCAGCCACAATCAGAATAAAGACAAAATGTGTGCCTCCGACGAAGAGGAGGGCCCCAATCTTACAGTTCAAATCCATGATTTTCACAATTTTATTGTGATTGACAGTTTAGTACGGTCAATAGTTTATTACTTAATTAAGAATATAGAGAAAATGGTTTAGCGAGGACAATGAGCTACAGAAGAGTCAGGAATTGGCAGAGTCTCTCTGTGAGCATAGCCAGGCAATTTGCACTAAAGATTGTTGAGAAGGGTTTGGAGTCCGCTGACCCTTATTCCGCTGTGATAGAAGCAATGAAAGTGCAGTCTGGGACCTTGGGCGGATCTGGGAAGAAGATTGTTGTAGGCTTCGGCAAAGCCAGTTACAGAATGGCGCAGGCATGCGAAGACTTCCTTAGGGATCAGATCAGTGCCGGTGCAATAATTGTGCCCAAAGGATCATTCGCTGATGGCAGCCTTAGCAGGATCAGGGTCTTAGAGGGGACGCATCCAATCCCAAGCAAACTCAGCTTAAGATCAACTAGGCAGGTTCTTTCGCTGGTACGCAACCTTGCCAAAGAGGATGTTGTCATATGCCTGATTTCTGGAGGGGGATCCGCTCTTTTTGCTTTGCCAAAGGATGGGATAACGCTCTCCGACAAGCAGGAGATGACAAGGCTGCTCCTTGCTGCCGGAGCATCCATTCAAGAGACAAACACTGTGAGGAAGCATATATCGGCTGTAAAAGGAGGGCAATTGGCGAGGATTATAGCACCGGCGAAGTGCTTGAGTCTGATATTGTCAGATGTTGTTGGTGACGATATCAGCTCGATTGCATCAGGACCGACGGCTCCAGATAGCTCCACCTACGGCGATGCATGGGCTGTGCTTAAGAAGTACAATCTTGTTGGCGCGGCGCCTAAGAGCATTATCGAGCATGTAAAGTCGGGGTTGGCAGCAAGGGTTCCAGAGAACCCCAAGCCAGGAGATAGCATTTTTATGAAGGTGGAGAACCTCGTAGTGGCGAATAACACAGGCGCGCTCTCTGCAATGACTAAGAAGGCGGAGAGGCTCGAACTCAACACACTGGTTATGACATCGCGCCAAGAAGGGGAAGCCAAAGAGGTGGGCAAGAGGATCGGCGTATTAGCCAGGCAGATCGTCAAAGAAGGCAAACCAATCAAGCCCCCGTGCGCTGTCCTTTTTGGCGGCGAGACGACCGTGACAGTGAAAGGGAAGGGCAAGGGAGGTCGGAACCAAGAGGTTGCCCTTTCAGCAGCAATTTCATTGAAAGGATTGCATGACGTTGCATTCATCTCGATAGGAAGCGATGGCATAGATGGCAATACCGATGCTGCAGGAGCCATAGTGGACGGGGGCACTGTCGATCACGCCTTCAACATAGGACTTGCAGATAAGTTCCTTGACGAAAATGATAGCAACACATTCCTTGAGGCCAAGGAGGATTGTCTGGTACGCACGGGTCCAACTGGCACAAACGTTAATGATCTCGCTGTCCTAGTGGTGCTGCAGTGAAGTTATCACATCGCTGAGGCCTTATTGCCCATCAGAACATTGGGAAGCCTATCACGTACCTAACAAAGCGCTAACTATTACAGCTATGCCGCCGGCTATCAGGACCCCCAAAGTGAGGAGCACAATCAAGATGGCGCTTCCCTTTAGTACCTTCTTTTTATTGTCCTTCATCAGGAGGCTCAGGAATGGCAGACTGCTCACAATGAGAGCGATACCTATTATCAGATCGAGTATAGATGCAGTATCCATCCAATCCAACCCGTGCGCTGAAGCTTCTTGCAGCAGGCAGGATTTATTCCTTTTTGCGTTTGCGTTAAACAGTGGTCTCGTCCCGCTTCCAGTAGTATTCGCAGACAGGGATGCCTAGCTCAAGCTTGGAAAGCAGTTAGAAGATAAAAAAATACAGCAAAAAAAGTTATACGACCCCGCTAAGGGAGGCTCTTATTTTTGGCATCTTTATAGATTTCCAGCAGGGTCTCCAGCGCAACTATCTTATGGTCTATGTTATCACTCTTCAGAAGTTCCATCAAATATGGAATGGCAGGCGAACCCACATTGCGCAGGGCATCCTCGGCACTGGAATATTCTGTCCCTGACCTGCTCTCGAAGTGAGTGGTTGGGTTTGACGCCTCGCCCACAAGGAACTTGATTCCCTCCTCCCCAGCGTTTTCGCAGCACTTGTACAAGGGCGTCGGGTGTGTCCAAAGGAGTGCCTTAAGCTTCTTCGCATAGGGCATGATAGATGGGCCTATAGCCGTCCCATTTATTTGGTATGCCAGCAAGAAAGCGGCTGCAGCCACCCGAGCGTCTGCCCCGGGCAGCATGTCAACAAATACGTTGCTAACCCGTTGCTTCGCTGTCGGATCGATTCCTTCGAGTATCTGTGGGGACAGCCAGAGCTGATCCCAGCCACCATCAAGCCTGTGTGTAAGCTGGAGCTCAAGCAGCTTGAAGGCAACAGTGTTGATTGCGGGAGCGCTAGCGATTTTTGTGAGGACCTTTATGATATTGACCATCTTCGTCTTGGGGCCTATTGAGGTTTCCTGCAACCCATCGAGGATGTTCGCAAGTAATGGAACAGCTTTTTCCCCCATGGAAACCAGCTGGTCTATTGCTTGGTTGCTGCCGATGGTTGCGTCGATCTTTTTGAGGGCCTGGTTGACCTGCTTCTCCAGTTCCTTATCATCAGACATAGTGATCATATCATAATTTTAGCTTTGAGATAATAACCTTTATGTAACCAAGTTCAAAATGATGAAAAAAGGATGCCCCACCATCGGCTTCAAAATATTACTCCACAATACATCTAATTAGCGGGGGTGCATTTCGGCCTAAAGAGCCTTGTCAGCACGTGACAGCATCATAGGTTATGGGTAGAACCGCCTGAAGATCCGGCAAATCGCCAAGCTGATCCAGCGTTTCTGATCCAAGTGCTTATCCTTCAGCAGTTTGAGATCCCAAGAGCCATCAGGCGCCTGCCTGTCGGTCAGCCATTCAAGCGCACCGTTTATGTCGCTATCATCAGCGGTGTAGCCCATGAGGGACAGCGAATCAAGCGACGACACAATATCCGTGAACCAGAACGGGAACGAGACGCTTGACCAGAATGACGGATCTCTCCGATCTGAATATTTATCAGGCAGGAAGAACCGGCTCTTCAGCAGGTCGCCAGCACGCAGGGCCTCCTTAGATCTTTTGTATTTTGGGTGTGCTGCGAAAGCCCTTAGAACAACTCCCGTGACCAAGTGGGAGAAGGGTCTTGATCTGTCCGGCAGGAGGGGCTGAGACTCGAGAATTTTTCTCCACCTCCCCTTGGCACGCTTTGTCCTCAGGGGGATGGCCCAGCCGCCATCATCCTGCATAACTGACAAAAGCCATTCGAAGCCTTTTCGGATACCTGGGTGATCAGCGTAACCTGCCTTGATCAGCAATTCCATTATCCCTGCAGAGTAGTTTGGGGAGTACTGTTTCCCGTATATACCCCTGAAATCACCTTCATCAGTCTGGAGGCTGAATAGGTAGTCCACTGCCATTGCCGTGGAGTGGTGTTCAAAGTCCATGCCATACTTCTCAACTAGAACCCCGAAGTTTCGGTAGGTCTCGAGGTAAGAATAATTTTCGAATGGTCGTTCCTGTTGGGCTCTTGCATTAGGGTACTTCCAAGACCCATCATCCTGCTGTTTACTTACTATTTTAATGACCTCAGGCAAAGTCCACAGGTCTCTGGCATCTTTCGATACCTCATTGCAGAGATCGCGTTTGACGAACAGCTCGATAGCTTTGCTCTCTGATGCCCCCAAATAATTGAGCGGGTTGTATTTCAACGCCTTCAGCCAGTTTTCCATCTACACTCACCATTTGACGTGTCATTTGGACGGGGGAGACTTTTTATCCAATATAAACCGCTTTTTTTCTCCGCACACCAAGCAGGTAACCACGACGTGCGGGCTCCTCTCCTGGGATACCCTGACGCGCGACCTGCTGCCTGGGTAGAGGAAGGAGTGACAAGATTTGCAGACGAAGTATTTCCAGTGCTTTGGGATGCGCACGCGGGTCCTCTTGGACAGCTTGAGCGCCATCTGCACGTAACGATCTGATAGCTCGGGCTGCAAAGAGGCATACTCTGTTGCTAACCCGAACAGGTGGTCTATCCTCTCCCTTGCGAGGTCCCTGACAATCTCGTTGTTAGGCAAGCGGTTCCACCAACTGAGATTCTGGAGGTAGACTAATAAATGGTAAGCGGTGCGGGGCGAGATTTATATGGAGAGAAGCTTGAAACTCAGTTTGGTGTCCCGATGATCAGCATTGTCATAGCGGAGGCGGCCTTGGAGACAGTCCCCAAGGAGATCGTGGATCACCCCTCGGTCAGGAAGATAGCGGACCGCAGGGGGAAGGAGCCTGGTCAGACCCTCCTTGACATCTCATACCACTACACGGCGATGAAGGACCTAAGGGACTGGGACAAGAGGGGTAGGCCAGACATCACCTTCATCACCCTCCTCAATCTCCTTGAGAGCCCGCTGAACCTCGAGGATAGGCTGAGGATCTACGTACATACTCGCAATGATCTCATAATCACGATCGACTCTAGGACAAAACTCCCAAGGAACTACACAAGGTTCCAGGGGCTGATTGAACAGTTGTTCGAGATCGGCAAGATTCCTCCTCACGGAAAACCACTAATGACCCTTTGGAAGGGGACATTGAAGGATGTTGTTGCGCAGGTAAAACCCTCAAAGACGTTCTTCCTAACCGAGAAGGGCAAGAAGACAAAGTCTGAGGATTTTGGATCGAAAATAGTCAAGGAGGACTCTCCTCTCATTGTGATCGGTGGTTTCCAGAGGGGTGAGTTCAGCAAGCAGGATCTTGGGATGGCGGACGAGAAGGTCTCGCTTTACAAGGATCCGCTCGATACGTGGATAGTTGCTTCGATGGTGACTCACGATATTGAAAAAGCACTGGGCATAATTTAGCCATATTGATAAACTCAGTCAGTCTGATTCAAATGTCAAACGACCAAAGGAAAAGCATTATCCCCAAGAACCTTAGAAAAGGGCAGATTTTGATAGTCGTGCCCATCGTTGTGATCGTGGTGAGTGTATGCCTGTTTTTTTCCTCCGTGATACCAGTTTATGTACCCCTCGTGACATTCACTCTGCAGATTCTGTTCCTAGCACTAGATTACCATTCCACCAAAGCTTTTTTAGCGCTTGGGTTTGAAGAGAGGAACAAGATTTTTGACGCTTTAATGAAAAAGACGAGAACGTTGGAAGAGGCGGTTATCATCTTCTATATCTTCATTGAACTGTTTCCGATGCTTGTAGGTTTGGTGGTATTGCCGCTGTTGGGCATGACTCCAATAGCAGTGGCCACGCTCTTCACCTCAGTCCCTGCGGTCAGCCACGCCTTCGCCTACTCCTACAACAAGACACATGTTAAAAGCCCGCAGTAAAAGAAATAAGTCAATGGTGAAGGCGTAATAGTTCTGGGTTAGTGCCCGAGGCCGGACTTGCGCCAGCAACAAATGGAGGCACAGACCCACATGGCATAGAGAATATCCTCAAACAATTCGATGCTGCCGCCCAGGAAATGCCCTCGCAAACCTGACAAGGCTGTTGAGGAGATTATGGAGGAGTGCAACGTATATCAGCTCCTATCAACTCCATGGGTGCAAGTCGTCGCATGGACTGGCATCTTATTACCCGCCCAATGCTGTGATGTTGATGCTTTCTGGTGTAAAATTTAGGCTCAAACTATATCCCAATTCAATGGTGCGGCCGCCGGGATTCGAACCCGGGATCCAAAGCTTGGGAAGCTTTTATCCTAGACCGGACTAGACCACGACCGCACCGCTTGATAAAACAATTTTCCGTGCCTATATCTATTACGATTTTCATAAACGGGCATTAAGCAAGAAAAATGAAATGAAAGGGAGAATGTATCCCCTACATTGACATGAATTCTTCGGGCTTCGGTGGCTCAGGCGAGAGACCCTTGCGCTCACGGATCTTTCGGATGGTCTCAGCCGTCAAGCTCTGCGGCACCGGAGACCACCTAGCGAACTCTGTTCCCCAGAAGGCCTTTCCCGCGGTGGCGCTCCTGAGCTCGTCGGACATGTCGAATGTCTCTGAGACCGGGATCTCCGAGATCAGGTGCATCACGTCCCCCGCTTGATCCAAGGATATAATCCTGCCACGCTTTCCAGCGACTATCCTCGTGACTCCGCCCAGGTAGTCCTGCGGGACCTTCATGTCGAGCTTCATGATTGGCTCGAGCAGTACGGGGTTCGCCGAAAGGAAGCCGCAGAATATGGCGTCCCTTATGGCGGGCATTATCTGCGCGGGTCCCCTGTGGGCCGGATCCTCGTGGACGGTAGCGTCGTTCATTGTGACCTTCATGCCTCTGATTGGCTCCCTCGCAAGTGGCCCTTCTGCTACGTCCAGCCTGAAAGCCTGCACTAGCGTATCTTTGATCTCGCGTATGTACTGCAGACCCTTGGTAGCATCGACGAACATGTTTACAAAGGAGTCAATTGCCCAGATGCCCCTTGCCTCGTCGGTTTCCCAGCTGGCCTGCTCGCGCAGGATCCGCGCGCGCTCCTTGGTGTCCATGTCCTCGTAGATAGTTCCGTCCTGGATGAGTTTGACGGTCTGCTCGCTGAGCGGCGCCACCGACGCGTAGAGTCGGTTATGCTTGTTCGGTGACTTTCCTTCGAACGGGCCCAGTGCCTTCGTCAGGCTTTCGCGGTAGACAACGATCGGCGGCGTTGTCGTAATCTCGATTCCACCAGTCCTTTGCTTGAGGTCCCAGAGCGCTATCTCGAGGTGGAGGCTGCCCATGCCTGCTATTAGGTATTCACCCGTCTCCTGGTTGATCTTCACCGTCAGGGTCGGGTCCTCTATGGCCATCTTATGGAGCGAGTCGATGAGCTTAGGCAGGTCCCTGCTGAACTTGGGCTCGATAGCCATCGTGACAACTGGGTCAGAGATGTACTTCATCTTCTCGAATGGTGACATCATCTCCTTATCTGCTGGCCTCACCAACGTTTCTCCAGACCTTACGTTTTCCAAGCCCAAAATGGCGACGATATTGCCTGCCGCCATCTCTGGCGTGATCTCGCGGTATGGGCCCATGTATAGGCTGACCTGCTGGACCCTGCCCTCGGTTTTGCACATAAGGCCGTAGACCGTCTCTCCCTCGTGGATGGTGCCGGAGAACACTCTCCCGGTAACGACTGGCCCAGCGTGCGCGTCGACGATGACCTTGTTGACGCAGATCACGAGGGGGCCCTTCTCGTCGCAGTTGTTCATCGCCTGCCCGATGGGGGAGTTGATGTCACCCTTCCAGATCTTTGGGATCCTGTACTTTTGGGCGTCGACTGGGTTGGGGATGTGGTCCACAACCATGTCAAGGATCGCTGTGTCCAGGGGGAACTCCTTCTGCAGCCCCTCGATTTCTCCTTTGGTGTATGCGTTAATAATGTCTGCAAACTTCATCTTCTTTGCCGCGATGATTGGCAGGGTGAAACCCCACTTGTGGAGGGCTGAGCCGAAGGCTACCTGCCCTTTGTTCGGGTTGACCTTCCATTTCTCCTTGAACTCCGGGTCCGCGTAGGTTTCGATCATCGCATTGAAATCTTGGATGATCTTGAGGAGCCTGTTCTCGACCTCCTGAGGGGAGAGCCTCAACTCCTTGATCAGGCGGTCGATCTTGTTGATGTAGAGGAGTGGCCTTACCTTCTCCTCCATCCCCTGCCTCAGGACGGTCTCGGTCTGGGTCATGAGACCCTCGACGCTATCGACGACGCATATTCCTCCGTCCATGACCCTTAATGATCGGGTGACGTGTCCAGTAAAATCAACGTGCCCTGGTGTGTCCACCAGGTTGATGACGTAGCTCTGGCCGTTCCTCTCGTGGAGTAGGCTGACGTTCGCAGCCTTCACTGTCATCTGCCTCAGTTGCTCTATCTCCACATAGTCCAGCGCCAACGCTAGCGCCGCGATCTTTGGGGAGATCAGACCAGCCCCTGCCAGAAGGCTGTCCGAGAGGGTTGTCTTACCATGGTCCACGTGCGCGAGTGTACCGCAGTTCCTTATGTTAACCTTATTGCTCATGAGTTTAATGATTTCTTCAGTCTGTTTGTACTTCGGCAAATTCTTACGCCTCACTAATCACTAAGGCGAAAATACACCTCGCCTTTTATAAGTTTCCCAAAGGCGCCGGGCTATTCTATGGTGGCGTGGCGCTTCTTCAGGTCCTGCTCGGTCTTGCCAAGCCTCTGCATCAGTTCAGCGACTAGGCTGTCTAGGAATATGTTGAGCGTGATCTCGAACAATGTTCCGAGGGGGGCAAGGGGCTCGTGCTCGCCTAGGATCTGCCTGATCGTATAGTCCTCTTCAGCGGCAAGCTTGGTCCTCCCAGGTATGATCACGAAATGGTCGGCTATCTTCGCCAATGGCGAATCCGAGTGCGAAGTTATTGCAAGCACCTTCGCTTTGACGTCCTTGGCGGCATTGGATACAGTGACGACAAGCTTGGTTGAACCGGATCCGGACATCGAGATTACAAGGTCTCCGTCACCCATTGCAGGTGTGATGGTCTCACCGAAGACGTAGACGTTGAAGCCGAGATGCATGAGCCTCATCGCGAAGGCCTTGGCAGCCAGGCCGGATCTGCCGGCGCCTACAATGAGGATCTTTCTTCCGCAGTTCAGGTTGTCGAGGAGCATGCTGATGGCCTTCTCCACGTCATCATCTACGATGATCTTCGCTGCGTAGAGGACATAGTAAGCCATCTCCTGCATGAAACGCTTAACAAGGCAATCTTTTGAGGACATAGCTGTCAATTTGAGGTTAATTTTGTAGGATTTAACTCTTATGCAATGCCCAAGAATAACCTGAGGGAGAGAATGCCGATGAACCCGAGTGCGGATATAATTATGAAAGCAGCATCGATCCAACCCAGCGTTAGGATGAACATGGACACACGCTTCTTGCTCGCGCCGAACGCTCTCGACTCCATCGCGTCCGCTACGAGCTCGGCTCTTCGGAACGAGCTGATTATGAGGGGTATGAGCACTGGAATGTAGTTTCTTATCCGTTGAATCAGGTTGCCCTTCTCCATCTCCAACCCCCGCGACTTCTGTGCGTCCATTATGATCTGGGTCTCTCGGCTGAGCGTTGGGACGAACCGCATAGCCATATTGAAGGTCAATGCGTAGTCGTAGGGTACCTTCAGCTGAACCATGGACTGTGTGAGGTCCTCGGGCGACGTGGTGAGGAAGAAGACCGAGAAGATGGAGATCAACGCGAGGAACCTTATCGACATGGATGTGGCTGTGAGCAGGGCTGACATCAGGTTCAAGTTCGGGGAGAAGACGAAGATGACGAAGTTGAAGAGGAATATCATGGCGATGAAAAATTTCGACCCCCAAATTGACTGCCACCATTTGCTATTTATCCGGGCGATCAGCACGATGGGTATCGTTGAGAAGAAGATGGCGATTAGTACAAATATATTCAGGAAGATCACGCTAAGCGCCGTAAAGAGCACGATGTAGACGAGCTTTGCCCTTGGGTCCATCTTGTGGAAGATTGTGGTCCCGCGCCTGAACTCGAACCCACTAAGCATCTTGCTCATCTTCGGGACTCCTCCAGCATGCGCAATGCCTCAGATGTCACCTTCTCGAACGAGATTGAAGGTTTGCTTAATGACAGCTTCCAAGACAAGTCGACTAGCTGCGGCGGTAGCAGGGATGCGCGTTCTAGGTATTCCTTCTGCGTTAGTATCTCCTCGGTTGGCCCTTCAGCAAGGACCTTCCCCTTCGAGATGAGTATGACGCGGGGGATGAAGTTGGCTACAAATTCCATGTCATGTGTGACAACGATGATTGTCTTGCCATCGCTGTTCAGCTGCTTGAAGAGGTTTGCCATGCGCGTCTTCTGCCGGTCGTCCTGCCCAGTCGTCGGCTCGTCCAGGATAATGGTCTGGGGATCATAGGACAAAACAGACGCCAAAGCAAGCCTCTTCCGTTCTCCACCGCTCAGAAGGAACGGCGGCTTTTCCTTATACTTGGCGAGTTCGAATTCTTCCAGCGCCCAATTGACCCTCTTTGTCACTTCCTCTGGGGGCATGCCGAAGTTGACCATTGCAAAAGATAGTTCCTTCTCGACAGTCTCGGCGAAGAGCTGGTGGTCGGGGTTCTGGAAGACAAGCCCCACCCTGCGCGCCAGATTTGCCACGGTGGATTTTTTAGTGTCGGTGTCGCCAACAATGACACTACCGCTCTGCGGCTTGAGGAGACCGTTGATGTGCTTCACGAGGGTCGTCTTGCCGGCTCCGTTCTCGCCCAGCACCGCGACCAGCTCGCCGTCACCGATGATTAGGCTAATATTTTGGAGAGCGTATGCTCCTGGGGTGTATGAATAGGAGACGTCCTTGAATGTGATCAACCCTTTGCCCCCAGTATCATCTCGGCGAGGGCCTTTGATGAGAGCGGCCTCCCTTCGAAGCCGCACCTCGCTGACAGGCTCTTGGCAACTTGGACCACCTGGGGTATGCCTATTCCCAAGCTGTTCGCCTTCTCAGAGTAAAGGACCTCCTGTGGCGATCCGTTTAGAACAACTCTGCCCTCCTCGAAAATGACGCACCTATCTGCATAGGGGGCAGACATCTCTAGCCTGTGCTCCACCAGCACGATTGTTACTCCGGATTCCCTGTGCAGCCTAACGAGTATTTTGAGTATCGAGTTTGCACTCATTGGATCGAGGTTGGCTGTCGGCTCGTCAAGGACCAGGACCTTGGGTTTCATTGCCAATAGGGCTGCAATGGCGACCTTTTGCTGCTCGCCGCCAGAGAGCTCCTCGGGCGACTTCTCCTTGAGCTGCGATATGCCAACTAACGAAAGGGCTTCTTCGACCCTAGACCTGATCTCCTGCCTAGGGAGGGCGAGGTTTTCGAGACCAAAGGCGACCTCGCGCTCGACTGATGTGCAGAAGAGTTCGTTCTCAGGGTTCTGGAAGACTAAGCCCACTCTCTGTGAGATTTCGTAAACAGGATGCTCGGTGGTGGAGAGCCCATCGACAGTTACCGTTCCATCGAAGGTTCCGCCATAGGAAGCTGGGATGAGCCCGTTGAGGCACCTGCAGAAGGTCGTCTTGCCGCATCCGCTTGGTCCGCTCATAAGAACGAACTCGCATTGCTCGACCTTGAGGTCGACATTGATGAGGGTAGGGACCGCAGATTCTGGGTAGCTGTAGGATAGTCCCTTGACTTCTATGATCGCCAAACCTACCACCAAGGCAGTATTGTCAGAAAGCCAGTTATCTAATAAAAGTAGCTACTCATTTTTTGGTATTAATCTCCTTGATGTCGCCTGGTCTGATCCCTAGCTTCAATGCGATCAGCTCCATGGCAGCAGACTCCACTGCTTCAGCCCTACCTTTGAGATTGACAGAAGCAGCCGTAGGGTGCCCACCGCCCTGCCCGTTGAAAGAGCCCGCCAAGAATTGCATTACGTCCTTGGCGAGGTTGAGACCGCTCTCCTTGAAGAACTTCTCGGTGGATCTGCCGGAAAGGCGCACGCCCTCCCCGCCCTCGTTTATCACAATCGCGAGGTCAGCACCAAGATTAGTCATGGATCTTGCGACTGAGGCCTCGTAGGCACCCACATTCGTGGCTGCGATCAGCCACTCGCCGGCCTGAAACAGGCGGAGCCTGGCTATGCCCTTCAGTTTAGCCATCTTTTCGGAAGGATCCTCCTCAGAGGTGAGTAGACGGATAGCCAGAGCTGCATCGGCCCCTAGGCCGATCATCTTAGCAGCGGCCATGATTGACGAGTCTGGTATTGTGAGGAAACGCCTGGAATCGTAGATCAAGCCAGCCAAAAGGGCCAAGGCTGCCTTCTTGCTGAGAGCCTTCTTATCCAACGCTTCGAACAGTACCTCGCATGCAGAGGACTTCTGTTGCAACACTGAGAAGGCCGCGCCGCTCACGGTCTCCTTGTCAGCTACGTGGTGATCCACAATTGCATACGGGACTCTTTCTTTCTTTATGGACTCCTTAACCGAGGGTACCTGATCGAGTGAAGAGGTGTCCACGAGGACGTAAATATCAGTTTTCACGGGGAGAACATTCTCTGGTTTGAAGTCCAGATACTCGTTAAGCCTGACGGAGGCAGCATTGACCCCGTCAGGGGCGAATACTGTGACAGTTTTTTTCGGATAAGAGCTCTTCATAGACGTCTGGAGGGCATATGCCGAGCCTATGCAGTCGGGGTCTGCGTTAGGGTGACATACTATGGTGATCCTTGCATATTTTGCAAGGAAGGGCGTCAGCTTGACCAATCTACCGTTCCCTCATCTTCCTGTCTATGGCAGAGAGAGCTTCTTCTGCTGCCATCTCAGCAAGCTTGTCTGCATCGACTTCTACGCCTGCCTCCAACTCCAGCGCCACATCAACCTTGAATGTGGTGCTAGCCTTCTTCTCGGAGCATACGCGGATATCCATCGACTTTATCAGCTTCTTGTCAAGCTTCGAAAGAATAAATTGTAGGGCCGCGGTCTCCCCAGCTTCGCATATCTCTTTGATCTGTTCGGGGGACCGGGTCTTCAAGAAGATCACGATCCGGAGGTGGGTAGCTTCCCGGATACCTGCTGCATTATAGACGCCCTCAGCTCTTCTAGCTGGGTCTTGATCCTCTGCTCCTGCCTCTCGATTGTCTTGACCCTTAGGTCGAGCTCCTCTTTCTTCTCGGTCAGCTCGGTCACGATCTTAGCTTTCTCTGTCTTGAAGAGCAGCATGCCGACGGACTTGTATACGACCGCGTCGTCCGCTAGGACCTTCGCCTCGGTTAGAGCCCTGTCGACCTCTTTAGCCTCGAGATCGAACTGCTGCTTGCGCATTACTATTGCCTTGTACTGTTCCTGCATCTCCTGAAATCGTACAAGCTGGTTCTGTACCTGTGGAGGTATTGATTCTGCCATCTTTAATCACCATTTAGAGTAATAATATCTAAAGAAATACAAACCCATCTTATATAAGAATTGAGTAGGGCCCTCAACGGCGCTATAGCCACCGCCTCGATCTCCATGACCAATGCACCCCCCTCAACTTTAAGAGCGATCTTGGCGCCTCTCGATTTGGTAGTCTCGGCTTCTGGAAGGAGGGCGCGGTAAAGCTTCTCCGCCAAGTCGTATTCTTCCAGATTGATCCTCAGCGTGGATCGGATAGTCACGCGTCATCACCTGTAGTCCCTGAGGAGGATCTTGGGACCGCATGGAACCTGGGTCTCGGCGTCGATGAACGTGAGCTCTGCTGGTCCGTTCTCATATGGCGCGATGTGGAGTTCTGCAAAGGGGCCATCGGCGGGCATCCTTCCCACTGCCTCAACGAGGGTCGCATAGAGCTTCTTCTGCAGGTAGTCCTCAGGGTAGACTATCTTGAGGTTCCTGCGCTTGGACCTGGCCTCGCTTTGCAGTTCCCTCCTGAGCATCGCCCTTTCGATGAGAAATGATGCGATCTTCTTTGCCCTAATCTCTTTGCAGTCATAACATTCTATCAGTTTTGGCTGGCCAAACCGGCTGTTCACGACCCAAAGGCGGTCCGCTCCTGAACTATGGGCGTAAGCCGATAGGAGCAGAAAGCTGGTTTTTCCCCTCTGGTGGTAAGTAAAAACAGATGAGGCACCCACGAGGTCATTGCAGAAGGTCCTCGTCCTTGGACTTGGTCTTAGTGACGTGCATAGCAGAATGGCCATGCTGATGACCGCTTCTACTGCCTTTTTGAGGTTACCTTTATATTCTTGAATTCTTCAGGCGTCATTGTTCTACCCAAAGTCGTCTGGGCGATAAAAGCGCCACCTGCAAACTTGATGCCGCAGGATGTGCAGTGCCAGATCCCGGTAGCTGATCTTTTCAGCGTGTTGATGGATTTGCATCTTAGGCAGCGCTGACCCTTGGCAGCCTTGGTCTCGATGACTAGCACTCTCTTCCTGAGCGTAGCGCCGTACTTCTGCTGGTACCGGCCCGATGACTTCACCGACTTTGTCTTTGGCATCTGTTATCACCATTAGGAGTTGAACCCAGAGCAAACAGACTTTTAATCCTTTTCTTTTTTCTTTGCCTTTGCCTTCTCGATGCTCTTCAGAATATCCTCTGGAATGGGCAGGCGGTTCCTCAGCTCCTGGCTCTTTATTTTAGCAATGTCCACGGCCCTGAGCACCTCCTCTGGCGTCAGGGTTCCTGGCTCGCCCTTCTGCATGGCGCAGATGTTGCCATCCTCGGTGAAGGTGACGCTCAGCCTGCAGTCCATGACCTCCTCCTCATCCTTCGATGGGTCGACGAAGAACTTGTCACCGATCTTTGCCATGGTCACGTTAACGGGTATCGCGCGGAGTGGTAGAGGGCTCTTCTTCCTATCAGGGAAGACTGTGCGCTCCTCGGTGACGGAGTGGACTTTCTCTTTCCATCCATCTTGAGGAGTCATGTCTTCGATGAGCGTGTTGGTCACATCTTGCTTGACGTCCTTGAATTCCAGTTCAGGCATCCTCGCGTTGAAGAGAGCGGTGAGCGCTGCCAATGCAGCGGCATCGATCAGGTTTCCGCAGTGGTCCAATACGAATATGTCGATGAATACGGTCCAGACCAGCTTGCCCTTGTAGATGCACATTTTTTTGGTGTCGATGGTTTCTGATTCCCTCAGTCCACGATCTACCACTCTGGCCAGCTCTATGGACTTTATGTCGGGTGGCCCCGGTTCGAATTCTGGCGACGCCATGGAAACAAATTCCGAATTCACCGTCATCACGCCTTTATCAGGAGTGTCTGAGAAAGGTTTCTCTGGTTGGATCTTGACGCCAGCGACGACATAAGTCCCTCCCAGATGCACAGCGGCGGAACCCTCGGCCTTCTCGATAAAGCCCGGTTTAATATCCAATGGACGGTAATCCATGAGACTTCTGCCATCTATCCTCTTGCCGCTCTCTGCAAGCTCCATTATTTGCCTTTTCTTAACGGATGGTACATAATTGTCCTTCATTTTCAAGTCTCCTCATCATTGTTAGCTGATTTCTGGAAGTGCTCCTGGAGAGCTTCCTTCTGCCTCTGGTAGACTTCCATGCATCCCTTCTTTGCCATTTCGAGGGATCTGATGAACTCTTCGTGGGTTAGCAGCCCGTCCATCTGAAGCAAGGTGACCGCGTTCTTGGATGGCATGATTGCTAATGGCATGTCCGAGTCGCCCTGCTTGTCCTCCTCGTCCTTGACGTCGACGACTAGCTGACCTTCAACCTTGCCGATTGCGATGCTCGATACAAGGTCGCGCATCGGTATCCCCGCATCAGCCAGCGCGAGGGCAGCGGCGGATATGCCGGCGCACCTTGTGCTACCGTCCGCCTGCAACACTTCGACGTAGATGTCAATGGTCGTCCTCGGGTACATCTCAACAAAGATCGCCGGCTCCAAGGCTTCCTTGATTACCTTGGAAAGCTCGTGCTCACGCCTCGCGGGGGCTGGGGATTTTCTCTCACCCACCGAGAAGGTCGCCATCCTATATAGCACCTCTATCCTGCACCTGTCTGCTAAGGCCAGGTGCTTCGGGTGTGCTTCCCTTGGGCCCATGACGCCCACAAGAATCTTGTTCTTGCCCCACTCCACGAAGGCAGACCCGTCCGCGTTTTTCAGCATGCCCAAAGAAAATTTTATGGGCCGCAGTTCTTCGATCTTTCTTCCGTCAAACCTGATGCCATCGTCAGATATCAGTTTCTCATTTTTCATAAGATCACGCTCTCCTTTTTGCAAAATACTCTTGAATCCTGTCAGTCAGTCCCGATGTGTGTGCCTCGGCCTCTATCTTCCGGATGGCATCCGCCACAACGGCCTCCTCGTCCCGGGTCTTCCCTGAGATCCAGATCCTGCCGTTCTGTCCGACGAATATCTGGCAGTTGGACTCCTTCTTGAGGATGTTAATCATGGAACCCTTCTTCCCTATTATCCTTGGCACTCTGGTGAAATCCACGGTGATCACAGTGCCCCTCTGTATCTTACCCAGGCCGTCGCCGCGGGTCGTCAGGGATGGGTTCCGGGTCCTGTCAAATGACAGCACCTTTGCAATCACCATCTCACCTATGTCAAGGTAGCTCCTGGCGTCCTCCTTCAACGTGTTGAGCGGCTTCGAGAGGAACTCCTTGGCGAAGAGGATGCCCTCGTAGGGGGACAGTATGTCCAGTGCCCACATTGTTGGGTTTACCTCTTTCACCTCCCCGATCACTACGTCCTCGACGTAGGGGATGTAGCATCCCCTGAGCGGGATTACCGAGACTGTGTCATTCCTCAAATCTGCGAGGCCGACGACAGAAGAGTATACCATCTCTCCCTCTCGGTATGCGTTAAAACCGACGTTGTACTTTCCCTCGGCCAATAGGGTGCCGGGTACCACTAGCTGTCTTGGTTCAATTTTTGTTGGAATACTAAACACCTCACAATTTCTTAACATTGATCTCGACGTTTCCACGGGTCATGTCATTCAGCCTGTCTATGAAGCTCTGCTGCATGCCCGCTGGTATCACAGACTCGCCCAGCCAGGACCCATCGGCAAGCCAGTTTGATTTTATTATGTTGCCTGACTTGGTCACGTAGCTGCTCACACTGGAGGCGTGCTCCTTCGGCGACTTCACGGTGATGCTCACCTGCGATATCTTTAGCGGCAGAGAGACGCGGAGCTCCTTGATTATCTCCTGCGCCTGCTCCTCCGTTGACCTGAACGGATCTATGTTGATCCTGATGTTCTCCATTGCGTTCTCGATCCTCTGCGGAGGATGGGGAGTGCTCGTCTTCGGGTCGATGCAGTTCCTGGCTATGAAGGCGACTATCTGCTTCCGTTTATTCTCCACCATCTCGCGCCTCTGCTCTGTGGTTAGCTGAAGCTCGCCCTTCCTGAGTATTGCCTCTACGATGGCCTTCAAGTCCGTGGTTCCGAAGTTCTTCTGCAGGGACTCGTCGGTGGCTTTGGTCCCCTTCCTGGCTTCCTTATAGACGGTCTCGCTTATCAGCAGTGCCTTGAAATCGACTTGCTTGCCGTTTTTGAGATCCCAAGCAAGATCTGGATCGACCATGACTTCAAAGTGCTCGCCCTTTACTGAGATACGGGCGATGACCGATTTATCTTCTCTAGGCATTTCCAGCCGCCTTCAGTCGCTCTATGTGCTTACACAAATCATCGTTTGGAAGGAGCTCGAATTTGGCAGTGTCGCTGCGTATGATCGCTATCTCTACCTTCGATGGCTCCAAACCCCCTTCGACAACCGAGGAGAGGGCCATGAGGGACAGGGTGATAGCTGAGTCGATCTTAACATCCTTTGTGTAGTTCTTCTCGAAGAACTCGGTGGCGCTCTGCCCTCCGGCGCCGATCGCAACGGCGAAGTAGCCCGCGTATGCACCGCTAGGCTCGGTCATGAACAACCTCGCGCCGAACTTGTCTACGCCAGCGATCAGCAGGGCGACGCCAAAGGGTCTAACGCCCGCGTGCTGTGTGTACAGCTGCTTGACTTCGCTGACCTTCTTTACTAAGACCTCTACGTCTATCACCTCGTCGTAGAGGAGCCTGTTTATCTGGGACTCCTGCCGCGCCTTGTCCACAAGAATCCTGGCGTCGGACGAGAGCCCGGCAAAGGTCGCGCCAACATGGTCGTCTATTTTCAGGATCTTCTCCATGGAGGACGGGTCTATGAGGGGGCTAATTTTCTTCTTCTCAACCGCCAAGACGACACCATCCATGCACCTTATGCCGAGTGCCGTCCAACCCCGCCTCACTGCCTCCAAGGCATACTCGACCTGGAATAGGCGACCATCGGGCGAAAAAACAGTGATCGCCCGGTCGTATCCCATTCCCTGAGGGCTAAACATCTTCTATCACCATCAAACATCGTAATATTAAATACTGTAATCAGTCTAAAAGAAATAGTATATATTATATTCTTTTCCCTTTTTTTATGAAGTTACAAGCGCTGTTAGGAGATCCCTTTCCGTAAGAATGCCTGCCGGCTCACCACAATCCCTCACTAGGACCGCACCGACCCCGCTGCTCCTTATCAGCGGTGCCGCCTCTCCAAGCGGGAGGGCAATATCGACTGAGACGACGCCGGTCCTCATGATCTCCCTTACAGGGGTGGATAAGACCTGATTCATCTCGTCCAAGAGGATCTTTCTGAAGGCTGAACCCCCGCCGATGTAGCGCACAATGTCCATCGTGGTCACTATTCCAACGACCGCATCGCCGGACTTGAGCGGGATCCTTCGGAAGCCGTTGGAGACCATCAGCTTGGCAGCTGAGCTTATGGAGAGATCCGGGGAGGCGAATACGACATTCCTTGTCATAAACTCGCTCACCTTCTGGTTCAGCGACCTTCCCGAGAGGTACCTAACAACGTCCATCTCTGTGACTATCCCTACGAGCTCCATGGGCTTCTTCACAATGGGCACTGTCCCCTTGTTGCCCTTGATCATCTTCTCGAGCACGCCGGCAAAGCTCTCGCAGGTCTCAGCATAGATCACGTCGCGCGTCATTATGGACTCTAGTGGCTCATTTATGGCAGAGAAGAACCTGCCTTTGTGCTTCGACTTTACGATGTTATGGCGATCGCCTCCCCCAAGGAAGTCGACGATGTCCGTAGCGGTCACAATCCCAACTAGCTGGTTCTTTGAGTCGGTTATGGGGAGCCGCCTTACGCCGTTGGTTATCATGATGTCGATCCCTTTGATGATCGGGGATCTAGAGGTCGAGGAGTGGACAGGCTTATGTATCAGGTACTCCAGCTCGCCGGGCTTGTTGAATACGGCAGTGGAGAAATTGGGCTTTCCGTCGCTCCTGAGGAAGCCTCTGACGACTTTTTTGGACATAGAAAAACCAAATAAAAATACGAATGGCGGGGTTATTAACCTGTCTGGGTTGCCATCAGCTGGTTAAATGGGGTTGATCCGCTGCTTGAATTTGTCGTAGAAGTCGAGCATGTTCTGCCTCACCAAGGAGAGCATCTCCCTGTCACTGATGGACAGCGCCTCGCCTTGGTCGAACTTCTTGCAGACTACGCCGTAGATCTTCATGACGCCTGGGCCGTCCTTGTCGACCTTCTCGCCGTTCCTGAGCCGGAAATAGTAGTTTATCCAGAAGGCAACGCCGGCGTTGCCGGAGTATGGGGTTATCGAGACACCCGGCGGGACACCAAGTAGCTTCTCCGTGTCGAACGGCAGGTACATCTCGATGTTCTTCAGCGCGCCGTCTGCATGGATGCCGGCACGGGTGATGTTGAAGTTCTTGCCGACAAGCGGATAATATGCAGGTATGTGATAGCCAACGGTTCTCTTGTAATACTGCGATGCGTCAGTCAAGGCTACGGTGTCCATCCCGTCGAGGGAACCCTTAATTCCGGCGTACTCGAAGACCATCGCCTCCAATGGCACATTGCCAGCCCTCTCGCCTATCCCCAAGAGAGTTGTGTTATTTAGAGAGGCGCCGTATAGCCAAGCTGAAGTGGCGTTCGCTATGGCCATATGGAAATCGTTGTGCCCGTGGAACTCCAGCCAGTCGGAAGGAACGCCCGCGATATGCCTGAGGACCCATATTATTTTGGGGATGCTCCTTGGGAGCGCAGCTTGGCACCATGGCAGGCCAAGACCGAGTGTGTCCGGGATGCGAATTTTGACTGGGAGGCCATACTTGTCAGATAACCTCATCAACTTCCTTGCGAAGGGTACAACCACGCCGAGGATGTCAGCGCGGGTGCAGTCTTCCACGTGTGCCCGCATCGTTATGCCGGCTTTGAGACCTTCCTCAATCACCTCAAGGTACTTGGATAAGACCTGGCTGCGACTCAAGCCCTTGAATTTGTAGAATATGTGGTAGTCGGATATGGAAGATAGCATGCCTACCTCTTCCACCTTGGCAGCCTTCGCAATGGCAAGGTCGTCCATGCTTGCCCTTATCCAGCCCGTAATCTTAGGAAAGCCTAGATCGAGCGACCTCGCCTGCTCTACAGCTTCGCGGTCGCGCTTTGTGTAGAGGAAACACTCAGTCATGAGGATCTTTCCCTTGTGGCCCCCTATCTTACTGAGGTATTTGTAGAGCTCAACGATCTGTTCCACGCTGTATGGGTCACGCGACTGCTGCCCGTCCCTGAAAGAGGTATCTGTGAGCCAGAGGTTCTCTGGAACCTCTTGGGGGATCTCGACTCCGTCCCATACCATCTTCGGTGGAGCGTCGAATGGGAACAATTCCTTGAATAACATGGGTTCTGGAGAGTCCACTATCTCATAATCTGGATCGTCAATTGATTCCCCGCGAAGGGTCCTCAGAAGAACCTCCTTAGCATCTTCCAAACTAATGTTACCTCCGGATTTAACAGAAAAACGTATTACTCGCTAATTCCTTTTAAATTTTTCGGATTTTACTGACGTTTGGGTCAATCTTGACCATACTTTTGCTGAACCGATTTTAGTTATGTTCATTATTAATGAACATTAATTTAAAATCATGCACTAGTCTGATGGTGCACATATATAAAAATGACAATTTTAACTGGTTTTATTGTCCAAAAAAAGCTTTACATTTGTAAAGTGGGCGCAGGGTTTTGCCCTGCGGGGCTTTTGGCCCTCAGTCCGTCTTTTTATCAACATCTTTGCTTTTCTGAATGACTGGGACGGCTTCCTCATCCCCAACCCTTAACTTCGCTTGTAACTTTTTTATCTTTTCCTTTGCCCCCCTTATAGTGCCAGATGTCGAGACTGAGCTAGGCTGCGAGGAGGAGCAATTGATGGAAAACTGAATACCCCCTTTCATCCTCGCGGCCTCGAGCGAACGGTTGTCCACCCTGACCACTACGAAAGGTCCGTCCCGATGGACCACTTTGGGGGTGATTCCGGGTGAGATGTAGGAGTTGATGGAGTCAAGGATAGCCTTGTCATCAGTATAGGCACTGCATCTGAAGGTGACGTAGCGCCTGCGCAGAGGCCTGCACTTCATGTCAGATCGACTCTATCGAAAGATAGCCGATGGAACCTTAAAAAGTAACTAGGTTCAGTAGAGGCCGAAAACCTTCAGGACTTCCCCCCGGTCCCCCCGCTTGCCAATAAAGCTGATCTTCACCCTTATCACGTCGTCGCCGCTTGATAGTCTCGCCTCCCTCAGGAAGGCGTTCTGCTTGTCAAGCCGCAGGAAGAGCGTGGACCTACCGTCGTAGAAGAGGTCTAGCTGGTCCCTTATGCGTAGCCTGTCCGCAACGGGGATTAAGCGCATGATATACTCCGAGATCTCGCCCGCAGATGCCTTTTCTCTCACGCCGAGGGCGACTAGCCAGATGGGGTTGCCGTGATGCCCCACAACCTCTTGCGCTGAGACAGTTTGGCTTCTTCTCATCGAATCTGGCAGAAGGTTGAGGATTGCTGTTTCAACCTTGGAGATGTCTTCCGTAGAGTGTGCTATTGTGCTGAAGGATATTGCGGTTATCATATCAAGAAAAAGGACACCCCATAAAATAGGGGCGGGTTTGGATAAATGCTTTTTTAGATCAGGAGTACCGTTTTGGTCCGGCCTTCTCAGAGCCTTTGCCGCTTGTGTAGAGACCTCGGCTCCTCCTTCCTGCAGCGGTCAGCCCCTTGTTTACCCTACCCCGCTGGGCTGGGTTAGCCATCCACGATAGGTCCCTGTCGGACTTGACCGCGGGATGGGACGGATCGACAAGGATGACCTCGAACCAGGAGTATCTGCCGTCGGAGTATGTCCAGTAACTCCCAAGCACGTTCATATTTGGGTACCTCTTTGCAACCCTCTCCTCGGCAATCCACCTAGTGCTCTTGGAGGAGGTAAGACCATAGACACCCATGCGCTTCGGGCGCCTGCCTGAACGGGGTCTCGAAACGTTCATCGGGCCTCGGATTATTCTTATACGCGCAACGATTACTCCCTGCTTAGCTTTGTAACCGAGGGAGCGGGCTCTGTCGAGCCTCGTAGGATTGTCAACCCTGACGACAGAAGGACCCTTCCGCCACTTGACCAGCCTGGTGGTCCGCATAGCACGGACTATGCCCTCGTCGGGCTTTCTCCATGCTTCTGCAAGATACTTATATGACATTAACTGCACCAACCGTGTGAACCTAAAGCGGCTTAAAGGCATTTATAATGTTTTCGGCGATCATGACGGCACCGGCTATCTGAGCCTCTACTGTCTGGGCCCCTATGTGTGGGGTAGCGATGACGTTTGGCATTGCAACGAGCTCTTTCTCCCAGGGCTCCTTGGGTGGCTCATTCTCATAGACGTCCAGCGCAGCGCCGGCCAGCTTCTTGCTTTTAAGTGCATCCAGCAGGTCCTTACAATCGACCACCTCCCCCCTTGAGGCGTTGATAAGATATGCCCCTGTCTTGAACTGCGCGAGGGTCTTTGCGTTGATCATCTTGCGGGTCTCTGGCAGCAACGGCACGTGGATTGTCACTATATCGGACCTCTTCAGCAGGTTCTCCATTGTCGCGGATCGCTCGGCCCCGAACCTCTTCAGAGTCTCCTCGTCAACGATCACGTCATACACAAGGAGCTTCATGCCAAACGACTTTGCGCGCTCGGCAACGGCCTTCCCGATCCTTCCCAGACCAACTACGCCCAGCGTCTTGCCGTTCAGCTCAGTGCCGTGGAAGCGCTTCTTCTCCCACAGACCCTTCTTCATAGACTCATTAGCAAGGTGGACACCCCTGACCAGATCGAGCATCATTGTCATGACTAGCTCGGCGACCGCAATAGTAGACATCTGGGGTGTGTTGATTACCTTAATCCCCTTTTGCTCTGCCGCCTTTGTGTCGATCGTGTCGAGACCGACCCCGACCCTCCCAATGAGTCTAAGATTCTTCCCGCTCGCGATCACTTCGCGGGTGACTTTGGTCCTGCTCCTGACAACAAGGATCTCGTAATCCCCCACAACTTTGATAAGCTCCTCGGCGGAGATCTCGAACCTCTCGCTGACGTCGAAGCCGGCAGCCCGCAGGCGGGTAGGGCATTCCTTGTCAACTTCGTCGGCAATAAGCACTCGCAACATAATCACCTTAGCGCTGAAAGAGATCTCTTGTTGTCTGATTAATCCTTTTCGTCCCTCTCATTGCGCCAGCATGCGTTCTCTATGCGCCTAGGTGAACTAGCCCCAAAGCTGAGAGGTGTTGAGGCAGGCCATGTTCGAAATAAATTCATCCCCTTTCTTCTAAGCGGCAATTTTGAGGAGGCAAAAGTTATAGCCCATCAAGTCTTATCTCTTCTTGGAGTTCCGGAAATCAAGATCAGCCTTATCTCATTACTGGAGGAATGCATCTGATAGCAGGACTTGTCGGCAAGACCCATGTTGGCAAATCGACCTTCTTCTCCGCTGCAACGCTGGCTCCTGCAAAGATCGGCCAGGTGCCATTTACCACCATCGAGCCGAACAGAGGAATCGCCAGCATAAGGATCAAGTGCGTCTGCACGGAGCTGAACGTCAAGGATGAGCCCAAGAACTCTACATGTGTCAGCGGCACGAGGTGGGTCCCAGTGGAGCTTGTGGACGTCGCGGGGTTGGTCCCTGACGCGCACAAGGGGCGGGGTCTTGGGAACAAGTTCCTCGACGATCTGCGCCAGGCGGACGGGTTCATCCAAGTTATTGATGCTGCGGGCTGCACCGACGCCAACGGCAACCCCTGTGAGGCCGGGTCGAGGGACCCAGTCGATGACGTGAAGTTCCTTGATTACGAGATAACCATGTGGATGCTCCAGATCCTGAAGAAGGACTGGGACAAGATCATGAAGGGCGTGCTCCAGCTGAAGCAGGATCCCGTTGCGCTGCTCTCCGAGAGGCTAGCCGGGCTGATGATCACGAGAAAGCACATCCTGACCGTCATAAAGTCACGGGAGGAGCTTAGCAAGAGAATAGACCAGTGGTCCGAAGGTGACGTGAAGCTCTTCGTTGAAGAGTTGAGGAAGGCGTCGAAGCCAATGGTGATTGCAGCCAACAAGACCGATCTTCCATCGGCGGAAAAGAACATTGACAGGCTCAAGGCAGAGTTCAAGGGTACATCTGTGATCCCGTGCTCTGCGGAGTCGGAGCTCGCGCTGAGGCTGGCCGACAAGAAGGGGCTCATCAGCTACATGCCTGGGGACAAGGAGTTCAGGATCCTCAGGGGTGATGCGCTGAGCGACAAGCAGAGGGAAGCGCTGAGGAAGATAGAATCGCTTCTCGGGAAGTGGGGAAGCACTGGGGTGCAGGACGCCATCGAGGCAATGTACAAGAAGGAGCTGAAGATGATCCCTGTGTTCCCGGTAGAGGACGCCAACAAGCTCACAGATCACCAAGGGAGGGTTCTCCCCGACGTGTTCTTGGTCCAAGAGGGTACCACAGCACGCGGTCTCGCGTACAAGATCCACTCGGATCTCGGCGAGGGGTTCCTCTATGCTGTCAACGCCAGAACTGGGCAGAAGATCGGCGAGGAGTACGCCCTCAGGGAGAGAGACATAATCAAGATAGTCTCGGCCAAGGGGCTCAAGGGCTAGTTTTGGTGTCAAACTGCTTGAAGTAGTGGCCAGGCGCCCTCTTCTTTCCGAAGGATCTCAATCCCTTCTTTTTTAACCTCTCTTTGAGCGAAACAGCGTAGTCCTTCGATACTTCACCGCGCCGCTCCATGTAATCGATGATCTCCATGGCCTGATTTTCCGTGTCGCAGCGCGTCAAAAAGTCAATAACGTCGGGCATGTATCCCTGGGAGCTGTCGACTCGAACGCCAATGCTCTTCCCCTCTTCAGGCTCTGACTCTATCTCCTTAGCTAGGTGTGGATATCTCTTTCTAAGCTCGTCCTCAGAGAGTCCCTTGCCTGACATAGGATGTGGCCCGCTCGAACTCTTGCCTAAGAATAGATCTTGAAATGGTTCCTTTTATTGGTTCCCAAGGAAGGGGAGCATCGATCTCCTTAGGGGCGTAGAGAGTCTCGAAGGATTTGCCCATGGACTTGAGCACGCGCCTCCAGGCGCCAAGATCCCCACTGCCGCCCCTTTTCAAGTCCTCCACAAGCATCGTGAGGGGTTTGGAACCCTCAACACCAGCTGTGGAGAGGTAAGCCTGAATGGCTCCCCAGCGGTAGTCCATTGACTCGACACGCCTGATGCCAAGGTCCCGGCAAATCCTCTCGAACTGGTGAAGCCTTTCCTTGAAGTCCTTCTCGCGCACAAGGGGGGCCCATTGGAAGGGAGTGTTGCTCTTGGGGATCATGGGGTTGATGCTGATGTGTATCGACCCTGGCTTGAACCCGGTGGCAATCACTCCGGAAAGCATGTCCGACAGCTGGCCGATGTCGGATTCGGTCTCGCCAGGTATGCCGATCATAAAGTACAGCTTGAGGAAGCTTATCCCAGCCTGTTTGGCATCGGAAAGCGTGCTGAATAGCTGATCCTCATTGAGGCGCTTGTTTATGACCTGCCTCAGCCTTTCAGACGGAGTCTCTGGTGCGAGGGTTATGCTCTTCTGGCCGCCGGCGGCGAGCAGCTCCATGAGCCCCTCATTCATGGCAGATATTCTTATCGAGGGGAGGGAGAACCTCAGCCCGCGGTCCTTGAGCGAACCCAATAATTCACTAAGCGTGGAGTAATCAAAGAGAGCTGAGCTTATGCAGGTCACCTTGGAGAGCCCAGTCATGGGGATCCCTTCGTCCAGTATACGGTTTATTGCGGACAGTGACCTCTCGCGCTTGGGCTGGTAGAGGTAGCATTCCGTGCAGAACCTGCAGCCCCTACCGCAGCCCCTGGATACCTCAAGGAGGAAGGTTGATGCGAAGTCGCCGCTAGACACGGAGTGGACCTGCTTGACCGCATGATATGCGCTGTCGAGATCCTTAACAAGGAGTCTCTCGGTCCGCGAGCCCAGTCTGAACACGCCAGGCAGGGAACTTGCAGCTTCCACGTTCCCGTCGGACATCAGGTCCAGTAACGCATCAAATATCGGCTCGACCTCCCCGATTACAAAGAGGTCGATGAAGGGTGCGAGTGGCATCGGGTTGGATGTGACGGACGGGCCGCCTGCGATAATCAAAGGGCTGGCCCGAGATTTTGCCTCTAGCGGCATGCCCGAGGACGAGATCATGTCAAGAGCCCTCAGGTAATCCATCTCGTGCTGCAGTGAGAAGCCAACAATGTCGAAATCCTTCATGGGTATCCCCGACTCAACGCTTCGCGGTGGCTGCCCGTATTCAGCGAAGAAGAACCTCTCGCAGAGCGCGTCCTCGCGGTTGTTGATGAGCTCGTAAAGGAGCCTAATGCCAAGGTTGCTCATTCCGACCTGGTACGGGCTTGGGTATGCCAGCGCGAAGCGGAGACGGACCTTCCTGCGATCCTTTACTATTACGTTCCGCTCTCCCTGCAATGGCGATTACCGCCTCTGCCTCATCTCGAGCTCGAACTTTGCGGTGACGAGCATCCTTGGTGGAACGTCGGTGTGCAGAGCGACATGCGGTCCTATCCAGCTCTCGGAGCCGACCTTGACACCTGGGAACAGGCTGACGTTGATGCCGGTTTTTACCTCGTCGCCGAGGAATGCCCCCAGCTTCCTTCTGCCGCTGCTGACCGTCTCGTCCTTGACCCGCATCAAGACGGGCTGATCGTCGAACCTAAGGTTAGCAGTAATTGTCCCTGCTCCTAAGTTGGTTTTGACCCCGAGGACACTATCCCCAATGTATGAGAGATGCCCAACGTGCGAACCTTCCATGAGTATGCTTCCCTTTATCTCGCAGGCATTGCCGACCCGCACCCCCTCGCAGAGGTATGTATACGGCCTTAGGTAGCAGTTGGGCCCAACAGTGCACCCAGCGGAAATCCATACAGGACCCTCGATGAAGACCCCTGAGAGGACCTTCGCGCCCTTCTCCACGACAGCCTTGCCATGGATGCGCGCGCTTTTGTCTATTGAACCTTCAAGCGAGCTCTCGGTGAGGTTCGCGTCCATGAGCATCTTGTTGGCGTCGAGGACGTTCCAAGGCCTTCCCACATCGACCCACATCTCGCCCTTGACGTTGAGGACCCCCATCCGAAACCCTTCTCCCACAGCCATATTCACCGTTGTTGTAAGTTCGCGCTCACCCCTCTCTGACTTCGGAGTCTTTGCTGCAAATTCGAATATCTCGGGTTTGAAGACATATATCCCGCCGTTTATTGTTCCGGCACTGCCCCTTCTCGGCTTCTCGACTACGCGCTTGAGGCGCCCTCGTTCTACTTCCATCACGCCATATTCGCTCGAATCTGGCAGATCCACGCCCGCGATGACCCCGTCGAGTTTTGGCTTGAACGCTCCGACCACCTCTTTTGCAACGCTGGGGTGGAGGGCGAGATCGCCGTAAACGACGAGGAATGGGTCGTTCCCTACGAAACCCCTGCCTAGGCTCAGCGCATCAGCTGTGCCAAATACCCCTCCCTGGTCAGCGTACTCCAATCTGAGTCCGAGCCGAGATCCATTGCCGAGGCAAGATTGGATCTGCTCTTTCATGTGGTGGACCACTATAAGCACGTCAATGACCCCGGCTGACTTGAGAGAGCGGAGCGTATGCTCTATGAGCGGCGCCCCTGCGACTGGGAGGAGGTGCTTTGGTCTCCTCGATGTAAGTGGCTCGAGCCTCACGCCTTTGCCAGCGGCAAACACTATTGCTTTCGTGTCAATTCCTCCTTAATCTCTTCCACGACCTTGAACAGGCTGTCGGCCAATTCTCTTGATCTAGATTCTGACGACGCCTCAGAGGTTATCCTGAGTATTGGCTCGGTCCCCGAAGGCCTCACGAGGATCCAAGACCTGTCAGTCATGCCCACCCTTACGCCATCGACGTTCGTGACCTCCGAGCCAGGGTACATCTCGAGAACTCTGTCGTTAAGAATGCGCATAAGCGGGACCTTCATGTAGTCGGGGCACGCAACCTTGCGCCTGTTGAGATACAGCGCGGGCAGACCATCTCCGATCTCAGACGGTTTGAGGCCTGACTCATCGAGGAGGTTCATGAGAATGACTGATGAGAGGACTCCATCGGGACACATTGCATACCCAGGGTAAATCCAGGCGCCACAGGTCTCGCCCCCGAAGACGCTGCCGTTCATAGTCATCTCCTCAAGGATGTAGGTGTCGCCCACCTTGGACCTGAGCACTCTTCCGCCCTCTTTCTCAACCATGATGTCGACAACTGCGGATGTGTCTACGTTGACCACGACCGTGCTCCCACGCCTGCCGCGGACCGCACTAGAGGCCGCGAACGCAAGGGCGCTATCCTGTGGGACAAACTTCCCGTGCTCGTCGACCACCGCCATCCTGTCGCCGTCACCGTCGTATCCAAAACCGATGTCAAGCCCTTTCCCCCTCACGAGCTCCGAGAGCCCAGACAGGTGAGGCTCATCTGGCTCAGATCCCCTGGCGGGGAAGGTCCCGTCCGGAGCCAAATTTATCGTTGAAACGGAGGCGCCGCTCTGTGCCAGGGCAATCGGGGCGGTTATGGCGGTCGACCCGTTGCCGGGATCCAGCCCCACTTTCCACATCTTCTTGAACGCGGCCGCTGAAGTCACATGATCGAGATACCTGTAAAGGCCCTCGCTGCTCCTCGTCGATCCCACAGAATCCCATGCTGAATATGTGGCGGTATCTAGCCTTGGGAGCAGGCTCAGGTAGAACGACTGGGTCTTGCTGGCACCCCTTTCGTCGAAAAGCTTTATTCCGTTGTATTCGGGAGGGTTGTGGCTTGCCGTGATCATTGCGCCCCCGGCTTTCCCTTCGGCGTAGAAGGCAACTGCTGGAGTCGGCGCCATGCCCAAGTCGATTACGTCCGATCCACCAGCGTTGAGGCCGTTTACCAAGGATTGGGTCAGTAGGGGGGAAGTGAGTCTAACGTCGTGCCCCACGGCGTACTTGCCCTTGAGAACATTCGAGAGTGCCAGGCCGACCTTCATGCAGAATTCTGGGGAGATCTCCCTGATAGCATGGCCCCTAAAACCAGAGCTACTCACAAGCCCCTGCATTTATGATCTTCACCAATACGAGAATAGAGAGGGAGATATAAAAAAAGCTTTTATTGGGAGGGCGCTGGCTCAGCCACTTCAGGCTTGGTGCCGCCAATAACGACAAGCTCGCTCTTCCTTACCTCGATCTTCCTCAGCGGGTAGACTGACTTCGCAGCGTTGTATATCTCCGAGGCAATCTTGCCCAGCACAAGCTGCTGGATGAGTTCGTCGTACATGAGCAGCCCATTCTTCTTGCTGATAGTGTCTTCCATCAAGTGCCTGATAGAGTGCTTCTGCGAGCTCTTGGTCCTGACCGCGGAGAGGGCGATCACGCCCACTCTCATCCTGTAACCATCCTTGGTGGTTATTGGATATATCCCATCGATCCTTGAGCTTCCCCTCCTTACCAAGCTTCTCAGATAGTCTCTTGCGAGGTCGTGGCCCTTGAACATTGTATGGGCCTTGTCCCCCTCAACTTTTGTAATCCTGAAGAACAGCTTGACGTGGAGTTGCGAAAAGTCCTCAGTGATATTATAAAGCGTCGATTCCAGAACCCGTCCAACGAGCTTCTGCGGGTCCTCAGATAGGGTCTTGCCGAGCTCAACATTCCCGAAGGCAGCTGGCGCTATAACGACGTACCATTTCTTTTGGCGCCATTTATCCTTCAGTTTAGTCGGTGTCTTTTGTTCGGACATTGATCTCACCGCAGTAACGTAAGAGCAAAAAGGGAAACAGCAATATAAACTTTGGTTTGGCTTTTCCTGGGAAGCCTTCGCACTGTCGTATTTTCACACCTCTTTGCAGGTGCAACCATCGCTTGCGGCAGACACCGAGAGTGGCTCTCAGCCAGCGCCCTTTGCCGCCCCTTCAGCTGTCTGAAGGCAGAGGAGGAGATCGTCGATCGTCCTGAGGAACGACGGCAGATTGCCCGTGGACTTTACATCGATGAGGAGGGAGCCACCTGTAACGTTCATGCTGATGGTCGTGTTTGCAGGGACCTCTCTGTTATCAGGCTGGAGGGCTTTCAGGACCTTCTTTGCGAGGGCATTATTGCCATAATCCCGCTTTATCGTTATGCTGGATCTCATAGCTTGACGCCCAGAATGGTTTTTGCAAAGATCTCGTCCGCGCTATCGAGGAACTCGTCCTCCTTTCCAGCCGGTATTTGGGCCCCGGCGGCGATGTTATGCCCGCCACCTGTGCCTCCGAGTTTCTCCGAGGCTTCCTTCATCACTTTTCCGAGGTTCAGGCCCCTCTTCACGAGGTCCGGGGTCCCCCTGGCCGATACCTTTACGACGCCTGCCGTGCTTGCAAAGCCGACGATGGGCCTGTCAGTAGTGAATGGCTTCGTGTTGAATGCTATCGAAACGATTGTCCCGATCATCTTGTCGTCTATCTGAGTCCCGCCGTATATTGCCTGAACATGTGGGAGTATCCTTATCGCACCCTTGTTGTCTCCGATCCATTTGAGGCAGCCGGATATGGCGCGTTTGTACTCCTGGGCCACCTCTTTAAGTTCGGCGAGTGCCCGTTCCCTATCCCCCAAGCATATGGATATTCCCAAGCCGTAACGGCCCAGTCTCCCGCACGCGTTGATCGACGAAGAGAACTCCCTGGCGTCTCTTAGGGGTCCGTCAGGGCTCTCGCTGGGGAAGATGTATATTGCGCCGACTATACTCTCGGCCTCTCTACTGGTAAGCCCGTGGGATATGAGGTACTTTATCACTCCATTGATGACCGTCCTCTGGTCTTCCCTTGTAAGGTCGGCAATTGACTTCCAGCTCCCGTCCGGTCTCCTGGGATCGATTCCGAGGTCTTTTATGAACTTGTAGCACGCGCCCTCGTCGCCGCTGAGCCCTGGCAGGAATGGTTCGAGCGTGTATTCCATGCACTGCACCAAGGGCCTAGATTCAAAGCCGTAGAGCTTCAGCCCCTTCTTGACCGTTAGGATGCCGGCTTTCTCAGCGTCTTCGGCTATCTTCGCGTTGATGCCTACAAGCGTGCTACGTTCGCCCTTGTCTTGGATATCCCCGAGGGCACCCACTATCGCTAGGTTTGCCAGATATTTATTCCGCTCGTCCATTTTCACGGCGAGTATGTAGGCGGTACCTGCCGCCGAGAGCTCAGACGATCCGTCAAAACCGAAGAGGTGCGGGTTGAGCTCCAGCATCTTCAGCTCGACCTGCTCCGGCTGGTGGTGGTCAACCACGATAAGCTCCTTGCCCTCGATCCTCTTTAGGAGGGACTTCTGGCCGCTACCGAGATCGGTGAATATTATGAATCTGTGGCTGCATTTCAAGATCTCTTCGACGACGTCCCCGTCCAGCTGCTTCACGATCCTCATCATCGGCGAAATGCCCCTGTTCAAAAGGGCTTGGAGCATGATGCTGCCGGCAGAGAGACCGTCGGCGTCCAAATGGGATATGACCAGAACGCCGTCCTCTTCTGAGATTGACGACAGGGATTTTGCAATGCTTTCCGCTCTCTCGTAGAAAGACTGCAGGGATCCCCCGGGAAGGGACAAGTTTTTACTCCTCTATCGTACTAGAATGGATGCCTTCTCTGGGGAGTACTTCCAGTCCCTAGGGATTTTTCCCATGGATCTATAATATTTCGCAAGGCGGTTTATCTTGGACTCGAGAAGCTGGAGCCCATGCTTGGAGCTCATGTCCTTTGGGTGCTCCTCCAGATGACCACGTATGGCGCCTGCGTGCTTGATAAGGTTGAACATGTCCTCGGGTATCTTGGATGCCTCGCCCCTCTCGGAAAGCACTTTGCCTACCTTCTTGCTGGTCACCTGCTTCGCCAGCGGGACGCCGTATTGGTCCCTTAGCAGGACGCCGATCTGTGACTGCGGGACGCCCTTCTTGGCTAAGTCCAATATGGTGGACTCCACTTCATCGTTGGATAACTTAACCCATTTTGGGGCGCCGCTCTCAATCGGTCTGATCGAATGTGAACTTCCTTTGATCTTGCTCTTCCTCAATGATGCCACCCTAAGCAAAGCATAAAATAAAAAACCATTATTTAAGCCTTAGCTATTCGGGTTCTGGTCAACCTCGGGGTGGTCAATCAGGATTGGTCAAATAGGGTTGGAAGCTATCAAAAAAATTCAATCCTCAGCAGTTAAATCTTCTTTTATACGAGTCCCATAATAACTTGCGATCTTATCCCTTAGTTGATTTCTTGTTACAATAGACAATTCCAGCACTTTAGTTTCTATTGCATCAGATGGTTTTCGAATTTTATCACATGAAACTTTATGGATATTTCTAAAATCGATCATATAATACCCTGTTGTTTTTTTACATCCTTTCATATCAATAGTATACTCAGGGAGTGGCGAGTGTTTTTCATAAACAAAAAGGCTAATGAAGGCATAACGTAGTCCTTCTCTTAGTTCTGTTGCCTTCTTTTCTTCAGGATAGTTGTTCCAATCATTTGGAGGGGTTGCTTGTTGAGCTTTCATTTGTTTGTTAATACGTGTTAAGTCTTCAACCAAGTAAGGATTATCAAAAAAAGATCGCCAGATCTCAATTAATGGCGTTAATGAGATTTGTTTAGATCCTATCTGGCAACATGGATCTATGATAACCGAATATACTGGAAAAACAACATCGATATTATAATTTTTATTGGCACCATTAACAAATGGCTCGTTGATATTTGGCGTAACTGCAAAAAAACCTCTAACAACATCACCAAATCTGAGATCGGTGTCTACCTTTTCGGTATAGAACATATACCTGTTACTCTTTGTAGAATTTTTCTACATCATGGAAGCCGTTAGACGTTATCTTTTGTTTGTAAGACGTGAAATCTTTATTTATTTTCACTCCTTCAATGTTGACAAATTCATTATTTAATGTCAATTTGACTGTAATCTCATATTTGTCAAAAGGAAAAACAATTGTCTTATACTCTTGTGATATTGAGTGTCCTCCAGTACCTTGCGATTTAAACGATTTGTAATCATTTTCAGGTGGTTCATAACCAACTTCTTTCAGATCATTGTCCATTATCAATCCCTTCGTTGTCGCATATATTCATAAACTGGTTCCTTTATCGTGTTTTCATATTCCTTTACTATTAAATCATGTAACTTATCAGTAGTCGCTAAACATTCTGGGGAAGAAACATTAGTTGCAAAACCATCAAAATCTAAAACCAATTTATATTTATCCTGCACTTTTGCCAAGGTTTCCATGTATATTAATCCAAGGTTATCTTTGGTTGTTACAGTTCTAAAGAACATTTCCTCAGATTGCGCCAAGTTAAATCTTTCAATAGGGAAAACTGACTTATAATATCTCTTAAATGTTCTATTAGTCTTGTTTGGAATTGGGCACTCATCAACATATCTTAGGCCAATTCGTGTAACTGTCGGTATCATAGTTAATTCAAAAAAATTATCTAACGCATTTTTAATTACTTCTCTGAATCTATCGCCACTACCTAAATTGTAGGTCTTGTGGTATTCTGATGTTATATCTAGGGAGTTGGTAGAAATGTTCAATTTGTAGCCCTTATTCGATTGAAATTGCCAAATCTTCTTGCTCCCCATTTCATCAAATTTACCAGAGATTTCCTCTAATTTGCCCTGTGGACCAACATCAGCTAAAACAATTTGTCTTCTAAAAAGAAGAGCAGATTTAGGAAATTCCCCCATTATCTTTTGTTGCAAATCACCGATTTTATTTTCCAAGAAAAACAAATTAGGATACCTTATTTCAAATATCACTTGTTTCACGGTGGGATTAGGAAAAATCTCAGTAATCGGCACGCAATTCACCTTTTATTAGGCTCAACAATAATGCCCACCTTAAAAATATGCTCCTCTTGTTTCTCTTAGCTTATTAGTTTATTAAATTTGCTTAAATACTAATTGGGAATCAATAAAAAATTAAGATTTTAAGGCAGTGGATTTCTCAATTAACCCTTGCCACTTGTTTCTATCTTCTATGCCTATGCCAGACTTCTCGGCAGGGGTCTTGCCTTGTAATGCTTGGTGTGGCTTTACAAAGTTGTAATAGATGTCTTGCATCGGTATGATAGGTGTTTCTTCTTTCTTCAATCCCCTGAAGACCTTTTCCCTATCCCTCTTAGTTCCGTGAAGCCTCTCTATGAGGTTGTTGTTAATGTCACCCGTCAGGTGGATGTGGCTGACATGCTCAGTCCTCGGTTTCCTAATGGTGAAGAACTCCTTGATTACAGCTTTCTTATAGGCTGGCAGTCCATCCGAGATTATCCTCTCTGGCTTCTGGCCCTTGGCTATTTCCTTAGCCAGAGCGAATACTTCCCTTGCATCATCAACATCCCTGCTTTCAGTTATGTTGGATGCCAGAAGGAATCGGGTGTCCTTGTCCATGACATTCCAGAGCCACTTCCAAGAACCGCCAAATTTTACTTTCATCTCATCGACGTGCCACTGTTTTCCTATCTCTGGCTTGAGGGTCTTGACGTAATCGCCTATCAGTGACTCGTACTTCTTAATCCAGTTTAAAATCGTGGCATGGCTGTTAAGTTGTACTCCGCATATTTGGCTTAGGTGATCCTGAATGTTCCTTAGACTAACACCCTTGTAATAGAGGTCTAAAACACTCGTCACGACTTCAGGTCTGAACCACATCTTTCTTGTGATGGAATCTGGCACAAAGGTTCTCTGGCATGACTTGCAATAGTAGCGTTGCTTGAACTGCTTGGTTTTCTTGCCATACTTCATCAGCTCGGTCGAGCCGCAGAACTTACACTCATGAACTTCTGAGTACTCTGGCTTGATCGCTTTTGGCTTGAGATTCTTGGTTAGGTTAAGCCAGAGTTGGACACTAAGAATATGCTTGCAGATCATCCTTCTAAATTGATGGTCGGCGCATTCGCATGACCATGCGTTATCATTAATTCTCTCTACTCGGTATTTGTTGCCATTCTTCGATTGGGAAGGAACTAAAAATGAGTCTTTGTCAAGCGGGGTTATTGATGAGCTATCAACGATTGAATAAGCTCTTAAAGCCCTTGTTTCCATCATTTCTGTCATACTCATCATTTTAATTACCTAATAGTAATATACTAGGAGGTAATATATATAATTATTGGTATAATAGCAAGTCTTATATACAATTCGTAATATACAATTTATATATGAGTAAAGTGCAATTATGGGGTTATCGCTGTGAACGTTGTGGGCATGAATGGTTGCCAAGAAATAAAATCAATGCACCCAAGGTCTGCCCCAAGTGCAAAAGCCCCTATTGGGATACGCCACGAGCGACAAGGGGTGGGAAAACATGAGCAAAGTTACGGTTGACTTGATCTTCAAAGACCCTAATGTCAAACATAAATTAAGGCTATTCAAACAAAGCGATATTGAGTCAATGATGCTTTTCGAAAAAAATGGTAAGCCATATTTGAAATGTTTTGCTTCTGATATTGAAAGGCCAGCAAAACCAGAAGAGATTGTGCGGCAACTTTTCATAAAGAAATTGATGACGGAATACGGTTATCCAAAAGAAAGAATAGGTGTTGAAAAAGAAGTTTGGTTTGGTTCTGGGGTTCACGAAAAAGCAGCAGACATCATTGTTTATCAAAAAGATATGGAACATCCCTATATCATAGTTGAAGCCAAAAAACCTAACAGAGCTGATGGCATTCAACAGTTGAAATCGTATTGCAATGCGGAAGGCTCCCCAATCGGCGTTTGGACTAATGGCGAAGCTTTGGTTATTTTACATAGAGAGGAACCAAACATTTTTTCACAGCTTTCCAGCATTCCATCAGTTGATCAATCCCTCATAGATGTCATAAAAGAACCTTGGACTATCGACAAACTTGCTCAAGAGAATAAACTTGCTAAAGAGAGGCTTTCCTTAAAAAGTGTCATCCTTGATTTGGAAAACTTGGTTTTGGCAAATGCTGGAGTTGATGCTTTTGATGAGGTCTTCAAATTAATCTATGCTAAATTATTTGATGAATGGGCAGCTAAGAATTTACGAGATCGAAACAGGCGAATTTATTTCAGAATCTATGGTGAATCCCCATTAGAACTCTATCAAAAGATAAATGGGTTATTTAACCAAGCTAACGAAAAATGGCGGGGAGTTTTCAGGCCACTTGATAAGATTGAGTTAAGCCCATCTCATTTGTACACCTGCATTTCTTTTCTGCAAGACATCAAGCTTTTCAATGCTAACCTACAGATTATTGATGAAGCATTCGAATATCTGGTCACTCAAGTCGCAAAAGGGTCTAAAGGGCAATACTTTACGCCTCGCTATGTCATAGACATGTGCGTAAAAATGTTCAACCCCAAAGAACCTGAATATGTAATAGATCCGGCTGCAGGTTCTTGTGGCTTCACTGTTCATACCTTCTTCTGGATATGGGGCGAAGACTCCATAAGCGCACCTACTAGAGAACAGGCAGAATACGCATCGACAATGGTTTACGGAATTGATTTCGACGATAGAGCCGTCAAGATTGCCAAGGCTCTTAACCTTATTGCGGGGGATGGAAAACAAAATGTTTACAAACTTAACTCCCTTGACCCAAAATCTTGGAACGAAGAAGGCAAAGCTGCACTGAGAACTTTCTTGACAAGATTTCCAGATGATCAAGAATTAGATAAAGATAACCAAGAGAATTTTCGCTACTTTGGCTTCGACATTCTGATGACAAATCCCCCTTTTGCAGGGGATATTAGAGAAAAACAAATCTTGAAGAATTATGATTTGGCTCAAAAGAATGGAAAACAAAGTCAAAGAATGAGCAGGGATGTATTATTTATAGAAAGATGCATTGACTTTCTAAAAAGTGGAGGACGAATGGCTATAGTCTTGCCTCAAGGACGCTTCAACAATATAATGGATGAATACGTTAGAGAATACATTATGGAAAAAGCGAGAATACTCGCCGTCGTAAGTCTAGGCGACAACACATTTAGACCGCACGCAGGAACCAAAACATCTGTTTTATTCTTACAAAAATGGGATGACAAGCTATGCCCAAAGAAAGAAGACTATCCAATCTTTTTAGCGATTTCCGAGAAGTCAGGAAAAGCCAGTTCAGGCGAATATGTCTTTAAAAAGAATGAATTAGGTGAACCTGAAATTGATAAACACGGTCATCTGATCGTTGAGCATGATCTCGATAAAATAGCAGAAAATTTCATTGAGTTTGCCAAGAAAGAAGAATTAAGTTTCTGGAAGACGTAAAAATGCCTAAAGTGTCGATCGTTAATAAAGAGGAAATAGTTAAAAACGCTCGCTGCGATTCTGAATACTTCAGCCCAGAGTATATTGCACTGTATTCTAATCTATTAAGAATAAATAGTGAACAACTATGCAAAGTCGCAGATGTAACCGATGGAAATCATCTCTCAATTGCTGAAGAATTTGTTGAAAAAGGAGTTAGATACCTGAGAGGTCAAGATGTAATAGAATTTTTCATAGATGATAGCAACCCCATTTTTATTCCAGAAAGCGTTTATTTGAAACTGAAACGTTCACATGTCAAAAACAATGACATCTTGCTATCCATTGTGGGAACTATCGGCAATATTGCGTTAGCTACAGATAGAGAAGAACGGCTTACTGCTAATTGCAAATTGGCAATAATTCGGTCAAAAACCATTGAACCAGAATATCTCTTCATATATCTGGCTTCCAAGTATGGTCAAGCTCAGATAAGGCGAAATATCAGAGGGACAGTTCAAAAAGGACTCATTCTTCCTGATTTGAAGAAAGTATTCGTGATTAGTGCAGATAGGAAGACTGTTGAAGCAATCAGAAAGTTAGTACATGATGCTTATATTCAAAGAATAGACTCGGTTCAGATTTTGCAAAAAGCAGAAAACCTATTTCTTGAAAAAAGCGGGATAGAAAATGCAAAATTCACTCAGAGCTTATCCTATCAAAAGTCACTATCCGAACTAAGAAAAGCGAACAGGATGGATGCTGAGTATTTCCAACCATTTTACGAGAAGCTTCTAAAAACGTTGTCCTCAAAGTCTGAATTGAGAAGTTTGGAAAGATTAGCTCAAAGAAGAATTACCAAGATCAAACCAGACCCAGAAAAAACCTACAAGTACATAGAAATAGGTGATGTCTCAACCGATGTGGGGGAGGTTCATTACACCGAAAGATTAGGGAAAGAATTGCCCCCCAATGCTCGTGTACCCATAAGAGGGGGGGAGCTAATTATTTCTAAAGTTAGGCCGACTCGTGGTGCTATAGGAATAATCCCGAAAGAATTCAACAAAGACGCAATATGTAGTTCTGCATTCTCTGTGTTTGAAGCATCATCACCATGGAAAGAATATATCTATGTTGTGATGAGGTCTGTTGTCGGAAAACTTCAGATGAAGAAACCAACAACGGGAACATCTTATCCGACAATAGATGATGTGGACGTTGAGAGAGTGCAAATCCCAATTCCTCCAGATGATGTTTTGAAAGAGTTTGTGCCTCTTGTTAATCATTGTTATGAAGCTAGAGCAAAATCAAAGGGGTTAATCGTAGAAGCTATTGAGACCCTAGAAAAAGCCATAGAGACTAACAATAAAATTGAGCTATTGCCGTAGAGCCCAGCTTTACCAACCCTATTTGACCAATCCTGATTGACCACCCCGAGGTTGACCAGAACCGCTATTCGTTCTAAACGCCTGACGAGGGATTGGTCTTTTCGTACCATTGTCCGAAGCTTCTGAAGGCAGCGCCCCTGTGAGAGAGGAACTCCTTCTCAGATGTGGTCATTTCAGCAAAAGTCCTTGCGTCTTTCCCTGAGGGCACAAAGATGGGATCGAAGCCGAATCCCCAGTGTCCTCTCATCGAGTTTGATACTGTGCCCAAAGATGTTCCGGCAAACAGTATGGGTTTGGCGCCCGGCGCGCAGTATGCTACCACGCACCTGAATTGAGCTCTCTTGTCAGGTTGGGAGGACATTAGCCGTAGGATTCCCATGCAGCCGATGGTCATGAATACGTATGATGAATATGGACCTGGGAAACCAGCCAATGCGCTAATGAAGAGTCCAGAGTCTTCCGAGATGACGGACGCGCTGAGCGCATTCGCGGCCGTTTGGGCGGCGTTGCCAGCTATCTCCTCCAGCGATTCAGACTGAATCTCAACTTTTTTGAATTCGGTCATCTTCACTCTGATCCCATACTTAGAGAGGGTCAGGCTGGCCTCCTCCACCTTGTGCCTGTTTCCCGTCACAAATATTATTTCAGCCATTTTAATCCACCATGCATCTTCCACCATCTACGTAGCGACCTCTCCTTCGGATCTCGCCCACGCGTCGGAGGACCTCCTCCGCGCCATCGCCTAGCGTCTTCGAGTACGCCTCCGCGAAACTCTGGTAGGCGAGCCTCGAGGACTGGTAGTGAGAGCTTTCTAGCGCTCTCCTCATAAGGTGTATGTCCACTCCACGCGCCTCCAGCGATTCGGTGTACTCCCCCAGTCCAAAATCAATGAAGAAGATCTTTCCATTTATTACTAGGATGTTCGAGGTGGTGAGGTCACCATGCACGATCCCTCCACGATGGAGCTTAGCCACGCAGTCACCCACTACCGAAAAGATAACATTTATTTCAGCGTCACCCATGTCTGGGAGAAGCTTCTTTAGTGTCGTCCCATCGATGTAGCTCATCACTATCTCTGTCTTGTGCAGATCGACAGAGTAGATCACAGGCGTCGGCACGCCGATGCGTTTGGCCCCACTGAGCAGCTTCGCCTCAAGTGATGTCCTGGTGCTTCTGATCAAGCGGTCCAGGTCGGCATTCCTGTAAGCCTTTCTCACCCTCCTCTTGAAGATCGCATCGAAACCAAGCCACTCGCCTCTATAGAGCTCGGCTTCAGCCCCTCTCTTGATTAGCTTCAGGTCCGCCACGGCACTTCCACCTGGTCCAATCTCCACTTTGGTTTGATGAAGCTCTTCTCGACTTGGATCTCCTGCCCCTTCAGAAGGCCGAGGTAGCCTGCCCATGCGATCATTGCGCCGTTGTCGCCGGCAACCTCAGGCGCCACGACGTGGAACCTCGCAGCGTGCTCCCTGCATACCGACTCCAGCATCCTCTGCAGGCGCTGGCTCCTAGCGACACCGCCTGTGAGGAGGAGTGAAGGTTTCTCGGTGTGTGCCAGAGCCCTCTCAGTGACCTCGGCTAGCATGCCGTATGCGACCTCCAGCAGGCTTAGGCTCAGGTCATTAGGATCGGATTCTTTGGACTTCCTGATGGCCATTGTCAACAGCCCAGAGTACGATACGTCCTGCCCCTTCACAACATAAGGGAGGGGGATGAACACCTTGCCCTCGTCAGCCAAGGACTCGATCTTGGGAACGCCTGGGTGTCCCAAGCCTAGGGCCCTTGCGAAGGTGTCCAGGCAGTTGCCCAGCGCTATGTCGAGAGTCTCCCCGAAGATCCTGTACCTGCCGTCAGAGAAGGCGGAGACTATAGTGTTCCCGCCCGATACATATACTATGAGGGGATCGTCCTCCTTGCACGCAACGCGCCCGATCTCGATGTGGGCGATGCAGTGGTTGACGGGTATAAGGGGCACACCCGCCATAAGAGAGAGCATCCGCGCGGCCGTTGCTCCAGTCCTCAGGCACGGACCCAGCCCGGGGCCGGCAGAGAAGGCTACGGCGTCGATCTGGGAGAGATCCATCTTCGCTACGCTGAGAGAGTCCCTTATGGTTGCAGAGGCGTTTGCTGCGTGGAACTGGCTGGCCTCCCTAGGGTGTATTCCCCCCGCCTTGGGAACGTACTCGGATTTGGAGTTTGAGAGCACTACCCCCTCTGAGGAGACCACGCCACACCCGAAGGTGTGGGCTGTGCTCTCTATGCCCAGCACGTAACGCACTGAGCTCATTGCCGCTACGGCCTTTATGACCGGATAAATTCAGTGTACCCGCAGTATCCGCAAGCCCAGCGGGGACTGGGCTTCATGTGCTTAGCCATCATCCTTCCGCATCGCGAGCACTTCTTGTTCTTCGCCTTTATTGTCCCCTGGTTGTAATCTATTTCATAGAGAGTGGAGGACTTTACCATGGTTTATCGCCTACGTGACTTTCGTGCCAGTCTGAGCCTTCTCCTCCGTCTTCGAGGCTGCAGCCTTGGCGCTTGATGCAGCGCTTAGAGCATTTTTCCTATCGTCCCTCGAGAGATTCCTCATCTGGATGTACTGCGGCTCGACGTTCTTCCCGCGCTTGTCGTCATTGTAAACGTGGACCTTGCATATTGAAGTGTTCGTGCCGTATGAAGACAGCGTGTTCCTCACGAAGACCCTTTCAATCGGGACCTTCAGCGAGGAGGCCACTGCCTTCCTGAGCTGATCCCTCTTCGGTGTGGATTTGGAGGCTACCTCGAACTTTAGCTCCCTCCGTTCCATAAGCGGGTTAACCCTATCTTCGATGATCGATATCTGATATTCTACCTCTTGGGCTGACATCGTGCCACATCCATTTCGGGTAGAAGAAAGAAGCACTCCTTTTTTAGCTTTCCTGTTAGCAGTCCTACATGGACTAAAAAGAATATTAGGGGATGCCAAATTACTCTCAAATACCCTAAGGAGGGGAAAACATTGGCAGAGAATCCATATGAGATGGCTCTAGAACAGCTGAATAAAAGTGCAAGAATATTGAATTTGGATCCAAACCTTCACGAGATGCTGAAGTATCCGAAGAGAGTCCTGAGTGTTTTTGTTCCAGTCAGGATGGATGATGGCTCTGTGAAGGTTTTCAAGGGTTTCAGATCCCAGCACAACGACGCGCTGGGACCATTCAAGGGAGGGATAAGGTACCACCCCAATGTATCCATTGAGGAGGTCATGGCGCTCTCAATCTGGATGACGTGGAAATGCTCGGTCGCAAACCTGCCCTACGGAGGAGCGAAGGGCGGAGTGATCTGCAACCCAAAGGAGATGAGCATTGGTGAGATCGAGAGGCTTTCAAGGGGCTACTTCGCCGCTATATCTGGAATCATAGGGCCGGAAAGGGACATACCGGCTGGCGATGTCAACACTTCGGGCAGGGAGATGGCTTGGTTTATGGACGAGTACAGCAAGCTCAAGGGGTTCAATGTCCCAGGCACGGTGACAGGTAAGCCAGTGGCGATAGGTGGCTCGGAGGGGAGGATAGAGGCGACTGGAAAGGGCGTTTCGATTTCTGGAAGGGAGGCGGCAAAGAAGCTCGGCATAGAGTTGAGGAAGGCAGACATTGTTGTACAAGGCGCAGGTAACGTTGGCTACTGGTCAGCGAAGTGCATGTCCGAGTATGGCTGCAAGATCACTGCAATGAGCGATTCGAAAGGTGGCATCTACAACCCCAACGGCCTGAACATCGACCACGTAGTCCAGTTTAAGGAGAAGACTGGTTCGGTCGCTGGTTTCCCTGACACCAAGCAGATAACTAATGAAGAACTGCTGGAGCTAAAGTGCGATGTGCTCATACCGTCGGCGCTGGAGAACCAGATAACCGCAAAGAACGCGCACAGGATAAAAGCAAGGCTTGTCCTAGAGGGCGCGAATGGTCCGACAACGCCTGAAGCCGACGAGATCCTCCACCACAGCGGTATAATGGTTGTGCCGGACATCTTGGCCAACGCGGGCGGAGTAAGCGTGTCCTACTTCGAGTGGGTGCAGAACCTGCAGAACTACTACTGGACAAAGGAGGAGGTCAACGACAAGTTGGACAGGCTGCTGGTGAAGGCGTTCAACAACGTCTACGATACATACCTGAAATATAAGGTCGACATGAGGATGGCGGCCTACATCTGCGCCATCAACCGCGTGACCGAGGCTATGAAACTAAGAGGATGGCGCTGAAAGAACGAAAGATCAGCTGGTTCGCTCAAACTGGCTGATCAAATCATTTATTTTTTCTTTGGTCTTTTTGTCAGCCGTGACGACAACGATCCCTTCGCCAGGGAGGCCGTATATTATGAACGACCCCTTAGGCGCTTGCACAATGGCTGGAAGCGCAAGGAGATCCTCTTCCCCCTCGACGAAGAGGGTTGAAGGGAGAGGCGCAGAGAGAAGCCTTCTGATTGCCGCAACCGCCTCATCGGTTATCTGACCAGCAGGATTTGATATCTTTTCATTGAAGTCATTTGGCCCTACAAATGCTGATCTCTTGGTCCTTTTGTCGAAAATGCCGAGGTCAGGGTGGAACCCAGAGTCGGAAAAGACCTTCAGTGTGAAGTCCCCCACAATTATTACCTTTGGGGGATGTCGACTCTTTATCAGCTTGAGAACGTGCTCTGCGTTGGCCTTGGGATCGCCCGAAAAAATTGTCCCAAAGGACTTTGAGGAGAGCTCGATTCTGAGGCGCTCGGGCATCCTCAGCGGAGCCAATTTTTACCGCACCTTAATTGCGTATCTCCCTGCTTTCTTGGCACCGATGATCTGCGCAAGTTCAGATGTGGTATCGAGGATTATGACAATGCCGCTCCATTCATCAGAGAATTCGCTCCCGCCGCAATGTGGGCACTTCGTCTCGTCCTCACCTAGTATGTATTTGCACTTTCTGCAGGCGAACTTTATCGAGGATGAGGAATCTTTGATCTCCCTGCTCATTTTTCTGCCTTCTTATCATCTTTCCGAGGCTGCGGCCCGACCTTCTCGCCCCTTGACTTCTTCACGTCGTCATCTATCCATGAGAGAGCACCCAAATACGGTTGCCTCATCGTCATGCCTATCTTGCTGCCGCGGGATGCACCGCCGCTGAGGCTGACAGTAATTATCCTTGCCCTTACAGACACGCCCTTCTCGAGCACCCTCTGCGACTCCTTTCCGATGAGAGCCCCCCTCTTGGCGTCGTAAGTTATGAAGTCGTCGATTATCTGGGAGACGTGGACGAGCCCGTCCATTGGACCGATCCTCACGAATACCCCGAAATCGGTCACCTCGACAACCTCGCCGTCCACTACTTCCTGAATCATAGGCGTATAGACCAAGAGGGAGAAGGAAGTCCTGTGGAATATCCCGCCATCGCCAGCTAAGATCTTGCCGACGTTTGAAACTTGGACATTAAAGACTGCGAGAACTGCACCAAACTCGCGCATCACCACGCCCTCGAAGGTGGACCTAAGAACTTCTGCTGCCACCTGCTCGAGCGGTGATCCAAACTTCTCCGGTGGAATCCTTACAACGTCATTCATGTGGAGAAGCTTATACATGAATCTCACCTAAGATTTCTTGATAAGCTACTCAAAGGGATATAAAAACTTGCTTATAAACTTCGAAATATCCGTCGCTCTTTTAGAGCAGGATTGGTATTGACGGTTTCAGTAATCGCTTTTTGTGAGAAGGTCGGTCTCCGGAATGAGGCGACCGCGCTTGAGGTAGATCACGGAAAGCCCCTCATCCCTCAACTGGCGCCTAAGGGCAGAATCGGTCGTAGCTACGATGTACCCCTTCTCCTTTGCCGCCATGAGGAGCTGATCGTCGACAGAACGTGTGGAGTATCCAAGTGCGATCGTTCCAAAACCTAACGCGATCTGCGTCGCAAGGGTAGCGAACCTTTTGGATTTGCTCCCCCCTTTTGATGAGAGCCACCTCAGCTCGGCTAAGACTTCGTTTGGTACGCTGATGTTAGTAAACCCAAATCGGCGGAGCTGGTGGGCTATGTCGAAGGGCTTTTTAGCAGAATAGATCAAGACGTTTGTGTCAAGAAGAACCGTTGTCGTCAGGTCTTTACTGAACGAAGCCATAACCTATCAGACGCCACCTTCCAGCTAGCATCCTGCTTATGGCTATCCTTGCCCCATTGTCCACACAGACAGGGCGCTTGAGAGCCAGCTGGGCATCGTCCCTGTAGGCAGCGGAGACAGCACCGACTGTCACTGATGAGCCTGCAACGAGCATGAGGCTCTCCCTCGCCTTCAGATGCTCCACCTTCTGCATTTCCTTGGTGCCCACGACCCTATCAAGCAGGGTGACCTTCAGCCTCAGCTCCGTTTTCGTGGGTGGTAGTGTCTTCGGCTTCCCAACAATGCTTCCAACCAAGTTGTCAGCTTTGGTCAGCGATGGATCCAACAGGGTACCGACCCCAACGAGGCCACCTGGACTTACCTCCTCGGTTGAGGCACTCCCGGCCATGAGGCTCGAGATATAAGTGAAAACTGGCTCGTAGCTTACTTTGCCGCCCTGTTCGATCTTCGTGCCGGGGCGGATCTCTATCTCGTCGCCGACCTTGAATTTGCCCTGGATCAGGGAGCCTCCCAATACGCCACCATTAAGTTTCTCGGGGGTAGTGCCAGGCTTGTTCACATCAAAAGATCGGGCGACATTCATCCTGGCAGGCTTGGTGGAATCCCTTGGGGGGGTCTTAATCCTCTCCTCCAAGGTCTGGATCAGGTAATCGATATTTGAGCCGTGAAGGGCGGATATTGGCACTATCGGTGCGCCCTCGGCGATTGTTCCCTTAGTGAAGGCTAGGATCTGTTTATAGTTCTCAACAACCTTCTCCCTATCGACCGCATCAATCTTATTCTGCACGACAACAATGTTCTTGACGCCGATGATCTCGAGGGCAACAAGGTGCTCCCGGGTTTGCGGTTGGGGGCATTCCTCAACAGCAGAAATAACCAGCATTGCACCGTCCATGAGGGCAGCCCCGGAGAGCATGGTTGCCATTAGGCTTTCGTGTCCAGGGGCGTCTACAAACGAGACTTTCCTAAGGAACTCGGTCTCTGTGCCGTCCTTGGGACAGACCTTCGCAGTCATGTAGCAGTCGGGCTCGGGCTCCTTCCGGCACTTCCGGAAAGCAGCATCAGCATATCCTAATTTTATTGTGATGCCTCTCTTCAGTTCCTCGCTGTGGTGAGCAGCCCATACGCCGCTCAAAGCGGCGACAACCGTCGTCTTGCCATGATCTACGTGGCCGGTCAAGCCGATGTTGCACTCGGGCTGCTTCTTCGCCTCACTCACTTCTTCTTATCTGCCTCCTCAGGGTTCTTGAGTATGGCATTAATCTGGACCATGTCCTCTGTGATCATGTTTCCTCTTACCAGCTTCCTCTTCCTCTGGCCAGGCTTCTTCGGGTGATAACCAGGCGGGCCAGAGAGGAGTATCCTTCTTTTTCCTCCACCCGCAATGTCAGTTCTCAGCGGAATGCCGCTCTTATCGCTTCCTCCAGTGATCACTACCTCCTGGCCTGGGAAGCCGAATGCCTCCCCATTTAGGGTATCCCCTACCTTCATGCCTACTAGGGACTGTGCCTGGGCTTCCGGCACGGTGACGGTCTTTGACTTTCCATCAACAGGGTTAGATATAACAACCTTAAACTCGACCAATCTTAATCACCGATACTGATGTTGTTGATAGGTCGAAGGCAAAGAACGTTTATATTCCTTTCGCCGAGCCATGACGGCAGCCTAATCAGGCAGCGCATGATAGTCTGGCTAGATGAGTTGGCCATCTTTGTAGCGAAGCCGGATGACCTTGTCGATCACTTTGAGCTCTTCCTCGCTCATCTCGGACTGGAATTTCCCCTTCAGTAGGAATATATCATCGTCAGGCATGTAAACGGTAAGGATGTCACCCTCCTGCACCTGCCTGCCTACAGTGATGTCACCTTTAATCGAGATCGCTATCTTATCGCCCCTCTTGGCGCTGTCAAGGTTCTTGCCAGCGTCTTGGATCTGCATGATGCTCCCGAGGATTTCGCCATCCTTGCGCATCAACTGGTTACCAGGCTTTATCGTGCCCGCAAGGACCTCTACCCCGACTATCGCAGGCGAGTTCTTCCTGAAGACGCACCCGGGGATTATGCGAACCTCGCCCGGGAGGACAAGCTGGCCGAACTCCTTGCTACGGATATCTTCCACGGTCTTTGCAGACCATGCCTTGAATTCATCGACGATATGGTAGATTACGTTGCTCGTGAATACTGGAATGTCATGTTCCTTTGCGTCCGCCTCAGCTTCGGGGGTGATCTTGATGTTGAAACCCACAATTGCAGCCAGTTCGGGCTTGCTCCTCTTCACAATCGTAGCTTCGATGATCTCGCGCCTGCCGATTGGGCCAATATCGGAGACCCTGACAGGAATTTTCATGCCCTGCAGGAACTTCACGAGTGCCTCCAGGGAACCCAAGGTGTCAGCCTTGACTACAACGCCCTCAGTTTCGCTTGTGAACCTGAACTCCGATAGCTCGTCCTTTATCTTCTTGGTGACTTCTTCCAGGTTCTGGTCGTCATTTGCGACCATTACAGGCGAACCAGCGACTGCACCCCCGAGATCCGACGCCACGATCTTGAGGCCTGCAGCAGCAACAACAGAATCGACAGACAGGAACTTGTCTTCAGGGTCCCTTATCTCGTTGAGGGGCTTCGGAAGCAGTATTGCCCTCACTCTAGTTACCAGAGGGGCGTCGTAACCACCAACGACCACCCTGTCGCCCTTGTTCAGGATGCCGTCATAAAGTATTACATCGATAGTAGTTCCGAGGCCTGGTTCCTCTTTGGACTCAAGCACAACGCCCTTGCCAGGGCCATCGGTGATTGAGAGTCTCTTCATGAGGTACTGTTGAACCAGCCCGCATATTAGCGCCAGCAGTTCGGGAATGCCTTCGCCGGTCGTAGCGCTTGTGGGGACTATAGCCACAGACTTGGTGTAGTCATGGATGCGGTCGAACCTGTCTGACGAGAAACCAAACCTAGCCAGCTCCCCTACTATGGTGTACAGTTTTTCTTCGACCTTCTTCTGAATGGCGGGGGATTGGAGGTTGAAGGATTCGGCAAAGGACTTATTGGGGTTGGACTTCCACCCGGTGATCTTGTCAACCTTGTTCGCTGCAACAATAAATGGCGTCTTCCTGTTCTTCAGTATCTCGATGCACTCCTCTGTCTGCTTCTCCACCCCCTCCAAAATGTCGATTACGAGAATGGAGATGTCCGAGACAGAGCCTCCCCTGACTCTGAGGTTGGAGAATACCTCGTGACCTGGCGTGTCTATCACCAAGATGCCGGGGATTGATATCTTTGTCTGGAAACCCTTTAGGACTGAGCTACAATAAGTCTCAATGGTGTTCAGCGGCAGAAAGCTGGCGCCGATATGTTGGGTCATTGCACCAACCTCGCGGGACATGACCGCCGATCCACGAATCTTGTCTAGAAGAAGCGTCTTGCCCACATCAACATGACCAAGAATAGTAACGATCGGCTGGCGGACGGGCATGGTCCATCACTTGAGAATCGTAGTCAAGCACCCCCCTTTTAATCTTCTGGGGGATAATTGCATGCTGCGGTTCTGCAAGAATAGAGAGATGGAATGACTTGTAGGCTGTCTAGCAGACGTGGGACTCGTCAAGCCGCTTGTACTTAATTATGTCAGAGTCTCGGAAGAAGAGAGACAGTTCCATCTTGGCATTGTCCACCGAGTCCGAGGCATGGATAACGTTCATGCTCTTGGAGCAAGATAAGTCACCTCTCACTGTGCCTGGCGTGGCTTCCTTCGCGTCTGTGGAGCCTATGAGCCTCCTTACCACTGCAACAGCGCTCTCGCCCTCGACAGCCATTACCACAACGGGGGCGGATCTTATGAAAGCGGTAAGGTCATTGAAGAAGGGTTTGCCCTTGTGGACGGCGTAGAGTGAGTTCGCCTCGTCCGCGGACATGTGGATTAGTCTGAGCCCCACAATTTTCAACCCTTTCCGCTCTAGCCTGGAGAGCACCTCGCCAATCAAACCCCTTACGACGGAGTCGGGCTTAATCATGACGAAGGTTCTCTCGATCATCTCATGTCACCTTGGACGACGACCACTTGATGTGGCGTGAGACCCTCTTCAGCTTGAGCATATTCTTCCGGCATTTGCTTGAGCAGAATCGCAGGATCGTACCATCGTTCTTCACGTGCATGAGTCCAGTTCCTGCGCCAATCTCGGTCCCGCAAAAAGAACACTTAAAGGTCCTTGGCATATCAACAGCTCCAATCCATTGAGGTAAAAGTTTGGGGATTTAATAAACTTTTATTACTACTTATCTGGGGATGAGCTTCTTTGCTTCGCGCTCTGTCTCCCTAAGCATCAAAACGTCCCCCACCCTTATTGGACCCTTGACGTTCCTCGTCAGAATGCGGCCCTTATCATTCCCCTCAATGATGCGCACCCTGACTTGTATTACCTCTCCAGTAACACCTGTGCGGCCGACTATCTGAATTACTTCTGCTGGTGAGGCATCGCTTTGATCACGGCTCATTTTGTATACCACCAAAAAAAAGGTAGGGATAAGGCTTATTCAGCCTTCTTCTCCTTCTTAGGCTTCTCCTTTGGAGATTCTTCAACTTTCTTTGGAGCCTTCTTCTCCTTCTTAGGCTTCTCCTTTGGAGGTTCTTCAACTTTCTTTGGAGTCTCTTCCTTTGGAGGTTCTTTTACCTTTGACTCTTCTTTTACGGTCTCTGGTGCACCCTTCAATCTCAAGGCTGCAACCTTGGTAAGTACCTCCTCCAGCAACGGCTTGCCCTTCCCGGCGTCGACCACCGCAACTGCAGAAGTCGGCACATCAATCCCAGCAGCTTCGCCTAGCTTCTTCTTCGAGTCGACATAGACATATGTTATTTTCTTGTCCTCGGAGAGTAGAGGCAGGTGCGCGACGATCTCTGGCGGATCAACGTCTACTGCGATTACGAGAAGCTTCGCGATGCCCCTTTCAACGGCTTTCGTGGCTTCGTTTGCACCTTTCCTGAGCTTGCCGTCTTCCTTTGCGAGCTTTACGGTCTCGTAGGCTCTCTCCATTATCTCTGGAGTCACTTCAAACCTTACAAACATTGCTTTCTTTGACATTTTACAATCCCTCAGATTGCTTCATCGTTCATTTGGATAATGGGAAGTGGAAGTGATTTATGAGCTTTTTGGTCACGCGTGCGCGTAGTAGCCTATCAGCCTTCTCTTCTCCCGGTAAACCCGAACAAAACCGAATCGGTAGAACTGGAATGTACTTGGAAGTTCTTCCTTGGATGTCATAGGGTCTACTGCCCCAAGAGCCATTTTTGCGTCAGGCATTATTATGCGCAGAGGCATGCTTAGCCCAGTTGGAAGCCACTGGATGATCGGAGCACGAAGCGCCTTCGCGTCGGCAACGCTATTGCTGACAAGGTGCCCCTTACCGGCACAGTCAACCTTGACGTTGAATAGGTTCATGAGGCGGAAGTGTGAGCACTCGTTGAAGTTGGCATTGTCTGCAGACTGGATCAGGATCTTATTGTTCTTTGGATCGATGGTTAAGTCCCTGCTCCCCCAATCGCAGTGATCGGGGTGGAAGGGGATCTTCGCCACATACTTCTTATCCAGACCACTTATCTCGAACTCCATCGGATCTTTTATGAAGATAAACCTCTTAACGATGGGGTCAAGTATCTTCCTGTTGATTGACTCAAGGTTGTCCCAGCTGATCATAGCCTCAGAGGGCTTCACACCTACCTCAAGTATGAGGCGCCTGATGGTCTCAGGAAGGAAACCCCTCTTCCTCAGAGCCGCAATCGTCCCGAGGCGAGGATCGCTCCAGTCCTTGTACACGCCGTCCTCAATGCCCTGGCGGATTTTGGACTTGCTCAGGACGGTCCCCTCGATCTTGAGTCTACCGTAGTGGATGGCGTCCGGGTATGACCATCCGAAGTACTTGTACATGTAGATTTGCCTAAGCATATTCACCTCATGCTCCTTGCCGCGGAGGATGTGGGTTATTCCCATAAGGTGATCGTCGATGGCGGAGGCGAAGTTGTAGAGTGGCCAGACCCGGTACTTCTTCCCAATCCGCGGGTGTGCTTTCGTGTCGATGCGCATGGCGGGCCAGTCCCTGAGGGCGGGGTTCGGATGCGCTAAGTCGGTCTTGACTCGCATTACCGCACCGCCCATCCGCGTCTTGCCATTCAGCATATTTTCCCACCTGTGGAGGTGTTCCTCCACGGCCAAGTCCCTGCATGGGCAGGGCTTCTTCTTGGTGACGCGCTTCCGGAATGACTCTGACGTGCACTTGCAGATGTACGCTCCCCCAAGCGTGATGAGTTTGACGGCGTACTCGTAGTAGATGGGTAGCCTGTCGGACTGGATGAACTCTTCGTCCCAGTGTATCCCCAGCCACCTAAGGTCCTGCCTGATGATCTCGTATGCCTCCGGCACTGGGGGCTTTATGGAGGGGGATGTGTCCTCGAACCGCAGGGTGAAGAGTCCCTTGTACATCTTGGCGTACTCGTCGCTGAGTATGGCTGCACGGGTGTTGCCGAGGTGGATCACAGAGTCGGGATTGGGAGCAAACCTCACGTGGACCCTGCCGTGCTTCTCTAGGTTTGGCAGTGGAGGGAGTGTGCGCTCTGGCTGCTTTACCTTCTCTTTTACCAGAGAGAGACCTAGGGATTCTGCCATTGACTTCTGCGCGTCCGCGCTCATCGAGTTTACCTCGGAGACCACCTCGTTGGCAAGGTGGAATACTTCCGCAGTAAGCGCCTTGAGCGATTGGTCCTCGGAGAAGGCCTTTCCAGCCACTGCCCTCGGGTTTGCTTTTCCGCCGAATTTCACTGCGTTGAGCAGGGCGTGCCTCTTGAGCAACGCTCTAATTTGGGCCAGATCTTTATCTCCCATAAGCTACACCTCATTGAAAGAGATTAGCAGGACTGGTGAGAGTATCATAATTCTGGTTCTTATGATTATTGATCCCGTCGGGAAAGAGGGTCTTCGAAAAAGTGAGGAAATATTATTTCTCTCTGGAGATTGCGTAATCCGCTAATTCCAAGAGGGTCGCTCTCGTAGGAGACTGCGGGAGCTCTGCAATTGCGGTTCGGGCTTTGTCAACATAATTCTTGGCTTTGCTGAAAACATAGTCTAGCACGCCATGCTCCTTCATCAATTCGAGCAGGGATGCAATCTCTAAGTCGGGGGCATCCCTCTTGCCCAGAATATCTAAAAGATGGTCCCTCGCGGGTGTCTGCATCGCCCTTATGACTATCAGAGTTTTCTTGCCTTCCCTGATGTCATTGCCGACGGACTTGCCCAAGATATTCTCAGATGATGTCATGCCCAAATAATCGTCGAATATTTGGAAGCCGATCCCCATGTTTCTGCCGTATGTGCCCAGAAGCTCTACGGAGCGCTCATCTCCCCCACCCATGATACCGCCCATCTCGCCAGCTGCCTGGAATAGGGCGCCCGTCTTTCTATAAACCATATCGAGGTACTCTTCCTCCGAGACGTCGGCCCTGAATTCGAAGGACATGTCCATGTACTGACCTTCAGAGAGCACTATTGTGGATCTTGTTAGGATTTCGGCGGATCTCCTAAGCCGCTCTGGATAGCCATTGCCTGATAACAGCACATGGAGGGACTCTGCGAAGAGGAGATCGCCCGCTAGAATTGCCATTGGCACCCCCCAAAGGGTATGAACAGTTGGAACCCCCCTCCTGAGGAGATCGTTGTCCATTATGTCGTCGTGGATAAGCGTGAAGCTGTGTAGAAGCTCTATCGCACTGGCAGCTGGAACCGCGTCCTCAACTTTCCCACCGACTGCTTGGCATGCCTTGATAACCAGAAAGGGGCGCATCCTCTTGCCACCCTGAATTGGCAGGTGCGCGGCCGCTTTATAGAGCGGGCTACCATTACCCTTCAAGGTGGTTCTGATGTTCTCGCCGACGAGCTGGGCGATCTCATTTATTTCGTCTTTGAGCGTCGTTCTTCACCCCAATGTCTCTCTGAACAACCCAGTTGAGAAGCTCCCCCTTGATCACAAACTTGGCGCGCTTTAAGTCGCCAAGTTTCTTAGAACCCGTGAGCATCGAGATGGCCTTAAGTTCATATATCATCCTCTGAAGCAATGCCTTCACCTCTTCTGGGCCAGCAAAAGCTGGAACGAGGAGGGGGCGAGCGATGCCAACTAGGTCCGCCCCTAAGGCTATGGCTTTGGCCATATCCAGACCATCACTAATACCGCCCGAGGCGATAATGGCGCGGGGCGGGGTGGGTAGGGAGACTACTTCGCAGATGCTCATTGCTGTAGGAATACCCCAGTCCCAAAGGGACTCTGCTACGTCGGCATTAAAGTTGTTGCCCTGCATTATCGCGTTATAATATTCGACAGCTGCCCAGCTTGTTCCGCCCGCTCCAGATACGTCGATGGCGTATGCTCCGGTATCAACGAGTTCCTTTGCGACTTCTTTGGATATGCCGCATCCAGTCTCCTTAACTATTACCGGCACCCCCAATGACCGCGACAGTTCGCGTATTGCCTTGAGCACCCCCTTGTAGTTGGTATCGCCACCTGGCTGCACAAGCTCTTGTAGCGGGTTAAGGTGCAACGCGAGGGCATCTGCATCGATCATATTCACAGCTCTCTTGGCAAGTTCAGAGCCTTTGGGTAAGAGGAGCTGGGGCGCTCCGATGTTACCAACTACCAAGATTTCTTTTGACACTGCCCTGACTATGGCGAAGGTGTCCTCGAGGGATGGGTCCTCAAGAGCAGCTCTCTGGCTGCCCACGCACATGCCTATGCCTAAGTCCTTTGCAGCTATGGCGAGGTTCTCGTTGATCTTCTTCGCCTCGGGATGGCCACCGGTCATAGCAGATATCAGCAACGGTACAGAGAGCGTCTTCCCGAATGCTTTTACAGAGAGATCAACGTCCCTAAGGTCCATCTCGGGGATTGCCACGTGAACGAGTTCAACATCGTTGAAATGGGTTGGCTTGAACTTGCAGGTCACGTCTTTGTCTCTGCATATTGCAAGGTGAGCGAGTTTCCTTTCTGAGGTCAATTTTCATCCAACTCCCTTATGGTGCGACCGAATATATGTGGCTTCGACTTCCTGCCCTTTGAGGATCTTTGTAAGCACCCCAAGCTTGGTCAGATTGAATATCACTGAAAGTTCGCCTCCCTGCGAGAGGTATTTGTCAACTTCCTTAAGTTTTCCTGCCATGCCACCGGTCACGTCTCCGTTGCGACCGCTGACTTTGCTTTGCATCCGCTTCATTTCTTCCTTGCTGATCTCCTTGATGACCTTATTATTGTAGAGGATACCGTCAACATCGCTCCCGAAGAGAAGAGCTTTGGCATTCAGCTCGGTAGCCAGCATGCGGGCTATGGTATCGCCAGAGAGTACCCGGGCAGTGCATTCTTTGTTGAGGACGATGTCGCCTCCAATCGCCGGAACTAGACCGGCCCCAAGAGCCTTCAAAATCAGCTTCAGAAAGAAAGCCTTCGGTTCAGGCTCGCCATATTTAAGGATGAAACAGCTCGAAGGGTTGATGCAGAAGATAGGTATCCCTTGTGAAAGAAAGACATCAGTGAGCTTCTTCGTAAGGGAGAGCATGGCAGACCTAGTCTCAGCTATCCCCTGGGGACTCGAGATTTTCCCGTTTTCCAAGTACCTTCTAGCTATGAAGTGCCCGTATGAACCTCCTCCATACACAAGAGCGATCCTTTTGCGGCATTGGAGACTTGCCAGCTCTTTTGCAATGCTCTCAATGACCTCAGTGTTGGGGGATAGCGGGGTATCCTTGTTGGTGATAGCGCTGCCACCCAGTTTTATCACGTAATCGATTCTATCCAATTTCCTTTACACCATCCGCAGAGAATTTGAACCTGTTATAATGAGGCGGGGAAAGCGTTTCCTTTGGCGTCAGGATAACTGCTCCACTCATCGCCTCCGAGCAGATGATCTTTCCACCATAGTTTGGATTCAATTGCGACAGCCTTCGGAGATCATTCAGATCTGCAAGTCCCAAAGAGTACAGCAGATCCGACTCGAGGGTCAAGAGCTTGCCCATCTTTTCAGAATTCCCCTCCCTGATCGCCGACCCGCCATCAAGTACCAAATGACCCATAAGATGCCAGAACGAACCGATCAGCTCCGGGAAAGCCTTGGAGAACCGCGCCAGAGCCTCCTTTACTCCCCTGTGCTTGCCGCTCAGCCTGACGTGTACAAAGGCGTCCATCTTGCCTTCGAGTGATACCAAGCCCTCCCCTTTTCTGCAGACAACGAATCCCCCAGAAAGGGACGTCAGAGCCCTCGCAAAGGTGATGAAGTCCCTGTCCTGCAACTTGCTCATGATAGTCGGGACCTCTGGTTCAATCCTGTCGGGGTCTACAATGTAGAGCAGGGCGGCCGTTGCAAGGAAATCCGACTCACGCTGGTCCATGACCTGAGAGGCGATGCTGAACTTGCCGCTGAGCCCTTCTTTTCTGAGTAGATTTATCAAGACGCGCGTCAGGGCGGGTGATTTCAATACCAGCTCCAGATGATTAGCCCTCTCGTTTTTTACCCTGACTTGCGTGCAAAAATCCAAGGTGGCGAAAGCCACGGGGTTGTTGAGGCTTATGAACGCCTCGCCGAAAATTGGGATCGTGAATGGTATCCCAAGTTGAACATCCACCATACAGATCATCTATCTGGTTGTTGATCGAATAAACCTTATGCCCTCATGACCTCATGATGAAGGAGCCGTATCCTACTACCTCGTTCTTCGGCCCTGAGGTGTCACCAGAGGTTGCGTAGCAGAGCTTAGTGCAAGTCAGTGCGCCGAGTTCCTTGGAAGCAATTATCGCTGTCATCACAGGACCCGGGCCGCACATGCTGACGTCCTCCTTCTCGACAATCTTGCCCACCATAAAGGAGTCCATGGCAATGATGGCATCTGAGACTTTTGCGTCTTTTCGGTAAGCGATCGCATAAGGCTCATAATGGGAGAAGTCAGTGCTAGCGATGATCAGGCTTGATCTGCCATTGAGAGCTTTAGCTAGTGCGCCTCCTAGTTCTTTTGCAGTCACATAGTCTTGGAGCATCATGCATATGGGGAGGATCTTGAAACCTTCGGTGTAGACATACTGGAGGAATGGAAGCTGCACTTCTATCGAGTGCTCGTGGAGGTGCGCCTCGCTGTCCAGCTCTGCTATCCCGCTCTGGGACACCGCCTTCGCCAGCTCGTGATCCACTGGAACCTTGCCTAGGGGTGTGGACCAGTCCCCGCCGTCCCATGCCGATACGCCAGCGCCTAGCCCAGTATGATTCGGTCCAATGATCACCACAATCTCGGGCTGCGGCTCTGTGGAAAGCTGGTAGTAGCCATGCGCTGCCACAGGTCCGGAATAGGCATATCCGGCATGTGGTGATATTGCAGCGAGTATGGTCCTGCTACTTGAGATCGGCTTCTCGGGAAGCTTCCCCGGCCCGACTTTGTGAAGGAAGCACCAGTTCAGCCTTTCTTTAATGGTGGAAGGTGTTGATTCGTAGAAAGTTCCTGCAACGGAGGGGGATCTATCCCTCAAGATCATATCCTCCATACTCCTCCTCAGCGACCAGAACCTTCGATTCGAAGTCGTCGAGAGAAGCCGGCAGCTCTGCCGTCGGGGCTAGTTCGCCCCTCTCCCTGAGGACCTGCCTTGCCATCAGCCAGTAAGCCAAAGCGAGAGATTTTCTACCCTTGTTGTTGATCGGTATCACGAGATCGATGAGCTGAGACCTGTTGTCAGTGTCGCAGAAACCAATCGTCGGGATTCCTACTTCAGCAGCCTCGACTATGGCCTGCCAATCTGCGCGCGGATCGGTGACGATCAGCAACTCGGGCTCGGCAAAGTTGGGGAGCTTGGGGTTAGTGAAAGTACCAGGTATGAATCTGCCTGTGAGCGGCTTCCCACCTATGATTGAGGAGAATTTCTCGACGGGCTTGAAGCCGTACTGCCTTGCTGAGGAGGAGAAAACCTTCTCACTCTTGAAGCGGGCAACGAACTTCGATGCAGTCCTGATCCTTTCGTCCGTCTTCCTTACGTCAAGGACGTACAGACCGTCGGGTCTGACCCTATATATGAAAGGGCGCATGTCATTGGTCTTCACATGTGTCCCGATGTGTATGCCTGCTGCTAGGTATACCTCCAGCGGAATCAGAAGGTCGGCAGTTTCGAGCGTAGCCATCGAGTTTCCACCTTGTAAATGGTAACTTTGTTGAACCTAACAATACCTTTTATGTTTTTCCCTCTTCCTTTGGACGCACGTAGAACTTGAGCGATTCCTCGATCAGCTCTACGTTGGAGAGGAACATCCTTCTGCAACAGTATCTCTTGATCCCGAGCGAGTCCAAGACCTTGGAGGGGTTCTCCCCCTTCGCCACTTCTTTTTTGAACTCATCCCACTTGTCTGCGATGACCTTGCCGCACGTGAAACAACGTACTGGGATTATCATAATATCACCTGTAGGACTTTTGCTTCCTTCTCCTTGCGCTGTGCCCACCGAACTTCTTGGGCTCGGTGCGCCTAGCGTCGCTTACCAACATCCTCCTGTCGTACGCCAGGAGCCGCTTGTGCGCCCCTTCTCCGCCGAATTCCGAGAGGACATTCGAGATCACGACTCTTGTAGCTTCAGCCTGGCCCATTATGCCACCGCCCTGCACTCTGATATGGATGTCGACCTTGTCAGCAACGTCGGTGCCGACGATTGCAATGGGTTCCATTACCTTCAGCTTCACCACTTCTGGCGTCATGAGTTCGGCGGGAATGTCATTTACGAAAACTTTACCGTTTCCGCCGTAGCCAACGGCCCTTGCGACGGCGGTCTTTCTCTTTCCTGTTGCAACAACTATCTTACCACTCATTGTCCTGCCCACCCTAAGCTTTTGGATACCTCGCCGAGGCTCAAGTATTTGCCTCGGAGGTACTTGACGTCAGCATCATCAATCTTCTGGAATGATTTTGATTTAAGCTCGTCAGGAACGCTGATGTAGACCTTGAGCCTCTTTAGGGCGTCCTTGCCTGTCGGGGACTTCGGAAGCATATTCCTAACTGCGTAATGGGTAAGCCGGTCAGGCGTGCGGTGATGCTTAGGCCCTACTTCCTCGGGGTTCTTGAATGTTCTCAGCCCCATCCATCTCTTGTATTTGCTCATCACGGATGCCCTGCTTCCAGAGACTACAATGTTCTCGACATTTACTATTACAACGCTGTTCCCGTTGATCAGCTGCTTTGCGACGCTTGTACATAGGCGCCCAAGCCGCATTCTTGTTCCATCGATATATAACGTCTCAGACATCGCAATTACCTCAATATCTTTACTCCGCGGCCTCGCGGGTTAAGGTTCACGAGGACATCGAGCGGAACCGCCCTTCCTCCTGATTGAACGATCTTCTCCCTCGCGGCTTGGCTGAAAGACAGTGCCGCAACATCGACCTTCTTAGAGAGAGAGCCAAACCCGAGGACCTTCCCCGGCACAGCAACGAACTCCCCCTCTTCGGTAAGTTTGTCAATCTTTCCTAAATTTATTGATACGCTCTGCCTTGCCGGTGCACAGAGAGAGTCGGATAAGCTCCTCCAGATATCGGAGTTGTTCGATCTTGATGCCTTTCTCAGCAATTTTATCAGTCGTCTAGTCCTTGGATTGGTAGGCAGTGTTCTTTTGACCATTTAGAAGGCCTCTGGCAGACTTTTAATTGAACTTTTCAATTCCTCGCATTTCTGAAGCATCACGTCGCAAGCTGCTAGGACAAGCTCGTCGTTGGTAAGGGAGCCCGTTGTCTCTACAATTAGCACTGAGTTCCTGTCGTCGTAGGAGATCTTGATGGCCGCTGGAGGGCATGCCTCCTCACAAAGCTTGCAGAGAGTGCAGTCCCACAGTGAAGTAACGACGATTGCGTTGTCCTTCTCCTTAAGGATCTTCTTTGGGCACTCCTCGATACAAGCGCCACATAGGTCGCACTTCTTTGAGTCTATTTCGATTATCGGCTCATACTTGACTGCGCAAGCAGAAACGGGCTGCCACTTGGCGTGGTTCTTCCCGAGACCGAGACGCGCGTGGGCTTCGAGAGTCAGCTTCTGGCCAGCGTTCATCTCGGCGATCGGGATGTTGTTGTTGGCCGGGAAGACAGAGCCCTCGGCCTTCATGCGGCCCGAGTAAACTAGGAAGTTGTCTTCAGCCGCCTCAACCTCGAGCGTGAGTATTGACTCGCACTTGGGACAGCCCTTCTTGTCGCAATCGCACTTCTCAGTAAGAGTTAAGATCTCTCCGCCCTTCAGTGGGATCAGACCCAGTCTGTGGGCGATAATATCATCGTAGAGGACGCTTGTATTTTCAGCAATGTAAACCTTTTCGATGGCAGGTATAGCGACTTCAGCCATTATGATCCGCCTGATGGCGTTCATAAAAGTAGGATCCGCGTCCTTTGCAACGAACTTGAGCTGCCCGTCAGAATTGCTGAGAACCTTGACGTCCATGAAATTTGACCCCCAAAAGTTGTCATTGAAACTTGAAGAAGGGTATTAAAGCCTTCGGTTAGACCCTTCTTCCCCTCCTGCCACCAGGCCTTCTAGTGGTATCATGCGGAATGGGCGTGACGTCCTCGATCCTTCCGATCAACATTCCGGCTCTGGCCAGAGCTCTGATTGCCGCCTGAGCCCCTGGACCTGGAGTCTTACTCTTGTGGCCGCCTGGAGCCCGGACCCTGATGTGGATCCCAGTAATCCCCTTCTCCAACGCTGCCTGCGCTGCTCTTGTTGCTGAGACCATGGCAGCATAGGGGGAGGGTTTTTCGCGATCGGATTTGACTATTCTTCCTCCTGACTGGAAGGCGACCGTCTCCGCGCCCGTGAGGTCTGTAATATGGACTATTGTATTGTTGTAGGAGCTGTAGATGTTGGCTACGCCCCACTTCATGCCCTTGTCCATCTTTGACATTCGGCTATGCCTCCTTCGCTGTAGTTTGCTCTGGCTTTAACCCGAAATCGAGGGCGCAACTGATCTGCGACTCCTCTGCCCTGCTCACCAGGTAACCGGGGGACGACACGCGCCTGTTTGCTATACGGACGTGCCCGTGGACGATCATCTGCCTCGCCTGATAGGGAGTCGTTGCCTTGTTGTTCTTGATAAGGATGGTCTGCAGTCGCCTCTCCAGTATGTCCTCGACACTGAGTCCCAGAATGCTGTCGAGAACGGCGTCTTCGTTTAGCAAGCCAAGCTTTGAGAGCTTGTTTATGAGGTCCTTTTCCTTGATAGCCCTCTCGCTCTCCTCCAGAGCCAGGATTGCTCCCGCCTGCTTCCTGTATGACTTGAGGACCGAGTTGGAGCACCACAGCTCCCTTTTGTTCCTTAGGCCGAACTTACCAACAAGTGAAAGTTCCTTAATCAGATTGTCTTTCTTCCAAGGATGGCGAGGGCCTTGCCAACGCTTCCTGCTTTTCTTTGGATCCCCCATTGATCAACACCTCATTTCTTCTCCGCAGCTGCCGGTGCCTGCTGGGCTGCAGCCTGTTGCTGCTGCAACACTGCCTTCCTCGCGACACCCACGGCTGCTCCAAACCTGCCAGTAGTCCTCGTGCATTGACCGCGGACCTTCAGACCCAGGGAGTGCCTTACGCCCCTCCAGCATTTCATCTTACGCATTAGGTCGATGTCCGACTTCATGCCGACCACAAGGTCGGAACCAATTAAATGCGAATCCTTGCCTGTGAACGGATCCTTCCTTCGGTTTAGCATGTAACTTGGGAACTTGTCAGGGATAGTCGTTAAAGCCTCTTCTATCCTCTTTATGTCGCTGTCCTGAAGCGTACCGACGCGACCCTCTGGGTCCACGCCACAGTTCCTTAGAATGGCGTAGGACATATTGATGCCGATCCCCCGGATTTTGGTTAAGGCGTACACTACCTTGTCCTCTCCCTTCAGATCAGCGTCGACTATTCTGACTATATGCCTATATGATGAACTCACTAAACGCACCCCTACTTTGAGGCAAATTAAGAAACATATGATAGTATTTAAGAATTTCTTTCGTGGGGCGTCTGGTGGATGTCAGGATGGGGTAATGTTAACGGTTTGCCCGAACTGTACTGGTTTACAAAGATAATGGCGCCGAGGGGGGGATTTGAACCCCCGAGACCCCTAAGAGTCACAAGCTCTCAGGACCTAACCTGTTTTCCAGGCATGAGCCTCTTTGTTTGCTCCTTACCAGGCTAGGATACCTCGGCTGAAGCCTATCATCTAGCTTTTTAGTACTAGTTATTTTGTGTTATGGTTTTCCGTGCTCGTTTCGTTTGTTGCCTCGCGGCTGCAGCTGCACATATGTTATGCTTGCCTAATGGATCTGAAGACCCTATAGCCACTCTTCTTGGATATGAGGTCCACGTTGCCAAATACATTGGCCATCTTCTTTGGGATCGCGTTCACGCCCTTCCGGAGAACGATCTGGAGGGAACACCCTTCTTTCAGGCGCGACTTTGCCCCCTCTATCAGCGGGAATATAACCTTGTAGCCTGCTGCCAAGGGGGGGTTGGAGAGTATCAGGTCGAACTGTCTCCCTTCCAAGCTGGCGTAGAGATCGCTCTGCATAACGGTGGAATTAGAGATGTTGTTGCTCTCAGCGTTCTCCTTCGAAAGCCTTACGGCCAAGGGGTTCACATCGACCATGGTAACCTTCAGCTTGGGCCTGAACTTTGAGACTGCGATCCCTATAACGCCGCAGCCGCAGCCCATGTCGAGAACCTCACCCTCCTCGGGGAGGATCATGCTCTCGAGAAGGACGATAGTGCCACGGTCGACTTTCGATTTTGAGAATATTCCGCCAGAGCTAGCCAGTTCGATGCGTTTTCCTTTTATATCCAGCCTAAGCGAGAACCTTCGCTGGTCCCGCGGGGGGTTCTTCGAGTAATAGTGCGAGGCGCGTTCTTTCCTATCCCCGGGAGTCATTTGCCTTCCAGCCCTTTGGATATGTTCCGGGATCCATTACAGTGCGTTCCGTCTTTGCAACGATGCCATGGTCAGACTTTAGCATCTCCTCGCTCGAAAGCATTGCCCTACCGAAGCCAACGAGTTCGCCTTTAAGCGTCATCATGGAGACAGTGTCGCCGGACTTTATGCCCCTGTCAATTTTGAGTACGCCGGGGGAGGCGAGGCTCGCCCCATGGCATAGGGCATCGACCGCAGAGTCCCTAACCTGGATTTTGGGGTAGCCTTTTAGGGCGTCTTCTATCGGGACTACTATTTGCCTTAGCATTGACTCGTCTCCTGTTCCCTTCATGTAGGTAATAGAGTCGAGCAGGTCGTGCAGGGTGACGCATGAATCCTCTTTGAAGGGTCCCGCTCTAATCCTCCGCAGTTCCCTCATATGAGCCCCGCAACCCAGTACCTCGCCGATGTCATGGCAGAGTTTCCTTATGTAAGTGCCCGCCTCGCAATCAACTCTCATCAGGACGAACCTCTTGCTCACCTCCAGTATTCTTATCGAGTAAATAGTGCGCACTCTCAGGGCTCTTTTGACAGCGGACCTCACTGGGGGGAGTTGGTAGACAGGGCCCACGAATTCCTTGATGGTTTTATCGAGATCCTCCCTGCGGACATCGTCGTGAAGCTCCATCAGGCACACGTACTCCTTGCCAGACTTCATTATGAACGAGATGATCCTTGTGGACCTGCCAAGTGTTACGGGTAGGACCCCGCTGACTTTCGGGTCAAGGGTTCCACCGTGGCCAGCCCTCTCAATAGCAAGCAACCTCTTGACCCATGCAACGACCTCATGGCTGCTTGGACCCGGCGGCTTATCCAAGTTGATTACGCCGGTTTCAAGATACTCCTTGAGGGGTCTCGCCGCAGGAGCCCAGCCGTGCCTAGGACTGGTTTGCTCCTCGTCCCTAACAAGTGGCTTCTCCGACAAAAGTATGCACCATACCCAGTGACTTTGCTTTATTATGTCTTAGTTCAATTCCTTTCTTAAAAAGGGAACGTTATGTCTTTATGCCCAAGGACAAGTACATCTGAACGATGCCCGTCAGGAGAGTGACTATGCCATCCTTATCCCAGATCTGGGTGTTGATCACGAAATCGTACTTGGAAAGATCGTTGAGGTTCAACCCGTATATGCTCTTGTATCGACGGCGCTCGCTGCCCTCCCTCAACACAGTCTTGGCCGTGGCTTCTTTGATCGCGATCTCCTCTCTTTCTGCAATCCTCTTGACCCGCTCCTCAAATGGGGCGGTAAGGTAAAAGCTGATCTTTGGCGATGAGGTAGCCGAGAAGAATGCAACCAGTCTGCCCTCAAGGATGGCCCCGCCAGCCTTTGCCAGTTCTCCAGTTCGACTGTCTATTGTCCTGTCTATCTCAGGATCGTTCTTGGCCAGTTTTGCAAGCGCCTCTATGGACAGGCCCTTCTCTGTAGCATAGTCCCTAAAGATTGAACCCGCGGAATAGTGCGGGATGCCGAAGTGCTTTGCCAAGGCTGCAGCGCAATGGGACTTGCCCGAGCCCGCAGGTCCACTAATGGTGATGAGAAGTTGCTTCGCGAGTATATCTGGAGCCAATCAAGTCGCCTCATTCTAGGTATCTGTCATGAGAAGAAAGAAAAAGGTTTTGCAACGCTAATCTGAAACCATTGGCATCCTGAATATTCTCTGGATTAGGGCAGAGACGCTGAATGAGCTGATGAGGTACCACCACCAGAAGCTCAGCTTGCTGCCCAAGAATGGAAGGGCGATGGGTGTATATACGACGATTCCGGGGCCAAACACACCGAAGAATATGTAATAAAAGATCGCGAACGGAACAAGGGTAAGTAAAGTTGGCTTCATCTGGTCCTTGGACATCGCAGTCTGCAGGCCGGTTATGGATTGCTGCTTCTTCTTCAGTTTGTCTATCTGCTTCTGGTCTTTTGCCCTGACAGCCTTGGTGTATGCGCTTTGCCACTCCTTTATCTCGGCCGACCTTCTGCGCATCAATTCAACATCAACAAGAGCCCTTGTCGCCAAAGAGGAAAGCGATGCCATGCCCATGGTTATCAGGAGGACAGTTACAGCGGACAGCGGATAGTGATTCCAAGGCCCCATAGCGTTTGCTATTGAAGTTATCATGCTGCCCCACATCTGTGCGAGCATGGTAATGATGTCTACCAAGGCTAGGACCCCTTGCTGAACAGGTCAACGATTGCAACAGCTGCGGCTAAGTGGTCACCCTCACGGTTCTCGGCAATGGCGACCGTGCATCCTATCATCACTGCCAGCGCAGCAGCGCCTGCTCTGCCCATCAGTTGGTGCTCTGCGACCTTTGTTGCGGAATCTGCCTCCCTTAACCTTAAGGCAGCGTCCTTCTGTCTCCTTAGGGAGATCTCCGCGGTGTTGGCCTCTAGGAGGACAATTGAGTCTGGAGCGAGTGACTTGGCAACCCATGAGGGTATACCGGGCATGTAACCGCCAGGGGTTCTGATGAACATGTGGGTATCGAGGATCACGTTGCCATCCTCTGCCATTGATCTGATCTTCTTGGCAGCAGCTAGCTGAAGTTCTAATTGCAATGTGATTGGAAGCCTCCTCATCTGGTCCCTTTCTTTTACTAGTCCTTTTGCTTTTGCACTCTTGAACATGACATCGCCGTAGTTCACGTAGCTCACTCTTAAGCCGCGGTTCTTGCACTCAGCAATTACGGCGGTGAGCACAGTAGTCTTGCCAACGCCCGGTACTCCTGTGACTATGACCAGTTTTCCCTTTCGCTCTGCCTTTTTTGCCAAAGACCTCACTCCTAAGGATTACTCCTGCCCCAGGAACCTGCCCAGACCTGGATATTGCTCGGCAAGTTGCTCCTTGGCTAGGATCTGGTAATACTGGTAGATTATACCAACGGACAACAATATTCCTATGCCGGTGCCTATTGCCCCCAGCATATCTGCAATGCCTGCAAGGAGACCTATCAAGATTCCGCTTATCAGTGTGAGAGCGGGGATGTACCTGTTGAGGATCTGTTCGATTATTGCTGGCGATCTCCTGAAGCCAGGTATCTGCATGCCCGCGTTGACCAGCTGATCAGCTTGAGCCTTGGCACTCATGCCAGCGACTTCGACCCATAGCTTTGCAAATACTACTGAGAAGCCTACCAATATGAGAACGTACACCACAGCATGTAATGGATCTTTCAGCGTAGTAGAGATGCTATTTGGAGCCTGAAGGTAGTACAATGCGCACCCGGGCTCCAAAGTGGAGTTGGAGTTGTACATGACGAACCAGTTCATCCAGGCGTTGGTATTAAGGGAATTGAAGGATTTCCATAGGAACTGACCCAAGAAGTCGAAGTTTGCAAACAATGCTGAAGCCAGAATGATAGGTATGTTTGATACGTACATTAGTTTAAGAGGGATCTTCGCCCTCATGCCTCCGTACTTTGCATAAGCGACGGGGATCTCGATCTTCATGCCCTCCATGTAGACTGCGACAAGGAATACAGCTATCATGGCTATGAGGCCGGTCATGTCCGGATATGGATACCTGCTGAAGGCGGTGAGTATCGGTTTACCGCTGAAAAGTGTCTGGAAGAAGGCGATTATCGCACCCAGGGAATTGCCGTCAGGCATTGGCCCGATCGGCGAGAAGATACTCCACATGATCGTCTGTGCCACGCCGGCGAGAATGAAGAGGCTCACGCCGCTTCCGAGACCCCATCCCTTTTGCACAAGTTCATCCATAAGAAGTACAAGTAGGCCTACAACTAGCAGCTGGGCAATAATCAAGACCGAGACTATTAAACTCGGACTCCCGTAAGAACCCCCGAGCAGGAAGGCCATGCCCTCAAAGAGGGTCATGACTATCGCCATGATTTTCTGGGTTCCAGTGAATAGGCCTCTGTCACCTGGTTTGGACATATCCACGTTAAGTAACTTCGAGCCTGCGAGGATCTGCATTATCAGTCCTGCGGTGACTATGGGCCCGATGCCCAGGTCCATGAGGGTCCCTTTCTTAGATGCGAAGATGACTCGGTACACATAATATGTTTCACCAATGCCCGACGAAGTGAAAGGGACTCCGAACAGAGGTATCTGGGCCATCACCAAGTAGATGGCGAGAACGATGCCTGTCCATAGAACCTTCTCCCTGAGGCTCAGCTTCCGTATCGGTTTTGGTATCTCGGGCAGATACTTCGTTATGGGTTCCATTAGATCCAGGAAGCGGGACATTTAGCATCTCACTCTGCTGCTATCGTCTCTCCGCCTGCTTCCGAGATCTTCTTCTTTGCAGATTCAGTAGCGTGACTTGCCTTAATAGTAATCGGGAAGTCAATCTTCCCGCCGCCGAGCAGCTTATCGAACCCAAGGGTCGATAGATCCAAGATAGTCCTGCCTTTGTCGTCCTGCTCTAAGACCTTCCCCTGAATCAAGGATGAAAGTGCTCCTACATTGATTGCCTTAACGTCGTGTGTGACTGCATCGGGTCTCACAAAGCCATCCTTTCCGAAGTGATCTTTGCCGTACTTCACGGTCCAGCTCCACTTATGCTTGTGAAGACCAGCCGCACCAAAGCCGCCTCTCATACCAGATTTCCTGTGCTGGCCCACAGTACCCCAGCCGTACAACCTTGAGCCGCGCTGCCTGCGAACCTTGCGCTCACGCCTGACAACCATGTCTAACACCACTATGATTAGCGATAGAAAAAGGCGGGTATCTAATATATTTTTACCTATTGCTCCCTCTCATTCGACGTGAACAGCTTCCCCGGTCGCACCGTGGCTTTCTCCTGGGTGTATTGTTTAGTCGCTAGAACTTGAGGAGGAGGAAGAACCCTCTGGTTATTGGAAAAAGGGGTTCAGATCATCTTGAGGATGAGCTCGTTGATGACAGCCCCACGGTAGCCAAGCTCCCCTCCAGATCCCACGTGCCTCTTGATGGATCTCTTGTATCCGCCACTCGGAGGCGTGAGCCTGAAGGTTTTTTTGATCTTTTCCGGCATCTCGCCATTTGCAAGCGCATGTTCAGCGATCTCCTTGATTGAACCCAAGCTCTCCTTCCTGAGAGCCTCTGTGGTGATCCTCTTGTCTCCAGCGAGCCTTCCCCTCTTGGCGATCAGGGCTTCAAGCGTTGGTTGATCTATTTCGCCCCAAGTGACATAGTCAGTCACCTTGTTTAGCATGCCCTTGTATGATGGCGTGTCGATTATTAGAGTCGCGCTGTGCTTGGTCGGCATGTTCATCCTGTTCAAGGTGTCCAACACCTCGGGAGCTAATCCGATGTTCCCCCTCAACCTGACTACAATGAATGTCTTCATTTTTTGAACCTCATCGTTTGTACCTGTATGTGTTTTTCAGGGCTTCGTAGACTGCCCCCGCGAAGTTGATTGTGGTGCGGGTCTCGCCTCTCGAAACCACCCAGGCGTCTTTTATCCCTGCGAAAGTCAATATTGTTTTGGCAACTGCTGCCCCCACCAAGCCGATTCCCTTGGGAGCAGGTATCAGTGTTACGGTGACGCTGCCGCTCTTGCCCGTGACAGTGTATGGCAGGCTGTGTGGGTTGCCGCACTGGCATCCCCAGTTGCCGCACCCCCTCTTAACCGGTGTGAGGTTGAGCTTTCCGTCAGCTACAGCCTTGTCTATTGCAAAGCGCATCTGCTTTGACTTGCCTATTCCGATACCTATGAAGCCGTCGCCATTGCCGACAACGACGCCGATCTTGAACTTTGTGATTTCGCCGGCGTCTGTCTGCTTCTGTACGATGTTGACGTCAAGAACCTCATTCTTGATCTCCGGGATTAGAGCATCCACTATCTCCGGCTCCTTGATGGGGACATTCTGTTCGAACACATCCCTGATGCTCGTAATCTTCCCCTCTAGGACTTGCTTCCCTAGAGTTGTCCTCGGTATCCATTGGGTTTCTTTGTATGCCACTCTACATTACCTCTTTCTCTATCTGGCCCTTAACAGCCTTGAAGTGTTCCTGCAGCCTCTCTGGAGCGATGCCAGCGGATACATACCTGGAGAAGTAAGCCTGATACTTGTTTGGATCCTCTCTGGAGAGCTTTTCAGCATGCTTAACTATATGAGCCCCTGTCACGCGCTCGTCCTTTGGAAGAACCTTCTCGTCGTGGGGTACCTCAAGACCTGCATCAATGGCACCTTTCATAGCTGCCAAGAGCCTGTTCTCCTTGGTGATCTTGTAGCGGTTGAGATCGAGTATGGCGTATTTGTAGCCCTTGGCTACTGCCCTCTTGCCGAGCAGGAATCCTGCTAGGTAGGATGCTGGGAGGTTTCCTGTTCCGGCCTTCCAACCATACTTCTTCAATTCATTTGTGCTTGCATGGGACAGGGCCCTATCTCCTTCGATCTTGGATTCCACCAGCTGCAGGCTAACGTGGGAGTTTGTTTTTCTTACCACTAGCCTAAACTTCCGACTGGAGATCAGCCGCTTTCTGAGGTGATAATCAGTTCTGCCTTCTCGCCTTCTGCGGAAAGTAACCTTGTAGATTGTGCCTCTCGCCATTTTTTTACCTCCTTGCCAACTCGTGCTCCTCTATGTAAACCTTGAGTTGCCTCTTGTCGTGGAAGGCTCCACCCTTTGCTTTCAGGTAAAGTACCCTGTAGACCGAAGGTGTGATGATCTTCCTTCTGCGCATGAGCCGTAGAAACTCCCTCATGGAGCGTATCCTATCCTCCCACTTGTCGCCGATCACTGGACCCTTTCGGGTGCCGGGACCCTTCCTCAAACCCTTCTTCTTCTGAAGGCGGTTTCTCCTGCACCTCCCCCTGCTGACCCCGACTTCCGGACGCGCCTTTATAGCTCCGTCATTGACGAGGGCACGCACGTCGCCCCTTGTTATTGCCATGCTGACGTCCTCGAACCGTTCAGGATCTATCCATACCCTGCTCTGGCCGACATTCAGAACGTCTGCAGCAAGCCTTTTCTGGATCCTGAGACTCACTCTTCTTCCTCCTCGATAGTCTTAGCCTCTTCCTTCTCTTCTTCAGGTGCCTGTTCCACCTTTTTCTCAGCTTTCTTCGACGCCTCCGCTGGCTTCTCAGCAAAGGAAGTAGGCTTCTCAGACCTGTGGATATTCACTATTTTAATCTTGAGCTCCTTTGCCCTGTCAATGATCTCAAGGCGCTTTCTCTTTCCGACGGCGGCATCAATCCTCGCGACCTGTGATTCCAAATTAACCTTGGTGAGATCCTTAACGTTGCTCACCAGGATCTCGGATTTGCCGTCCGATCGTAGTCCTCTGGCCGCGGTCGGACCTCTGTAACCGGTCTCGACGATCGCTGCCCTGCTCCTCTTCTTGAGGCGCATCTTGGACCTTATGCCTTTGCTGCTCCGCCATTTCTCGCCTAGGCGCGGGAACCTGTGAGTCTCAGACCTGTTGAAGTCGGGCCTCTCCGATGAGATCTTGTCCCTGAGTCTGACTGCCTTTGCGACCTTCTCTGTCTTTCTCATAGTTTTACCTCCTCTCGGACAGATAGACCCCGTCCTGGAAGACTCTCGGATCCATCTTCTTCACATGAGCTGCCCTGTGTATATTGGCTGCTGTCTGACCCACTTCCTCCTTGTCTATTCCCACAATCGTGAGTTCTTCGCCTTGCACTGTGACTTTGGAGTTTCCCACGATGTTGGCGACCCTTTTTGACCTTTCGCCCATGAAGTTCTCTATAAGCACATTTTTACCCGCTACTTTGACAGTTATTGGGAAATGGGCATAGATGACCTTCATGTTATAGACATGGCCATCTGAGACTCCCTTGAACATATTCTTCAAGTGAGCAGCGAGCGTCCCAACCATGGCGTTAAACCTCTTGCCCTTTCTAGGAGCCTCTATGAGGATCTCGCCGTTGTTCATTGAGAGCTTGAGCATGGTGTGGGCGAAGTCCCTCGAGATCTTCCCCTTCGGCCCAGTTACGGAGACCAACATGCCATCGATGGTCACCTGAACCCCTTCGGGGACCTTTATTAACTGAGAAGCATTAGCTGGCATTCTTGCATTCTCCTTAGTAGACGTACGCCATGAGCCTTCCGCCAACCTTATTGGCGATGGCTTCCTTGTGGGTGATTATACCCTTTGGCGTGGTCAGTATCAACATGCCGAGGTCTTTAGCAGGGAGGTACTGGTGCGTCCAGTCCTCGAGTTCCTTGTAGGAGACCGAGAAGTATGGCTTGATGACGCCGCACTTGTTTATCCTGCCAAGCAGCTGAATTCTAAGCTTCCCGAGTCTGCCATCGTCGATGAACTCAAATTCACCTACATACCCGGACTTTTGGAGGACCCTCAGCACATTAGCTATAAGTTTGGGGGCGGGCGTAACTATGCACTCGCTCCTCCCCCTCTCCTCGCTGTTCATAATGTTGATGAGCGCGTTTGCAAGCGGATCTTGAACCCACACATGTTGTTCCTCCTACATGTACTTCCTGAAGCCAAGGTTCTCTGCCGACTCGCGGAAGCACTGCCTGCAGAGGTTAAGGCCGTATCTCCTGATGATCGAGCTACCCTTTGATCCGCAGCGCTTGCAGCGCCTGCTGCCTTTACCAAATTTTCTATCCTTTGGCTTTCGATACTTTCCCATTTTTCTAACTCTCCTTCTCCTTCTTTAGTGTAAGTCCGTAGTGCTGTGTGATGAAAGCAACTGCTTCATCCTTTCCGACCCTGTGGTCGTGTCCTATCTTGCCAGGTCGCTCCATCCTTCTGGCTACCCTGTAGCCGGGTCTCTCGAGGACTATGCAGACGTTCATGCCAAAGATACCAAGAGACGGGTCGTATTTTGTGCCTGGGATGTTGATGTGCTCCGTGATGCCAAAGGAGACATTACCGTATTCATCGAAGCAACTCTGCTTGATCTTGTTCTTGTTGGAATCAAAGGCGCGCTTCAAGAATTCGTCTATAGAAGATCCCCTGAGGGTGACAACGCACCCGATATTCTCTCCCTTTCTCAACCCAAAATCCCTAATGGACTTTTTCGCCTTTCTTGGGCATGGCTTTGCTCCAGTCAAAGACTTGAGTACGGCCATTGCTTTTTCCAGTTTTTCTCCGCCCTCGCCAACGCCCATGTTTACGACGACTTTGCCTATCCTTATGTCGCGCATGGGGTTCGATTGGCCGCTTGTGGCGGCTTTAGCACCCTCGGACAACCTATGCCACTTCTCCATTTATGCTTATGATTGGACTCCCCTTACCTATTGGGAATAGATACTTAAGCGTAACGGTGTTCTCGCGCTCGCCGATCGTGACCTTGGCGAGGTCATTCGCGCCTCTCTTCGCGGGTGTCTCTTTCAAGGTACCGTATTTGCCTATATTGCTACCGCCTATAATTGAGACGAAGGCTTCGGACTCCAGCGGTATGTGCTCAGTCACCTCGCCGTCCGGCAGAGAGATCTTGAGGGCATCAAATATCTTGTAGCCAACGTCTACGTTGAATGGATCGTCGACCTTTATGGCAAATGACCTTCCGTCGTGGGTATTGAGCTGCATCTTCTTGTCCTTGAGGAGGCGCTTCCCGGTCAGCTGGACCAGCTTGAACGCAGCTTCCTCTGGGGTGATCTTGAGCAAGCATAACTTGTTTGTCTTATCAGGCAATACCCTGTAATATGTATCCGCAGACTTGAGGCCGATGACATCCATCAAGCCGACTGGGAATTTGTAGTCGTGCCTTACCACACCGTCGATCAGGACCTTATCCTCTATCAGCATTCTCTTTGCCTCGCTCACAGTCTTGGCATACCGCAATACGTCCCTGAGTATTATCCCCAAGGGCATGCAGGAGGCAATGGGATGTGGCCCAGACGCCGGGCGTATGGTAAACTCGTGTTCCTTAATCATTACAGGCCAGAATCTTGGCGCCGGATATGTCTTTAGATGTCTCTTCAAAGAATCAATCTCCTATTTGGATTTTTTTGACCTTGAGCTCTCTTCCAAGAAGTTCTTCCGCCTTTTGTCTGAGAGTTCCAGCTTGGTTACCTTTACTTTTGACGTCGAGATGAAGACGGGCTTGGTCGTGCCATCCTGCTTCTTCGTGCTGATTCCCTCGATTGTGATCTTCAGCCGAGAGGGCACTACCGAGCTTATCTTGCCCTCATGGCCCTCGTAATCGCCCCTAGTTACGATAACGGTGTCGCCCTTCCTTACCGATATCGTGCCAAAGCCGTACTCAGAGCTTAGGTCTTTAGAGAGTGGTGAGCGCATGAGGCTTGCCCCCTTCTCCCTAGATGAGCCTATTAGGCGCTGGACTCTTGGTTTTGTGCTAGTCAATCATAACACCTCACATAATCATGGACGAGAGACCTGCCACCTTGGGCCACCTCTCGGCGGCCTCCTTTGCTACAGGTCCTCTGATCTCGGTACCCTTGCAGTCTCCATCTTCTGTGACGATCACGCAGGCATTATCCTCGAACTGGATCCAGGTGCCGTCCATCCTTCTGAAGGGCTTCCTCTGCCGAACCACTACTGCGTGGAATATCTGCCGCCTCACCTCGGGCGTTCCCTTCTTTACTGAGACAATCACCTTATCGCCCACCGCTGCGCTTGCAATCCTTCTGATCCTTGTTTTTATCATGGGTACTCCAATGATCATGACTACCTTTGCGCCACTGTTGTCAGCGCACTTTAGAAGCGACTCGTGATGCAGGCCTGAACTCAAGCCCGGGCGGTAGGTAATGCCTCCACCTAGACCCTTCCCTCTCTTCGCCATGCCTAGGCACCACCGGTCTTCTCAATGACTACGAATGAGACGGTCTTGCTCAGGTGCCTGCACTCTGCAATCTTCACAATGTTCCCCTTTACAGCGCTAACGCAGGACGGGTTGTGAGCGTGGATCTTCGATCGTTTTTTGCCAAATCTCTTGTACTTCGGGAAGTGTTCAAGGAAGTCTATCTGGACCACAACAGTCTTGTGCATCTTGTCGCTTACAACTTTTCCCGTGATAACATTGCCCCTCGTTGAAAGGGAGCCGTGGAATGGACAATTCACGTCGTCGCATGAGCTTGGTTTTGCCTCTTTAGTTGCTTGAGCCATTTAGCGTCTCCTCCTCTGAAGTTTTTTCAATCTCTCCTCTGGACTGAGCATGATGTCACTGCCCTCCACCACGACCTCGCTGGGCAGGTAGAAGGCGAACCGCGAATGGATCTTAGGCACTATCTTGTTGCCCACGCTGGTTGACAGAGTGAGGGTCCGGGAGGTCTCGTCAATTACCCTCCCCTCCAGGCCCGTCTGAGTCGGGTCGGTGGAGTGGGCGATCTTGACATATAAGCCGACAAGGTTGTGGTAGATCAAGTTAGAAGCTGTAAGCATCATTCTATTCATTCCTCCGTGACTTTTTCTTCTGTTTCTTCCTCGTCAACTGTCTCCTTCTTGGCCCTCTTCCTAGTTGCTCTCGGCTTCGCTTCTTTCTCGGCAGGCTCCGCTTCCTTCTCCTTCCGCCCCTTCGTTTTGGGCTTTTCTTCCTTTGGAGCCTCAACTTTCCTTATGCCGAGCTCTTCCTCGCGCTGTATTGTGTAGAACTGTGCGATCGTCCTCTTGATGAGCCCGATCCTTGCAGGGTTCTCCATGGATCCGCCCATGGCTCTAGTGGACATTAGCTTAGAAAGCTCCGCTTTGAGCTCTGTGATCTTTTTGCCCCGTTCCTCTTTTCTCATCTTTCTTATTTCATCGACTCTTAGGATTGCCATCGCTCATCACTCCGCTGCCTTCGGCGCAGACTCGACAATGCTGATGTCGTCAATGGTCTTGACTGGGAGGTAAATGTTGACCTTGATTCCGAATGAACCGGGTTTCATCAGCACATAGGTAACCGCCGTATCCACGGCATATCTCCTCGGCTGACCAGCTTTCAGGATCGCTCCTGACTTGAACTTTTCGTAGCGAGATCTCTCGGTGGATAGCTTCCCCCTGATCACTATCTCCGCACCCCTTGCGCCAGCCTCATTGATCTGCCTGAGTGCAATGAACGCGGCCCTTCTGAAGTGTATGCCCCTTTCCAGAGCAGATGCGACCCTTCCAGCCATGATCCTCGCGTTCAGCTCTGGGGTCTGGACCGGGATAACAGCTATCTGCGGGTTTTCGAGGTTGTACTTGGTTTCCATGACATGGGCTAGATCCCTTATTGTTGCGCCCTGTCTACCGATGACCAGACCAGGCCGCTCGGCGTAGATCACAACCCTGTTCCCAAGTGGGGTCTTCTGGAATTCCACACCGGCGTAGCCGGCCCTCTTCAACTCGTTCCTCAGGTAATTGTCGATAATCATATTCTTTGTTGCTTTATTAATGAAGAATTTCTGAACGCTCATGCTCCGATCTCCTCAACAATAATCTCTACATGTGTAAGCGGGTGATTGTATGGCGTGGATCTACCAAATGCCCTCTGGACATAGTTTTTCATGCGCATAGCAGCTTGGGCGCATGCGTGGCTTATCTTCAGGCGCTCCGTGTCAAGACCCTTGTTCTCGGCGTTAGCCTTGGCATTCTTGAGCACATTGAGGATTTCAGAGGATGCTTTTACCGGATACCTGCCCGAGGGAATTCCGAACCTGTCGGCGATCTCGGGGTGGTGGGGGACATTCTTCTTGAACCTTCTGTATGGAACACCCTCCTTCTTCTGGGTCACTCGCTCGAGGTATTTCATCGCAGTGTCGAGCTGCATGTCCCTTATTGCTTCGCATATCTCCCTGGCTTCCTTGGGCGAGATGTGAAGGTCTCTGCCACTTGCCCTAGCCATCCTTTCAGGGTCCATATGTGCCGTCGAATATCCCCACTCAGGCATTTAGTGCACTTCCAACTTTCAATGACCTATTGAATCGCAAGTTTAAAACTTGGGAGGGCTATAAAAATCTTTTCACGTTAAAAGGAGAGAAACAAAAAAAAGGTTTACTTCAATGGAATGAACATTGAACTCCTCGTGGCTTTTAAGCCCGGAGCGCCGTGCTGGACCTTGCCGCAGGTGATAGCGAACTCGCCTAGGTACCTGCCTATCATCTCGGGGAGAATCTCGGTCGGTATGAACTCCTTGCCGTTGTGAACCGATATTGTGAGGCCGATCATCTCGGGGAGGATTATCATGTCTCTGCAGTGGGTCCTAACAACGAGCTTCTTGCCCTTTGCCTGGGATGTCTTTGCCTTCCTGATCCTTTCAAAGAGCGACCTCTGCTCTGGGGTGAGTCCCCTAAGTAGGGATCTCCTCTGCCTGCTTGGAAGGAGTCTGATGAACTCATCCATCGGCATACCCATCAGCTGCGCTGTCGTGTATCCGCGGTATGTGAACTCTCTAGACATTTTCATTACTCCGGTGTGCGGGTCACTTCTTTCTCCTTCCAGTTCGCCTTGAGGCTATTATACCTACCTTCTGGCCAGGAGGAGCGTTCCTTGAGACGGGTCTGCCTCCGGTCGGATGGTTTCCGCCTCCGTGTGGATGGGCATATGGACTCATGGCCTTCCCGCGGACCCTCGGGAACTTAATAGACCTTGCCTGGAACTTGTGGTAGTTTGCTCCAGCCTTGAGCATTGGCTTCTCCGTCATGCCTCCTGAGGCGACTATGCCAACGGTCGCCCTGCACTTCGGATCAAGTGACTTCACCTGCCCTGAAGGGAACTGCACCAGAACGCTATCGGTGGAGTGTGAGACTAAGGTCGCGTAACCGCCGGCTGCCCTGACAAATTTGCCACCATCGCTCGGCATGCCCTCGATATTGCATATCAGGGTGCCTTCTGGGATCTTTGCAAGCGGCAGGACGTTGCCAACGTCTACGAAGGCTTCGTTGCCGAAGAATATCTTCTGGCCTACGTATGTGCCCTCTGGGGCGATCATCAAAGATGTAATGCCCTCACCCTTGACTATGGCTACAGGGGCGCCTCTGCCAGAATCATGAACTATATCCTTGATCACGAACGCTATGGAGGAAGACTCCTTGGCCAGGGTATGGTGGTACTTTACCTTCCCGACCCTGTTCCACGACGGTGAAAGGAAGACTGATCCTCCACGGCCTCTTCTCTGAAGAACTTGTCGCTTTCCCATGTGTCACACCTACATTAAGCCTATCCTTGTTGCAAGCTCGGCGGCGCTGAACTCCTTCTCAAGCCCGACGAATGCCTTCTTCTCGCCTGCAGTAGTAATCATGGTATTGACAGATCTCACCTTGACGCTGTAGAGCTTCTCAACAGCATTCTTGATCTCGTTCTTGTTTGCCTTGAGATCCACTATGAATGTTAGCTTGTTGTCCTTCTCAAGCCGCTCCAGCGCGGACTCGGAGGATACTGGTCTCAATATCAGATCGCTGGGTTCCATTTTCTTTCACCACTATCCAAATATCTCGTCCAGCTTCTTGAACGCCGATTCAGTCCATACAGTCAGCCTTCCCGGGTGACCTCCTGGCGCAAGCTTCTCAGCGTTCAGTGATTTGATCTCAGAGTAATCGAAGCCTGGGAAGTTCCTTGAAGCGAGCCTGACTGGTGGATTGAGCTCATCTGTGACGAGTAAGATTGACCTTGGCCTGATCCAGCGCCTACCGCGCGTCTTGCCCCTTCCCGCTCTTTCTTTTATCCCATCCTTGGCGCGCACGGCGTCATCCCATAGGGAAAGTTTTTTGAGAACCTCGCGGAACTCTGCGGCCTTGCTTATGGCTTTGAGATCGTCAGAGACAACAAATGGCATCTCCATGTCTCCCTTCACGGCGTGGCCTCTCTTTGAAACGGTGTCCTTGATTCCTGTGGCTGCAATGGCGGACTTGAGCGCGAGCAGCCGCTCCTTGTCGTTTATCCGCTCGTGGTATATCTTCTCGAGCCGCTCCGGGAAGGCTCTCCTTCCTCCAATGACGTTCGGAACGAGGGCTGCTGGTCCGCCTCCCTTGACGCGGGGCACCCTTGCAAGGTCAAGTCCCACGCCGAGGCTTATGGCGCTAGTTCTCTTGCCTGCCATCGGGTCCCTAGTCTTGGGTTGAATCCTGGCTGTGAGCGATGAATTTACTGCCCTCTGGATGAGATCCGGTCTGACCTCGTTGGCGAACACCAAAGGAAGCTTGAGCTCTTCCTTCACGCTGCCATCCAAGGAATAGACGCGGACGGTCCTCGTTTTTGTTACCTGCTGTGACATATACTAGACCCCCTGTTTCGATGCCAAGTTCACTGACACAACTTTGGGCGGTTCGATCTTTGCAACCTTGGCTCTTACAGGATACCTGAACCTAACAAGCCTCTTGGTCGGTCCTGGGAGCGTTCCATTTACCAGCACATAGTCACCCTGGACTAGACCGTAATGCAGAAAACCACCCGCCACATTGATATCGATGGGGTTCTCGCCTGTCTTTAGAATAAGTTTGTTGTACTCAGTCCTCTGGTGGAAGCCCATCTTTCCTGGTCTAGGAATGGTGAACATCATGTGAGGCTTGGATGGGCTTATGGCGCCGACGACCCTGTGACCCTTTCTGTGCTTGTGCCAGTTCGGCATGATCTTGACGCCGAACCTCTTGACCGCGCCCGCGAACCCCTTCCCCTTGGTCACGGCGGTCACGTCAACAAAGCTGCCCTCTGCGAAAAGGTCCTTGGCCTTTATCTCCTTGCCCATTATTCCCTTGATGTATTCGTAAGCGGACTTTATGTCCTCGCCGCTAACCTTGATTTCGAGAACCTCAGGAGTCTTTTTGTTCATACCAGTCTTGTGGGGTTGGGTGAGTGCAAGTGCCCTCAGCTCTGTAATGTCGTCGAGCTTTGCCTCGATCGCTGCCTGAGCTGGTGCAGGATCGTAGTCCTTGGATATGGTCATAGTCCGCTCTGCGTACTTAGGCAACGGTTTTACCATGGCTTGGCCAATAACCCTTAGTCCCTTTGGCGACTTCTTGTAAGCCCTGAATCCGTAGACGAGGATTGGGGGAACCTCAACCACTGTCACTTCTCTTACTACCTCCCTGCCGAACAGGGGGCTTTTCGGCTTGTTTTCGATCATGATAAGGTGAGTAGTTCCCACCTTGTAACCAGCAAAACCTAACAGCTTTGGAGCGCCACTTACCTTCGGCCATGTCTTAACCCTTCCGGAGATGCGACGAGCGCGTATCCTAGGATAATACATTAGCGAGCCTCTTCGCGGGGCGCTCTTGCTTTTATGTCCCATCGTTAGCCCTCCAACCTAGATTGGCTTGTGATTAGCCGTATTGCTCAGATATATTTCTATCCCTTCAAATCGAAATGCATTTTTTAATTTATCGGTTGCCTGTGAAAAAATCAGCAAGGCTGTAAATCTTCAATTGAGGTGAAGGCGGCTAGCGAGATTGCCACTGCCTCCTCGGTCCTTATTGTGGCAGTGCCTTGATCGTGAACTGCATTCACGATCAAATCGGCAACGTCCTCTATACGGGTGCCCTCCCTCTTTAGTATCTCGTGGAGCCCTTCCCCTGGAGACCCAAAGAGAATTGCTAGATTTTTGCAGTCAGAAAATGCCCTCTTCATGTCTTTGGCGATGGTAGCGAGAGGCGACCCAATCCTAGAGGTTGCAATCACAGAATCGTACTGACCTGCTGCAATGAGCTGGGTGATTCCCTTGAACTCAAGGCTAAAGCTATAGCCCCAGTAGAGTGGCACCTCCTCCTTTGAAGCTGGAAGCCAAGCCCCGTTCACAAGCTTCATCGTCACCCTCTTATTGACGGTCAATGGCGAGGAGCAGTCGACAGGCTTCTTGAGACCCACGTCGACCCTTGATCCTTTGGAGTCAGAACTCAGTACCAAGCCCTCCCTGAAGGAGGCTTCAGTGCTCTCCAGAGGGTGATGTGGCGTTCGGAGTGGCGGGATCAAGCCAGCGTATTTCAGATTGTCCATTATCGGGAAGATCCTCCGCCTCAGATACTGGGGTGTCTCCGCATAGGAGAGGAGATCCCTAATTAGAAAGGCATCTTCCCTGCTCGCAGAGGGCGAGTCTTTGTAGACCACTATTCTGTCGACCCTGAATATGGAGGCGGATCTGGCTAGCTGTCCGACCTTGAATGTTTTTTCGATGAGGCTCGGGACATCGGATAATATAGAAATAGGAATGAAAATTGTGATCCTGCACTTCCGTTTCTCAGGCATGATTTTATTCCTTCGACTGCTGTGCCTGTTTCTTCTTCTCTTCTTTGTTAACAGGGTTAAGCAGTGTTGTCTTCTGGCGACCACCCATTATCTCCACCTCACAGAAGATAAAATGCCATGACACTATAAAGGTTATCCCTTTCTTATCTGAGGGATAGTTCCCAAAAAGAGGGGTGAAAGTCCGGAGCCGAACCTAAAGCTTATTTCACCTCAAAGCATATTGGATCATGGCCAATGATGAATTTGCCGAGTTCGCAGAGCCAAAAGCGATGTAGAAACAACTTTGCAGAGGCCAAAAATCTGGTGGTTTTATGACAAATGAGAAGGATCTTGCGAATATTGTGAAATACGCAAAGTCCCACTGCGAAGACAGGTGTCCAGCTGATAGGGACCCTACAGCATGCATCGCATTGATTGATCTGTGCGAGATGCTAGGCGAGGACCCACCATTGTGTTTTGAGGATACGAAGGGGTTTACCAAGGCATACTTCGTCGCCAAAGTCAAGGAGGTAGAGAAGAAGCACGGTAGACCAATCAAGGCGGTTCTTGCGGAGTACAACTCACGCGGAGTAAAGACGCTGGAGGATAACATTGAAAAGATGGAAGTGGAGTTCGCGATAAAGGCGATAAAGGCGCTTGGCGAGAAGAGCGCAGCAAGCAAACAGAGTCCGAAGTAGCTTTACCTTTAGTTACTTGATTGAATGAAAAGGTTACTTCAAGGTAAAATTAAAGAGTTAGGGTTTATCAACTGTTCAAAAGGTAGCGTGGTAGGGCGGAATGGTTTTGGCAGAGTCAGGCGATTCTTTGAGAAAGATGGACAAGAACTACTCTCCGCAGAGGGTAGAGGAGAAGTGGCAGAACAGCTGGCTCAGCGAGGAGTACTATCAGGTTTACAAATTCAAGAACGATGGCAAGCCCGTCTTCGTCATTGACACGCCGCCCCCGTTCACCTCGGGCGAGCTCCACATGGGACATGCCTATTGGAACATCCTTAACGACGTGATTGCCAGGTACAAGAGGATGTGTGGCTTTGACGTCCTTCTCCCCCAAGGATGGGACTGCCAAGGCCTTCCAACCGAGCTTAAGGTGCAGTACAAGTGGAAGGTCTCGAGGGAGGATAGGAAGTTCTTCAGGGAGAAGTGCATGGAGTGGACTGGCAGCATGATCAAGAGCATGAAGCACTCCATGATCAGGCTCGGTTACAGACCCGACTGGGAGCAGTTCGAGTACAGGACCATGGACAAGAGTTACTGGAAGGCTGTCCAGGAGTCCCTGCTCTTGATGCTCGAGAAGGGACTCATCTACCGCAAAGAGTTCCCGGTGCACTGGTGCTCAAGGTGTGGAACTGCGCTTGCCCAAGCGGAGCTCGGTTACGTTCAGAAGGCAGGGAGGCTCTACTACTTGAAGTTCAGGTCAGAGGAGAAGGACCTAGAGGTTGCCACCACGAGACCAGAGCTTCTGCCTGCATGCGTTGCCCTCGCCGTAAGCCCGGGCGATGAGAGGTATTTGGATCTCAATGGCAGGGAGGCAGAGGTGCCCATTTTCGGGCAGAAGGTGAAGATCCTATCCGATGGGGCAGTCGACCCCAACTTCGGCACTGGAATTGTGATGGTTTGCACATATGGCGACGAGCAGGACATTAAATGGCAGCAGAAGTACTGCCTGCCCATACTGAAGGCGATTGACGAGTATGGCAAAATGATCAATTCCGGGAAGTATAACGGCATGAAGGCCGCGATCGCGAGGGACGAGGTAGTAAAAGACCTCGAGGCAGCAGGACGCATGGCCAAAGTGGATCAGATGACCCACAACGTGCTTACCCACACGGAGAGAGCCGACTGCATGACCCCGATCGAGTTTATTGTAAAGGATCAGTGGTTCATAAGAACAAAAGATTACAAGGAAAGGATCCTCGAAGAGTCCGCAAATATGAAGTGGATCCCTAAATTCATGAGCCAGCGCTTGGTGGATTGGGTGAATAGCATTGAGTGGGACTGGCTCATATCAAGGCAGAGGGTCTTCGGAACCCCCATACCCTTCTGGTATTGCAAAAAGTGCAACAACATAATCCCCCCGCGGAGGGAGGAACTGCCTGTGGACACGATGATCAACATGCCCCCTATGGAAAAGTGTCCCAAGTGCGGAGAGGCAGAGTTGGCAGGAACAACAGACGTGTGCGACGTCTGGGTGGACTCGAGCATAAGCCCTCTGATCGTGACCGGCTTTTTCAACGACAAAAGTAGGTTTGAAAGGGCATATCCCGTTGATTTCCGCCAGCAGGGCCACGACATCATAAGGACATGGTTCTACTATAGCACCTTCAGGTGCCTAATCCTGACTGGCAAGGCACCGTTCAGGGGGGTCCTGGTAAACGGGCACATTCTCGGTCCCGATGGCTCGAGGATGTCAAAGTCCAGAGGCAACGTGATAATGCCAGACCAAGGGGTCAACGAGTATGGCGCAGACGCCATCAGGCAGGCCGTAATGTCGCTGACGATCGGGTCTGATTTCCCGTTCAAGTGGGAGCCAGTGAAATACGGCAAGTCTTTCCTGCAGAAAGTATGGTCCTCTGTAAGGTTCGCAGAAGGGTTCTTTGCTGAGCCTTCATATGTCCTCAACGCAGAGGAGTTGGAGGAGGTTGATAGGTGGATAATCTCAAGGTTAAGAGAGACTGTCCTGAAGACGACAGAAGCCATGGAAAGTTACCAGTTTCACATAGCCGTGGATCTTCTCCAAAAGTTCTACTGGCACGATCTGTGCGATCAGTACGTTGAATCTGTGAAGCCTCGGCTCTACAGCCCAAAGACTCCGGAGAGCCAGAGGGCTGCAAAGACCACGCTATATGTGGTCATCTGGAACTTTATGAGGCTCCTTGCACCGTTCTGCCCCCACATAGCTGAGGAGGTATACCAGAACGTCATCAAGGGCAGGGAGGGGATCGCATCCATCCATGCAACCCCCTATCCCAAAGTCGGCGATCTCCCTGAGGTTGACGGGACGGCAGGTTGCACGATTGTCAAGGTTATATCAGAACTCAGGACCAAGAAGGTAGAGGCAAAAATGGCGCTCTCGGCAGAAATCGCGGAGGCATCGGTGCACGCAGAGGCGGAAACCATAAGGATCTGTCGGGAGAACGAGTGGATCATAAAGGAAGTCTTGCACATAAAGGAGCTTGAATACGTAGAGGGTGAGTTTAAGGCAGAGATCAAGGAAGAGTAGTCATGTGGAGAAAAATTTTCTCCTTTCCCTTGAGGGGGGTCGCTGAGCAGTTAAGGGTTCACATGAACCTCGTGCTCATGTCGGCGGAGCTCCTGGAGAACCTGATTGAAGCTTGTGAGGACTATAATTGGGAAGCGGTCGGCTCTGTCGCGGAGAGGATAGCCCGTTTGGAGAGGGAGGCGGACGACGTCAAGAGACAAGTGGAGCTGGGTCTTTTTAGCGGCACAGTCTTCGTTGGGCTCAAAGAAGACTTCTACAAGCTGGCAGAAGCACTAGATGATATAGCGGACAAGTCCAAGGATGCCTCCAGGGCGATTGCCTCGCGCCAGCCAGACAGGGAAGAGGTTGCTGTTCTCTTCGAAGGGGAGGACAACATTATGAAGATGATTAAGGGAACAGTTGAGATAGTAAAGATCCTGATGACTTCAGTCGAACTTCTGGACAAAAATATGAAGGAAGCACTTCAGCTCGCCCATGATGTGGAGAAGACGGAGGAGATGCTCGACGACATCAAGTTGGACATTCTCAAAAACCTGACCAGGAACGAGAAGAAGATGTCCCCCCTATCGTACTTGCAAATAAGGGACTTTATTTTCCTGTTGGACATGGTGGCGGACGCTGCAGAGGCTGCCTCTGACGTTATCACGGCCATGATAGTCAAGTCAGGGGCATAGTGTTAATGGCAGCATTGCTCATCGCCTTGACATTGTTGACTTTAGGCATGTGTGGGGCGAACAACGCTAGTAATTCAGCTGGAACAATAGCCGGATCGAAGATCCTCTCCTACAGGAATGGCATTTTGGTATTCGTGGCAGGCCTGGCGGTGGGGGTGATCTTGGAGGGAAGCAAGCTTTCGAATGCCATACAGGGCAACATTGTCGAGGGGATCTTCAGCGACTACTCGTTAAGCGTGATACTCGGCGTCACCTTTGCCATGATATTGATAGCTACTGCAGCGAGGCTGCCCCTGCCCATAACCCAAGCGGTTGTAGGCGCGTCGATAGGGAGTGCCCTCTACCTGGGGATGCCGTTGAATTCAAGCGGACTGCTCCTGGTAGCTGCATCGTGGGCATTGGCTCCTTTCGTGGCTGCGGGAGTTTCCATGGTGCTGTCGAAGGTGCTTCGCAAGTACAAGATCAAGAGCTTGGAAGGGACCGTTGTGGTTTATGGCATAATGACCCTTGCAGCAAGCTTCTACACTGCATATGTTTTCGGGGCTAATACGCTGGGTACAATTGTAGGGGTCGTGAGAGGCGACTTGGGTGTGACGCTTGCTCTGGGAGTAGCTATCATCGCCGCGAGCGCTGGAGCCATAATAGTGGGTCAGAGGGTTTCGAGGACTGTCGGGGAAGGCGTTGCCAGCCTTGGTCCTGCCACAGCCTTCTCATCCCAGGTGGGGGGTGCGTCGACGGTTCACATCTTCACGCAGCTGGCGGTTCCGGTGTCCATAAGCCAGTCGATAGTCGGGGGGGTTTATGGAGCGGGGCTTGGCAAGGGTACAAGGGCGCTAAGCAGGGAGACAGCGGTTAAGCTGATCCTGTTATGGGCAGGGACCCCGATCTTCTCGATAATAATGGCATGGCTCCTGCATGCAGTGACATTGGGTTGAGCGGATTTACCCCAAGAGGTAATCCGCATTTGCCAGAGCTAAAGAGATGGAGTCTCTCCCACCCCTCATAATGCAGAAACCGTGGCCAGGGAGCATTGCCTCGACATCAAGCCCTGAAAGCAGCTTCAGGCTTGCTTTCATCTCCAAGTTGCTTCCACCACTCAAGTCGGTCCTTCCAAAGAAGCCATTCGAAAAAACTGTATCGCCGCTTATGAGCAGCTTCTCATCTGCCGAATAGTAGCAGACACTTCCGCATGAATGCCCAGGGGTGACGATGACCTCGAGACCCAGCTCTCGAAGGATCTTCTTGCCATTGTTTATGTCCCTCACGCCCGCCTTGTCGATGATGCTCTCGAGCAGATCGGCGTCCTCCATCGACAGGTAAGCTGGAACACCAATTTTGGAGAGGGATATGAGCCCCATTGTATGATCATAGTGACCATGCGTAAGGAAGGCGGCGGAAAGCGATTCCGTGGCTATGTTCGCGGCTTTTAGAAAGGACACAAGGTCGGGGTGCCCACTTGTGTCAAAGAGGTAGTGCTTGCCAGCCAGCTCGGCAACGTAAACGTTCGAGGAAATGCCTACGCTTGAGAAGGATTCCTCACTGATGACGAGGAACCTGCCTGCCCTTGAGGTTATTGGACTGGGATTCATCAGCCTTTGGTCACCCCAAGCGGGACCATCCTAGCGACGAGGGTAGCAATGCCCAGATTGTGGGAGACCTCTGCAACCCTGTCGACGTCCTTGTATGCGCCGGGTGCTTCTTCTGCTATAACCCTCATGTCAGCTGCCCTGACTAGTATGCCCTTGCTCTCCAAGTCGCGCTTCACGTCGCTGCCCCAGTACTTCCTTATGGCAGCCTCGCGGCTGAGGAACCTGCCTGCGCCGTGGGCTGTGGATCCCCAGCTCAGCTCCATTGATTTTGGCCCCCCCACAAGGAGGTACGACGCTGTGCCCATGCTACCAGGGATGATCACGGGCTGGCCGACGTTCTTGTAGTCCTGAGGGACTTCAGGCCTGCCAGCTGGGAATGATCTTGTGGCGCCCTTCCTGTGGACGTAGAGGACCTTTCTCTTGCCCTCGCAGTCGTGCTCCTCGCGCTTGGCTAGGTTGTGTGCCACATCGTAAACGAGACGCATACCTAGCTTCTCCGGGTCGGACTTGAAGGTCTTCCTGAAAGCCTCCCTCGCCCAATGTGCCATACACTGCCTGTTTACCCAGGCATAGTTGCAGGCCGCACTCATTGCACCAAAGTAGTCATTCGCTTCGGGGCTGGACGCAGGCGCGCACGCAAGCTCCCTGTCAGGAATCTTGATGCCATACTTGGATACCGCGCGTTCCATAGTCAAGAGGTAATCGCTGCAGACTTGGTGACCCAAACCCCTGCTACCGGAGTGAACCATTACTACGACCTGGCCCTCGTGCTCCACACCAAAGGTTTTTGCGGTTGTTGTATTGAAAATTTTTTCAACCATTTCTACTTCGAGAAAGTGGTTGCCGCTACCAAGGGTCCCCAGCTGGCTGCCGCCACGCTCCTTTGCCTTGGAAGAAACTTTGGAGGGATCAGTAGTCTTCATCCTGCCACCCTCCTCGCACCTCCTTGCGTCTTCGTCCCACCCGTAGCCCTTCTCTATCGCCCATTGTACACCGTGCTCGAGAACCTCATCGAGCTGTGATTGATTGAGGCGGATCCCTCCCTTAGAGCCGAGCCCAGACGGAACGAGATCGAAGAGTGTGTTCACCAATTCTGAAAGTTTTGGTTTGACATCTTTTGCATCTAAACTTGTAAGAAGCAACCTTACGCCGCAGTTTATGTCATACCCCACCCCCCCTGGGGAGATAACACCAGAATCCATATCGAAGGCAGCTACACCTCCAATGGGGAATCCGTAACCCTGATGGCCATCGGGCATGGTTATTGAGTGCTTGATAATGCCAGGCAGTTGCGCGACGTTTACACATTGAGGGAGCGTTAGGTCCTCGGCCATCTTCTGGACAAGGATTTCATCAGCGTAAACCCTGCCAGGGACGTTCATGCCTTGCCTAAAAGATTGGGGAATCTCCCAAATATACTCATCAATCCTCTTGAGGGGGATGTTCGAGTTACGGCTTGAGCTCATAATATTCACCCGTTCTAACAAAGCGCACTATTGCTGCCCAAAGGATTGGGCACTTCGCATTGCGCCACACAGTAATGAAATCTTGAGGCATATTTAAGCGTAGTCAGTTGCGCCAGAAGCCAATTCTCTGGTAAAAATTAGATGTCGAGCACAAAGTACGCTTCCCAATGGTCTCCTTTCTTGTATATGCGCATTAGGGAATATGTCATTGCTTTTACTGCCACTTTCTGGCCATGTTTCTTTGGATCATAGCTCTCGCCGTAGATCTTCGCAACGAGGGAGGGGTTGGTCTTTTTTTCAGAGACTATGACTTCGGTTCTGGAGATTGCAAAACTCTTTGCATCGAAGATGTAGAGCAAGTGGTCTATCCATTTGTAGAGAAGCTGCTCTAGGTCATCTGCGTCGAGCTCAACATTAATTATAGTCTTGATACGCACTTTGGAAGTCTCGATAATTACATCGAAAGACGCGATCGCAGCCTCTTCGAATACGCCCTCCAGCGTGTCGTTATGTATGTGTATGTAGACGTCCGAGATATGATCCAGGTATGAATAAACCAAGGCTATCCCGATAGGGATATTGCATGCCCGGGTTATTGTTGCTTTCTAGGGAAAAACATTATTAAAACCGATACTTAGTATCAGTTGAGCCGGGGTGGCTGAGCGGTTAAAGCGCCGGCCTCGAGATCTTCGAAAAGGGACAGGCAAGCCGGTGCCTCTTCGGGGGTGCAAGGGTTCGAATCCCTTCCCCGGCGCCTAATAATTGGTACCCAACCAGCTAGAATATCAAGACTACCACAGATACTGCATGTAAAAGACGAAATGCTTAGAGCAGATCCACCATACAGCAAGTATACCATTGATGCGTATGTGAAGAACCTGTTGTATATTAATAATTATATAGATCTAGATAATGCGAATCTGGTCTGTGATTTTATCAGAACGAAGAACACCGGCGATCTTCGTAAGATGACTCTTCAAAATGCGTATTCAATTTATTGTAAGATACAGAACATTCAGAGACCTAAACAGAAGCTTCATGGTGGGTTGAAGAAGAGGTACGAGAAAGTCCCGGAGATACCGTCTGAGGATGTTATAAACAAGATAATTGACAATGCCAATGTCTTCTATGCGGTCATCTTTGAGTTCTTTCGGGATACTGGGTGCAGGACGATTGAACTGATTGAACTGAATGTCGAGGATTTGAAGAACAATGTCGTTACCATAAAGACCGCGAAGGCAGGAGGGCTCTCAACCCGGCAAGTGAAGATCTCTGATAAGCTTCTGGAGAAGGTAAATAGAATAATCGTCAAAGGCAGAACAACTGGACCTCTATTCATGCGGAATGATCAGCCATTGAAGGCAAATAGGCTTCGAAAAGCTATCGTCAAATATCGGAAGAAGGTTGTTGAGAAGTATAATCTTTCTGAGGCGAATAAGGTTCATCTTCATACGTTCAGGCACTTCTATGCTTCAAGGCTCTACCGGGAGACCAAGGATCTCGTGCTTGTGAAGACTCAGCTTGGTCATCGAAATATCAAGAACACGGAGATCTACACGCATATTATCAATTTTGATAGCAATCGCTTTGAAGCTAAGGCTATTGCTATTGAGAAGGTCGATGAGATCTGCAAGATGCTTACTGAAGGATGGAATGTAGTGACGACTACTCAGGCAAATGTCTTCATGCGAAAAAATATTTATTGATTTTTTTCCTTTGCTTTTTTCTTATTTATTCTTAAAATAAGAAATTTTCAAATCACTATTCGAAGCCAGACTAAATAATGGTGGAACATGGGGCTGATGGTGATCTCAATGAAACTTAATGTTACATGTTTTAATATCTCATCTTCTTAAGAAGAGCGTATTCAACAATAACATCGCCAATCGCATACTCGTAGAAGAGTGTATTTTTTGGCTCATCACTATCAATAAATTCTATATAAGCATAATAAATTGCATTGCCAAGGCATATTTTGTCCAAAGAATATCTATAGGCAAAATCTAAGGACCAGCCTTTTTCTTTCACTAATTCGTTAGCTTTGGCAGATGCTGCCTTTTTGAATTCTTCTTTTACCGCATACTTTTGTGCCCTCTCGTTCATACGTTGCTTATGGCGCACATCAATACCACAAGCTAAGCAAATTTCTTCAAGGCGAGGCTTACGTATGCTAGTGAGCTCAGCCAGTTTTTGTGGGTGATTAAGGTCAAGAAGATTTGATTCAGGTAATACAATGCCTAAAAACTTAGCTAGAAAAATCGTATCAAATCCCTTTATATTATATCCAGTAAAAATGACACCTTCAGATAATAATGACAATATATCTTTTTTTGCGCTTTGTAAATTTCTTTTAGGATCCTTAGAATCAGCCCAGTATAAGATTTGACTAACATTGTCACCTATTTGGACGGACAGAATTCGTTTATTGTCTTTCATGACATCTGTGCCTAAATTTTCAGTTTCGATGTCAATTACAAGATACATTCTGTTCGACTCGTAAAGATTATGACTTTATACGACTAATAATAGTTGAGGATCCCATGAAATTAACTGCCGAGCTCGTTCCTTCAACAGTCTGGTATTCATCATTATATAGGCTATTACCAACCGAAGTATGGAATAAGTTGCGAGAGGAGATCATCAGAGAGAACGGAAGGAAATGTCAGATTTGTAGTGAAACTGAAGGAAAAATGAAGCTCCATGAGATATGGAATTATGATGATAAGCACCACATTCAGAGACTCGATGGTTTTATTCTTCTATGCGCAATGTGTCATCATGTTAAGCATATTGGTATGGCCAAGATACTAGCTGATGAAGGAAAGCTTGATTATACTGAAGTTGAGAGACATTTTTGCAAGGTCAATGGTTGTTCCGAAAAAGAATTTGCAGAGCATGTGGATAATGCCTTTAAAACATGGCAAGAACGCTCTCAACATAAATGGGTACAAGATTTTGGGGCGTATGGAAAATATCTCAAGAAGTAAAAATCATTTTTGATGGTTATTGGATTTGGTTATTAAGAAATGAGAAACCGACCTACAGAATAACAGGTAAATATCTATTTTTTTCTGAGGATAAGGATAAGCTAATTCGCATAGGAATTAATGAATTACAAAACCATGGATTTCATGAAGCTAAAGTTAATAATGAACTTCAAGAAGGCCAAACGGAATATGTTTTATGTGTATATTACAAGGATGATTCTCGTAAATCTGAGTTAGCAGAAAGGAATAAGGAAGAATATAGAGTCAAATACAGATATTGGAAAAGTGATGCGGCTACATTAGCTGGTAAATATAGTAAGGAGTTTTTAGATAGGCTTCCGGAGGAGGAGAGGAAATATTTTACGACCCCGAAAGAATCAATTGAATTTAAAGATCGGAAAGGAAATACTATTCTGAAACAGACCAAACGAAAAAAGTAAACGCAAAAAGCTCAAAGTAATCGATAAATCAGGCCCATGTGTGGTTATTCATGGATTTGTTTCCTTCTTCTTACAGCCACAGGTCAGTCATTTTGCCCATGGAAAAATTCTTGGAGATAAAACATTGTAACGTTTTGTGATCATTGTTAATTATTTCCTGCAATCTAATGCTTTAGCAATGAGCACCGAGGAGAGCGCGGCAAAAATACCCAAAATTTTCCTTTAGGAGGCGTCAATATGGTGAAGATTGTGGCGAGCGTTTTGATTGACCGTCCTGCGGAGGCGGCCTGGAAGCTCATAACCGACCTATCGAAACTCACTAAGTGGGATACATCTGTTTCCGAAGCGAAGTGGACTTCTGCAGGGCCAATCGGGGTGGGTGCGACATGCGACTTAACTGTTCAAGTAATGGGAAAAATGACGGTTTCGCAACGAGTCATCGAATACGAGCCCAACCGAAAGTTCTCTCTCGAGTTCACCTCTGGGCCTGCAAAGGGAAGCATAGTCACCTTCAGCATGGAGACCATTGAAGGAAAGACCCGATTCACCTCGAGCAATGACCTAAAGTATAATGGCTTCTACAAACTGCTCGCGCCATTTGTTACCCGCACGTTGAATAAATCGGTTGTAGACACCGTCTACAACGTAAAGCGCATACTGGAATCTGAAGCGCAGTCTTAGGCTAATCACGGGCAAAGACATGGCCCAGAAGACCTTTATCGTATAGTTGACACGGGCTATAGGTCAGTCTTTGCTTCCAAAATCATGCTGAGGTAATATTAACTGACGTTACCATGGGATCAAACCTGTAAGAAAGGGTAAAAAGAAAACGGGGAAAATGAGGAACATTAGGGATATATCCAATAATATAACAAGAATGCCAAACAATTTCATTCTGTTATTTTGCAGATTACCTATTGCCCGAAAGAACACATAACCTATCATCACATTAATAACAATAACCAGACCCCAATAGACCCAATCAACAGCCGTAGTCAATTGTATATTTTGTCCAGTAACAGCCATGTAGCCAATAATTGTCCCGATGAGAATTATGCCAATCATGAACAAAGTTACGACAATTCTCTGCTTATACGAATATTTTGTCACTAGGCGAATTATAAATCTCGACCTATACTTGTAGGCAAACCAACCTAGCGTAATCCACCAAAGAACATAGAGAATTACAAGGACCCAATACCAAAATGAGCCATACCCGAGCACGTTAAAGCGATATGCAATAAAAAGATAAACTACTGATATTGCGCTGTATGCACATAGTTTGTAAGCGTCTTTCTCTCTCTCTGATAAAGGTCGAGTTGGTTGAGCAGGCAAACCTCGTTTACGATCGAGCAACCGTTTTGTTAAATAAATAAGCAAGACAGTTCCATAGCCTGCTGCCCAACCCTCATTGGCTATTGTAACTGTAAACATGAAATCAGAATATGTCGCCCCTGCAGCAAACGGCATGAGCAACAAGCAAAAGGCGAAAACTACTAAATTTCGCCAATGCTCATTGTCATCAGCTAAAAGGAAGCCTAAGAATCCAAGTAAAAACCATAGTAAAAAGGACAGCCAAAAAAGGGGTGGTTTGGAAAATGGCGTTGCCAGGTATAGCCAGAAAAGGATATAGAAAATTGATGAAAAAATTGCGAGCAGAAGTGCTGTTGTGCCTATATTGGTGTCAAGCTTCAGCTTCACATCTTCCTCTTTCGTGCTGCAAAGATTAATACACTCCCACTCTGGTCAATGAGTTGTTCTTCAAAAGGGCAAAGACATAGCCCAAGACCTTTCGGATAGTTGACTACTCGCGTCAATATGATTGATACCCTTTTTCGGGAATTGGATGCGAAGTTTGACCTAGTAAATCATGTTTCCTAACTAACACTTATTTTGTATAAAATCGATATACTCACAATAGTTTCGACTCACAATTTGTGGTGGTTAATTTGTTATCACAGGACATAATCGGTGTTATCAAATCTGGGAATCTGAAATATGAATCTGATTTTGGCTTTTCACTAGCAATCATGTCTACGAAGATCATTGGCGCTGAAGCAAGTTCTTCCGAACAGCCATACGCAGTATTTCTCGATCCAAATTCAACGGTTGAAGTGAGCAAATATCAGAACGCTGACGAAATCGTGAAAGATATTGAAGGCAAGAAATGTTTTGAGTTATACAAAGACTCCATTCTAAAGATTGTAATTAATGTCCCAAGTGAAGATGGCATGGATGGGACTCTGACCTTTACAACCAAGGATAAAGAGGTTCAACTGATTTTAAAGAAAATCCTTACAAAGCATCCAGGTTTGACTGATGAAGAGGCCAAAGTGTTAGTAATGTCTCTATTGATATTTGCGCCTGATAGATTATACACTATTGAGGACGATTTAGTCTCAGAAATTGGGAAACCAACTCCACCTGTTGAGGTTCAAGAACCTGATGACCCTAGCATTCCAATATATACAATACACTGTGATGAGGGTTTGTGGACTTATCATTTCTATTGGGATCATTTCACAAAAACCAGGTTAGGTGGAACACCCCTCGACACCCCATTGACTGATATAGAAACCGTAGAGCTCAATCTCAATGTACAATTAAAGGGGCGTGGTCCTCCACTAGCAACTGAGTCTCTGATTTTTAAGATCAAAGGAGAGAATCAAGCGTTTACCCTGTCAAACCCCCTTGATGAAGCTGGTAAGGCGTATCTATTCGAATGGCTTTCTGCTAGAAATGTAAAGACAATTAATGAGGAGCCCGATTATTCCCCATCAGCGAGATTAAGGAAGCTGATGGAGTCCAGAAAGCAAGCGAGCGCATTTCCAGAACAGGAAAGCAACACAATAATTGCTGACCAAACAAATAATGCTTATTCAGAAAAACCATTTGAAGATGAAGCTAAAGCGATATACCCAGATATTCCGTCTATCCAAAAGCGCCTCTACACAATTCTTGGTGACAAATACAAATTGGAAGTAACTTACAATGGTTCAATATTTACCGGTTTTCGTGTAAAGGCTAAAACAGGTATATTCTCATCCAAAGACATAGCGCAGATAGAATTCAGCCCAGGGTTGACATCCAATTGGAACATAATATGTTTAGACTCAGAATTCATTTTGATTGATGACAAACTGAGAGCAGAACTTTCAACCATTGAACCTTCATAAAACTTTTCTTCTTTTGATACTTACTCAATGACAACATTGACTCACATATGCTGAACAATTAACCTCGGGCAAAGACATGGCCCCAAAGACCTTTGGCGTATAGTTGACTATCGAATTAAATTTTAACCCCAAACCCAAACCCCAAACGATTGAAGACAAAATCTAAAACGTTACAAGTGCCTTTGTCCAATTATTACTCTGAGGTGGTAATGAGACAATGACGAAGATTGTTCAATTAAATTTAAAATTCAGGAATCCGAAACCCGATCTTGAGAAACACTGGCTGGAGGGTGCCCCAAGATTCGGTCCCAATGGCGAGGTCAAGGGACTTCTATGGAAGATTTGGCTTATGAATGAGGCTGAAAAAACAGCAGGTGGAATCTACCTGTTTAAAGACGAAGCATCAGCAGAGGCGTATGTGAACGGACCAATCATCGCAGGCGTGAGAACATGCCCTGGTTGTTCCGCTTACGATATAGAAATAAAGGTATGGGACATACTGCCTGAACACACAAAGATTACTCGTGGTCCTGTTTAATGCGTGTTTTCGTATGTGTGGGATTAAATTTTAACCCCAAACCCAAACCCAAGATATAAAGTTAAATTGCGCCTTCCTGTTCAGTCTAAGGTATGAGACGCCTTAGGTGTTGGAGTTACTTTTCTTTTTACCTTGAAAGCGGCAAGTCCAAAGGCTCCAAAGACAGCAAGCCACAAAATGATAGAATAATCAGTAGCGTAATCAGAAGCCACTCCATTCCATACAAAATATATAAA